>DATJWE010000057.1:0-17729 GCA_035501475.1 Puia sp. | reverse complement strand
TTATCCGGAAAACCCCATTGCTCATGAATTCGGACATTATGAAAACAATGCCTCTAATACTTGATTTTCAATTAACCGTGAGACTTCCCGAAATCATCATCTTCTTATTGGGAGCCCTGGTTCTGGGGTTCACCATCCATTATTTCTGGAATGCCAGAAAATCAATGAAGTTAGATCACTCCTCCAATCCTGATACGATCAATGAAAACGATAACTGGAAGCTGAAGTATTATAACGATATGGATATGCAGGAGAAGACCCTGAAGCAATTACGGGAACGCCTAAACGAAGCTGAGGAAAATGAACAGATACTGAACATTGAGATCGAGGAGCTGCAAAAGCAAATTAAAAATCCGGAAAATAAATCAGGTGCTGAATCAAAACCGGCATCCAGTACAGACGATTACCTGACCCAATTAAAATCAGCACAGGAAAACTTATTTCAACACAATCAGCATATCAACCGTCTTCTTGAACAGATTCAGTTGTTAAAAGAATCGGAAAGAAAATACCAGGAATTGCAAAGGGTTAATGTGCAGTTGCAGGAACAGGTTTCCGATCTGCGTAAAACAGTTACTGACAGGGATATTGAAATCAACCACATGCGTCAGCAACAGCGACTCACGGATGAGGTAAATGACCGGATGGAGAAGGCCTATTCTGAATTCAATACTTTGCAGGAAAAAATTCAGAAACTGGAATCCTACCTGAATCAACCCCACACAAAAAAGATCGAATACGATGAACTCCATGAATCTTATTTCAGGCTGTCGAAAGATTTTGATGAAACAAAGAACAGGCAGATTTCACTGTGGGACGAAAATCAGCGATTGAGCCGGATATTGGCCGATACAGAAGATAAATTACGTGAAGCTAATTTTCAACGACAACAATTACAGAAAAAGTCACAATTTCTTGAAGAGCTGAACAAAGACCTGCAGGAAGTTTCTGAACATAATAAAAAACTGGAAAGCCAGCTGAAACGGATTAGTGAAATGGAATCCCTCCTTGCCAAAGTTATCCCCGAGAAAAAAGATTTTCATTCAGACACCGGGCAATAATTTTTTGTAAAAATTCTTCAGACTAAGACGCAGAGAATCTTCTCGTGAATTAAACTGGTCAATTACGGATTTTAGGCAGTGACTCAATTTGAAATTTTCATCACAACTTGTCCCGCTCACAGCGGGATAGACACATAGAAACATAGTTTCACATAGCTATGTGTTACTATGATCCTATTTGTCTAAGTGGTTATTTTTTTGAAATTGAAGCCTACCGGATTTTAAGAGGATCATCAAAAGCCCTTTTCTTTTTGTAATTTTACAATCACAAAATGCCGAATGTCTTCCATCTCAACAATAAGAAAAGAATATAAAATGCAATTCCTGAGCGAAAATGAAATCGCATCGGATGCTATTCAACAATTTGACAAATGGTGGAAAGAATCGCTTGAGAGTGATATCGAAGAAGTCAATGCAATGACGCTGGCCACTTCATCGAATGATGGGATACCATCTGCCAGAATCGTGTTGTTGAAAGGCTATGACAAAAGAGGTTTTGTTTTTTTCACCAATTATCAAAGTCTGAAAGGGCAGCAGTTACTTGAGAACCCGAGGGCCTGTCTTGTATTTTTCTGGAAGGAGATCGAAAGACAAATTCGCATTACAGGTCTTGTAGAAAAAGTTTCTGTCAAAGAAAGCGATGATTATTTTAGCAGCAGACCCGAAGGCAGCCGAATTGGAGCCTGGGCTTCGCCCCAGAGTCAGGTTATTGTAAGCAGGAACTGGCTGGAAGAAAATGAAAAAGAATTTCAGCAAAAGTTTAAAAATAAAACCATCCCGCGGCCTCAGCACTGGGGAGGTTATCGCGTAAAGCCGATCAGCATTGAATTCTGGCAGGGAAGGTCCAATCGTTTACATGACCGGATCAACTATACCCTGTTGGGAGATGGAAGCTGGCTGATTGAGCGACTGGCTCCATGACTAATGATGCGAGAATAAGACAAAAATGTTGAGAAATTCAAATGCCTCAATTATTCCTGTTTCTTCCCGGTTTTTTTCTTTTTCCTCGGCCTGGTTTTTCCAAATGAACCTTTAAATATTTTACCTTTTTTTGTTTTCTTATCTCCTTTTCCCATAAAAAAAATTGATCGTTAAAATCAAAATGTGTCAATATAAAAATAAAAGCTCCGACATAAGTATATCGGAACTTTTGAATGCAGTGTACGCAGCATTATAATTTAGCAGACAACTCTTTACCTGCTTTGAATTTTGCTACTTTCTTGGCCTTGATTTTTATCACAGCACCAGTCTGGGGATTACGGCCATTACGTGCAGATCTTTTAGAAACAGAAAAAGTTCCGAAACCTACCAGCGTCACTTTCCCTCCGCCTTTAAGTGTCTTCGTAACTGCTTCCACAAAAGAATCCAGACTAGAATTTGCCTGTGTCTTTGTAATGCCTGCATCATCGGCAATCTTCGCGATTAATTCAGCTTTGTTCATAGTGTGATTGTTTTTATTTTAAGCGACAACAAATATAGCCGCTTTTTACATCAGACAAAATTTTTTTGATTTGCTTATTGACGCTAAGTCGCACCGGATAAGGATTGTAGAAATAATGACCCTGTTCGAAAAAAATTAAAAAATCAGACTCGCTGAAAGGCAGTACAGACCTGTATTTCAACGAGTGATGACAAGGATCGCGACCGACACGAGTTTCAGGACGCAGCCAGATTTTTTTTATTTTATGTTTTTAATTCTTTTCCACAATCAATTAACAAGCTTCATACTCGTTGAGTAGCTAACAAATTGATTCCTCCACTTGTCAAAGGCTTTTTGTTGCAATAGCATCTCGAATTCGCTGATATATCTGTTATAATTTTCTTCTTTTGAAGTAAAATATTGTATGACGAATGTCGGCCCTTCACTATCATCCTGTTCAAGCAACCTGTAAATTTTAAAATCATCAAACAATCCGGTAAACAGCAATTCCGGAATATGAGTTTCAAGTTGCCAGGTCAGCCACTCCTCCACAATCGGCCATTCAACTTTTATTGTGTTGTTGTAAACTATCATGAAACAGGAATATTCAGCGTTTCATTCTTGTTAAAAGAACAAAACAGTTTTATTTTTTCAACTCTAAGTATACCGGGCAATGATCACTTTGCTTAACATCAGGATAAATTTCCGCATTCAGCAAATTTTCTTTCAGATTTTTGGTGACATTAATATAATCAATTCTCCAGCCTTTGTTTTGTAATCTCACTGAAGGGAAACGCTGACTCCACCAGGTATAGCGATGGGGTTCCGGATGCAGCTGCCGGAAAGTATCAATCCATCCTGCTTCAAAAAACCGATCCATCCAGGCACGTTCTTCGGGTAAAAAGCCGGAAGAGTTTTTATTTCCTCTGGGATCGTGGATATCAATTTCTTTGTGCGCAATATTGTAATCTCCGCAAAGAATAAGCTTAGGATATTTTTGTTTTAGTTTTTCCAGGTAAATCATGAATTCATCGAGCCATTCATATTTAAAACTTTGCCTGACTTCACCAGATGTTCCGGACGGGAAATACGCATTGATCAGTCTTAAATCTCCAAAATCGAGCTGCAATACACGCCCTTCGTCATCACTCACTTTATGCCCCGTGCCATATTGCACATGATCAGGTCTCAGTTTAGTGAATATAGCCACCCCACTATACCCTTTTTTTTCTGCACTGAACCAGTAATCATGATATCCGAGATCCGTGAATTCATGGTGCGCCACATTATCCTTATGCGCTTTGGTTTCCTGAATGCAAATAATATCTGCCGGATTGGTTTTTATCCAGTCGACCAAACCTTTTTTCATGGCGGCCCGGATGCCATTAACATTATAACTCACGATTCGAATAGAAGACATTTGATTGTTTATATTAAATTGAGATGCAATTTAATATTTGTCATACTATCGCGATTGTTATGGAAAATGTCAGGATCATTCCGGCGAAAGAGTCCGTTTACCTTGAAGGCCCCAAAAGCCGTGGTTATGAATTGGGATTTGCCTGGAGAGTTTTTAAAGAATTTATTAAGGGATTCCGTACGCTTCATTTTGTAGGTCCCTGCATTACTGTATTTGGATCTGCCAGGTTCAAAGAAGACAATCCTTATTATCAATCGGCAAGAGATTTTGGCGCGCAGATAGCAAAGATGGGGTTTGTTACCATGACCGGTGGCGGGCCCGGCACGATGGAGGCTGCTAACAGGGGGGCTCTCGAAAACGGAGGAGTTTCAGTCGGGTGTAATATCCGCCTGCCATTTGAACAAAAGACTAACCCTTATGTACAAACGTCAATCGTATTTGAACATTTTTTTGTACGGAAAACAATGATGATGAAATATTCCTATGCATTTATCATCATGCCGGGAGGTTTTGGAACGATGGACGAGTTTTTTGAAACACTCACTCTCGTGCAAACCAAAACATTGACCCAGTTCCCGTTGGTTCTTTTTGGCAGGGAATATTATCGTGAATTGTGGGAATACATTGAATATATGGCTTCGCGGGGAACCATATCCAAAGAAGATTTGTCGCTGGTGTTGCTGACGGATGATATTAATGAAGCCATGGAGCACATTAAAACATATATCACAAAGAACTATCAGGTAAAGCCCAGAAAAAGACTTTGGTGGCTGTTTGAGAAAAGATAGCAGCCGGATAATTGCCAAAAATCATCATTCCACCTTTTTCCCAAGCGGGACACTGATCCCCAGGCTGAGAATCATTTCATAGGTACCAAAGGCCTGCTTCGCCGTCCCTTCATAAATTTTCAATCCGGCATAACGCGCATAATCAAGCTTGTTAGAATACTCAAGATAAACATACCTGAAAAAAGTAGCACGCAAGGCGCCTTCAACCCCGATATTCCAACCGCCCAGCTGAAAATGCGGCTCATTTTTTTGGCCAAAAAAACTGTTTTCAACATGCGGAATTACCGGACCGATACCTGCCTTTCCAAGAAAATCTATTTTGAGCTTTTCGGAGCGTGCATGATACACATGCCAGCGCTTCACAATATTGAAGAGTAAAAAGTTGGCGCCGTTGTTGAGGTAATAAAAAAAACCGTTTGCTTCATTGAAGGCAATCGTGCTATCCACCGGCTTATTGGCCAGCGTACCTTTGATATGTGCATTCTGGTCGGCGAAAATAAATTTGGTATGATCGAAATTGATTTCAAACCCAATTTCTTTTTCTGTGTCGAAAATAAAACCAAGACGATAGTTATACTGAGGTATGGTAAGGGCTTTACCAAATAACCCTTCATCCCAACCCTTGTGATCGTGTCCTGTAATATTTTCGAAAGTGTAATTATTTCCTAACTCAGGTTGTGATACGTGCACATTACTACGGGTATACCATTCAGTATTATATCCCCAGGAAAAATAAATCTCCTTTTTTCGCTTCGTAGTCTTTTTTTGTGCCAGAGTGTATGCAGGAATCAATATAATCAACAGCAGGCATGCCAGGGCGCCACATTTCAGATCTTTCATGTTTAGAGCTTGTTAATATTCACCTCATCGATACGAGGATAAAGTAATATCAAAATCGAACGCGAAGGTACAAATAAAATTGTTAAACACGGATTACACGGATTGATGCGAATTACACGAATTGGAGCGAATTGCACGAATTATTAATAATCAGGCCTCATAGTCAAGAATGGGTCGCAGCCATCTTTCCACTTCTTCAACCTGTATTTCCTTTCTTTGTGCATAATCGATCACCTGGTCTTTTTGAATCTTGCCTATTCCAAAATATTTGCTTTCGGGATGGGCGAAATACCAGCCGCAAACCGAAGCTGCAGGATACATGGCCAGCGATTCAGTGAGTGTGATTCCTGTAGCTTCGTTTCCTAATAAATTGAACAATTTGTTTTTTTCCGTATGATCCGGGCAGGCAGGATATCCCGGCGCCGGGCGAATACCCAAATATTCCTCCTTAATGAGCTCTTCGTTGGAGAAGTTTTCATTTTTAGCATATCCCCAAAATTCCTTTCGTACTTTTTCATGAAGCAATTCGGCAAATGCTTCTGCCAGTCGATCGGCGAGCGCCTGCAAAATGATTTTATTGTAATCGTCATTTTGCTTCATCAGATTTTTGATATGCGGTTCTATTCCCTGCATGGTCACGGTGAATGCGCCAATGAAATCCTGTTTACCGGTTTCTTTTGGCGCAATAAAATCAGCCAGTGAAATATTTGGTTGACCGGCTGCTTTTTTTAGCTGCTGACGGAGGAATTCCAACCTGATTTCAGTACCGGAATTTTTGACGGCCACGGTATCCGCTACAATGGCAGAAGCCGGCCAGAAACCAATTACGCCTTTTGCGCTGAGCCATTTTTCATCGATTATTTTTTTTAGAAGAATTTTCGCATCTTCAAATAGCTTTTTTGCTTCTTTTCCTATTTTTTCGTCCCGGAGAATCTGGGGAAATTTTCCGTGCATTTCCCAGGCAATAAAAAATGGTTGCCAGTCGATGTATTCAGCAATTTCTTTCAAAGGATAATTATCGAAGATTTTGGTTCCTGTAAATGTTGGTACTACGGGTTTGAAATGTTCCCAGTCAATTTTAGTTTTGTTTTCCCGGGCTTTTTGTATTGAAAGATATTCTTTGGCTGATTTTTTATTCCCGAAATCTTCCTTCAATTTCGCATATTCGGTACCGATAGTTTTAAGAAAAACGGATTTTTGTTCGTTGCTGAGCAGGGAGCTGACAACGGTCACACTGCGTGAAGCATCCAGCACATGCACTACACCGTGCTGGTATTCTGGAGCAATTTTCACGGCAGTATGCATACGCGATGTGGTAGCTCCTCCGATCAGCAGAGGAACATTGAATTCAAGCCTTTTCATTTCTCTCGCTACATGTACCATTTCATCCAGCGAAGGGGTGATCAATCCGCTCAGTCCAATAATATCTGCTTTTTCTTTTTTAGCACTATCCAGGATTTTATCAGCGGGAACCATCACTCCCAGATCAACGACATCATACCCGTTACACCCCAATACAACCCCAACAATATTCTTCCCGATATCATGAACGTCTCCTTTTACAGTGGCCAGTAAAATTTTACTGTTTTTTTTCGAACTGCTTTCTGCACCGGTAGCCACCTGGTTTTTCTTTTCCATTTCAATATATGGAGTCAGAATCGCCACTGATTTTTTCATGACCCGGGCACTTTTCACTACCTGGGGTAAAAACATCTTTCCACTCCCGAAAAGATCGCCGACAACATTCATCCCGTCCATCAGCGGCCCTTCTATTACATGAAGCGGTCTGGGATATTTTATTCTCGCTTCTTCTGTATCTGCTTCAATATAATCAGTGATGCCATTGATCAATGCATGTTTCAGCCTTTCTTCTACGGAAGTTTTCCTCCAGGCCTCATCTTTTTTCTCTTCTTTGTCTTTTCCTTTTACCGTTTCGGCAAAAGCAATTAGTTTTTCTGTTGCTTCATTATTGTCATTATTCCTGTTTAAGATAACATCTTCGCATAGAGCTCTGAGTTGGGGTTCGATCTCATCATATACCATCAGCTGACCCGCATTCACGATACCCATATCCATGCCCGCTTTTATTGCATAATACAGAAACACGCTATGCATGGCTTCCCTTACTACATCGTTTCCGCGAAAAGAGAAGGAAAGATTGCTTACCCCACCACTTATTTTTACCAATGGAAATTTTTGTTTGAGAATCTGAGTAGCTTGGATGAAATCAACTGCATAATTATTATGTTCTTCAAGACCCGTGGCGATAGCGAAAATATTCAGATCGAAGATGATGTCCTGCGGATCAAATCCTACTTTAGTGGTTAATATATTATAAGCTCTTTCGGATATAGCTATTTTTCGGTTTCGCGTATCTGCCTGTCCCTGTTCGTCGAATGCCATCACGATTACAGCCGCGCCAAAGCTTTTACAGATGATTGCCTGCTCGATGAATTTTTCTTCTCCTTCCTTCATGGAAATGGAATTCACGATGCATTTTCCCTGCACGCATTTTAGTCCCGCTTCAATGATATTGAACTTGGAAGAATCAATCATGATGGGGATTTTGGCAATATCCGGCTCGCTTTGGATCAGGTTGAGAAAAGTAGTCATCGCTTTTTCTCCGTCGAGCAAAGCATCATCCATATTCACGTCGAGAATCTGGGCGCCATTTTCCACTTGCTGGCGTGCTACGCTGAGTGCTTCCTCGTATTTGTTTTCCCTGATAAGACGGGCAAATTTTTTTGAGCCGGTGATATTTGTCCTTTCTCCGATATTTACGAAATTCATGTCCGGCCGGATCACAAGGGGTTCTAATCCGGACAAACGCAGATAGGGTTTGATAGTATTGGTTTCTTTCATTATTTCCTGGGAATTTTAAAACCGATCGGCTCCCTTGGTTTTTCTTCCTTGACAAGCAACTCTTTTAGGATTTTAAAAATTGCCTGAATTTCCTCATCCTTTTTGATCAGCTTTTTTTCGATGGCTTCAATTTTATTACGAAGTTCCTTGCTGTCGAGCAGGAATTGTCTCATTTTCGTGTACACCCTGATGATCTGAATGTTTACCTGGATGGCGATTTCGGAATGGATCACACTGGATAACATGGCAACACCCTGTTCGGTAAATGCAAAGGGTAATTTCCTGGTTCCTCCCCTGCCCGGGTTTTTTGATATCGCAAATTGCGATATCAAAAATGAAAATTCTTCTTTCGTCAATTGGAACATAAAATCTTCCGGAAAACGGGTGATATTTCTTTTTACCGCTTCATTTAAACGTCCTGTCGGAACGCCATACATTTCGGCCAGATCGAAATCCAGCATGACTTTTATGCCTCTCACAAAGTGGATTCTCTGTATAATTTCCTGTTCCGCCGGGGTTTTCGAAGGTTGATTGGATGACATAAATTTCAGTTTTCTTTCATAAAGATGTTGATTTCACAGTTTCACAGAACAGGAATTAATCGGTTAACCCCTGTGTTAAATCACTGGTTCCAATACAGGAAGTTCTCTGGGTTTATATTTTTTAATATGATCTGCGATATGCCTGATATGCTCGGGCGTTGTACCGCAGCAACCACCCACAATATTTACAAAACCTTCTCTTGCCCATTCTTCAAGGAAATGAGCGGTCTCCTCAGGCTGTTCATCGTATTCGCCCATCGCATTCGGCAATCCGGCATTGGGATAGGCGGAAGTATAACAGGTTGCTATATGCGATAATTCCTCGATATGCGAACGCATCTGGGCTGCTCCTAATGCGCAATTCAGGCCAATGCTCAGTGGTTTTGCGTGAATGACTGAGGTATAGAAAGCTTCCAGTGTTTGTCCGCTAAGGGTTCGGCCACTGGCATCTGTAATTGTTCCGCTGATCATAACCGGCAATTCCTGTTTTTTGGTATCCCTGAAATATTTTTTGATGGCGAAAATGGCGGCTTTGGCATTCAGCGTATCGAAAATGGTTTCTATCAGTAACAGGTCCACGCCTCCTTCAACCAGTCCTTTCACCTGTTCATAATAGGCCGACATGACTTCATCAAAATGTACAGACCTGAATCCGGGGTTATTTACATCGGGAGAAAGAGACAGGGTTTTATTCATCGGGCCAATGGCACCGGCCGCGAATTTCGGAGAAGTTGAAGAATTCGCATGCGCAGCAGTAAATTCTTCAATCGCTTTCCTGGCAATTCCTGCAGCGGCGAAATTAAGTTCATAGGCCAGATCCTGCATGTGATAATCAGCAAGGGATATCCGCTGGGCATTGAAAGTATTGGTTTCAATAATATCAGCCCCGGCTTCCAGGTATTGTTTATGAATTTCTTTAATGATCTGAGGTTGCGTAAGGCATAACAGATCATTGTTGCCTTTCACATCATGAGGCCAATCCGCAAACCTCTCCCCACGATAATCTTTTTCGGTTAGCTTATACCGTTGGATCATGGTGCCCATGGCTCCGTCAATGACCAGTATGCGTTTCCCAAGTTCCTTCCTGATATCGCTCATACGATTAAAATTTTAATTAGCGATCCTGATTCTGCCCGGCAGAATATCAACTGCTGAAGTGAGTGACACAACGATGTCGATAGTAGCACTATCGCCCGTATCAAAACAATTTAACTATTAAACGTTTGGGAAGATTGAATCAAGGAGGGCTTCCTTTGCGTTTATTAGTTCAGTTGATTTTTTGCGGCAACAGGCCGAACAATAAACAAATCCGCCTGTGACAGGTGCAAATTTAATGCATAAATAAGTAATTTCAAAAGGGCAATCAGCGGTTGGAAACATAGCTTTCTACAGGCAGCCTGTTGGTGATAGAACGGGCAAGAGTCATTTCATCGGCATATTCCAGTTCGCCGCCGAAGGCGATGCCGCGGGCAATGGTGGTGATCCGCACAGTGGCAGGTTGCAATTTTTTCTGGATATAGTAAATAGTGGTGTCGCCCTGAATATTCGGGCTGAGTGCAAAGATCAGTTCTTCCACCTGCTCTTTCTGAAGCCTGTTTACAAGGGAATCGATGTTGAGCTGATCGGGACCGATGCCATCAAGAGGCGAGATAACGCCGCCTAACACATGATAAGTTCCATTATATTGCTGCGTGCTCTCAATCGCAATCACATCCCGGATATTCTCCACCACGCAAATGAATTCCTGTTTTCGCATGGAATTGGCGCAAATGGAACAGATATCTGCATCTGCTACATTATGGCAACGCTGGCAGAATTTTATTTCGCGGCGCATCCTGCTGATGGTTTCACCAAAAGATTCCACTGCTGCCGGATCCTGCTTCAGCAAATGAAGAACCATCCGCAAAGCCGTTTTCTTACCAATGCCGGGTAGTTTGGCAAATTCGTTAACAGCATTTTCCAGTAAGGCAGAGGAGAATTGCATGACCCAAAGTTAGGGAAGAAGAGTCAAGCTACAAGCAGCTACAGGTTGATATCAAATTCATTTTCCCAGTCTGATTTCACAGTGAGTTTTTGTTTGATTGCCTGCACTATTTCGGGTTGTTTGTGCTTGCCGAAAAATTCACCCGGGTCCCATTTCCCGTTTTTATTTTCGTCATAGAGTATGCGAAGTTCATAGTCGCCGGGCAGGAAGAGTTTGTCGAAGAAAATATTCGAGGAGCCAAAGACATAGGTCTTTTTTATCTGATCACTCTGGATAAATTCCAACATCGGATTTTTTTTCAAATCCAAGTTAAGAAAACGCAATCGCAACGAACCATAATCACTTTCTCTTTTTGTATGGAAGGAAATAGTATCCGTTTTTAACAAACGATCTCCCAATGTGTCCTCGGCAAATTCCTTTGAAGCGATGAGATAGTACCTGGTATCCATTGCCCATTTATAATGCATTGTGATTCTTTTCATCGTTGTATCCAGTTCAAAACGATATTGACTGAGATCATTGAATTTCTCATCTGTAAATCGGACTTTGGAAGAATCAAAAAATTTCAAGGGAGTCTGAAACCCTATTATGAGGTTACCCAACACATCAAGCAGTCCGTTTTCGAGATTGCTTTGTACAACCAGCCGCTTTTTTTCCTCCTGTTTTTTGGCCGGAGCAGCAGGCTTAGCCGCAGTTTTTTTTGGATGCTTTACTGATCCTGTCGTATCATTATAAGCGTAGAGCAGAACCGGGGTATAATTTGGCTGCACGACAACCGGCGTGTCTGAAAAAGCAAACAACTGGCTTTTTGAAGTGTATTCTTTTAAGCCGCTTTCATCTTTCAGGGCATATATGGCATAAGTTCCTGGTCGCAGATAACGGAACCTGAAATTCCCGGCGCTGTCGAGACGGGTAAAATAGCGGGGCCTTTCTTTTGCCACTGCCGAATCATCGGTTTTAGTATGCAACATGACAATCAGAGTGCTGTCCCTTTTTCCGGTTTCAGCAAGAAGCACTCTCCCTGAAAATTCCATGGAGTCAACATAGGAGCCAGTGGAAAAAATATAGGTGAAGTTTTTGAGAATATTTCCTTCATTGATATCCCGGATGGCTTTTCCGAAATTCAATGAATAAGTAGTATTGGGTCGAAGAGTGTCTTTTAGCCTGACTGTTATGGTTTTCAGTTTTACTTCAACTGACGGATCTGATTTGGGTACGGGTGATGTTACCAGGTTTTCATGAACTTCTTTCAGGTCAACATATTCATTGAAAGTAAAAACAATCTTATTGCCGGTGAAATTAAGTGCGAAATTTTGAGGATCGGCGCCAACAAGTACAGGAGGCAGAGTATCCCGCGGACCCCCCGTCGGAGGAATGATAACGGCACACCCGGAACTATCGGTTAAAATGATTGCACTGAAAAAAATACCGGATATTAAAAGTAAATTCCTGATAAATTTCTGATTCACTTCTGCTTTTTTCGGATTGAATTGCGATTACCCCAGTTCTTATCAACCCATAATCGGGCAAACTTAGTCTGTTTCAGTCAATCAATATATTATCAAAATCATAAAGAATCGGATGTTTCCTCAGAAATCTCGTGCAGGTCAACAGCCAGGTTGTTTGTCTTAACAAAATTGCACCAATGGCAATTTTCCTTTCCGCAGCCTGTATAAAATTCATGCCTGTGAATTTTCTGCCAGGTATCCGTAATCTGTTGAGTTACGGTATTGACATCTTCGGGTCGAATCGATATTTTTTGTTTCCTGTATTTTTTTTTGTTATCAGGTTCTATAAAATCGAATTCAGAGCTGACCACTTTCCAGTCGCGCTGCTGATAATGATCAAGTAGTATTTTATAAAAAACGGCCTGCCTCCAATAGTCGCCACCGTTAGGTTCCTTATCGCTCGGCCCTGCCAATTTTGGAATTGCCTTCTCCGGATCGCCGGTTTTATAGTCAACCACATTAACCTGCTTTCCGTCAAACTCCAGCTTGTCCAGCTTGCCTTTCAAAGGCACTTTGCTGACGACTACATGTCGGATATTCCGTTCAATGGCAACGATCTTATTCCAATTATCAATGTATTCATCATAATAGGCGGGGAGGACAATATGCCCGTATTCCAGTCTTCTTGCAAACTGTTCGCTGGTAAAACTTTCACGGTGGCGACGCATATACCAGTCGAAATAGGAAAGAAAATCTTCTTTAGCAGGGAATTGCTGATTATTGTTCTGCATATTTCTGAACAATTGTTCCAGCGCATAATGCACGGCGGATCCAAATTCCGTGGATTCGTTTTTTGGAGCAGGAATCCGAAGCAGGTTCTTGAAATAAAATTCAAGTGGGCAGCGCAGATAATTGTTTAGTGCGGTTACATTCATCTCGAATGTTTCCAGCAGGCGGTTGACAAAATTTTCTTCCAGTTTTTCTATTTCAGGCGCTTGTGTACCTTCCCATTGAGATAGCTGGAATGATACAAGTTCTTCTGGCGTTATTATTATTCTTTCCACATCCAGGTGCTGTTCTTCCTGTATTTCGGCAATAAACATGGAAGGTTCCATTTCTTTGCCATCATTATTGAATCGGCTATATGAAATGAAAAGATGTTTCTCCGTTCTCGTAATCGCCACATAAAACAATCTCCTGAGTTCTTCATCTTCCAGGTGACGGGGTTGTGAAGTATAGATATTATCAGGAAGCTTGTAGCCGCCGGATGGAGCACGTTTTTTTTCCCAGTAAGCCGAATTGCAGCCGGCAAAAAAAACATATTCAAATTCCAGTCCTTTCGAACCGTGTACTGTGAGTAAATTGACAGCTTCAGCATTTCCGTTTACCTGAACCAGTGGCAGGCGTATTCCTTCGCTTTCCATCAGATCGATCAGTTTCACCAGTCCCTTTAAAGAGAGGGAAGGATTACGCTGGGTTTCTTCTTTAATAAAATCGAATAATCCGGTCAGCACCTGCAGGAGCCAGATTTTATCTTCATGCTGCATGATGTAATTTAATACTCCGGCTTTTCGTATAATGTATTCAGTTAGTGTTTGCAACGTGGTGTTGGCGGCATCACCGATCAGTTGCTCTATCGTCGCGGAAGCTTTTTTGAGATTGGGTTGAATGCCCTGGGAAAAAAGATCTTTTGGAGCCTCGTTGCTTTTCTCGTACAACAATCTTCTCAGGGAGATTTTGTTTTCGGAGAATTGCCTGTTGGCTACTTCGATTGTGAGGTTGGCAATGTCGATGGCGGGGATATGGAACCAATCGAAATGAAGGATTTCGAATAACAGTTCGTCTCCGCTGAAGGGAATTTCGAGTTCAGACTCAAGGAACCGGAAGACCTGGATGATTTTTTTTGCCAGGGGAATTTCCAGAATGTTGAAATTTCTTTTATTATAAGCCGGAATGTTTTTGATGCGGAAATATTGCATCAGCTCTTCCCCATATTTATTTTCCTTATAAATAACAGCGATTTTTCCGGGAACAATGCCCTGTTGAATTAGTTTTTCCAGCTCCACTGTAATACCAATCATTTCCTGCTTCCTGGTTTCGTATTCCCTGATGACTGGTTTGTGAAGTAATTTGTTCAGGTTTATATTCGCTGCGACGATATCCTTGGTCAGCCCCTGCATTTGGTTTACCAGTCGTTCATTATTCCGCGTGATCAGGGTTTTTGACACATCGAGTATGGGTTGGGTGGACCGGTAATTATCCTTCAGCACTACAGTCAGCAAATCTTTTTTATAGGCATTGGCAAATTCGATCATGTTTTCCACGTTCGCTCCCTGGAAACGGAAAATGCTCTGGTCATCATCGCCGACCACGAAAACATTGGGTTTATCCCAATAATTGATGAGTAGTTCTACGAGGCGGTTTTGAGTTCCGCTGGTATCCTGGAATTCATCCACGAGGATATATAGATATTTTTCCTGGTAATTGCGGAGCAGGGATTCATTATTGTGAAAGGCATCGATCACCCAATTGATCATATCATCAAAGTCGTACCGGTTGTGGGCCCTCATCAATTTTTGAAAATTATCGAATTCACTTACCGCAGCGCGCAGTTTCTCCATCCTGTTTATTTCTTCATCGATCTTTGTTTTCTTCAAGTCTCCTGCCTTAAATTGCCCCTGGGTTCTTTTATAAATGAATTCCTCGCGGGTTTCAATGTCCTTAAGATAAGCATCTATTCTTTCATTGATAAAGGCAGGTGTCCATCCTTCCCTTTTCATTGTACTGAACAGGGTTTGTAAGGGACCGACTTCATAGTATACATCTCCGCGGTAGCGTTTCAGCGGATGATTTTTTGGGAATCTGTCAATCAGTTCTTTTAAGAAATCAATCCTCTCCAGTTCGGACACGGGATCCAGCACGGTCTTCTCAAATAAGAAAAGATTTTCCTGGATGATATCATTACAAAAAGCATGGAAAGTGTAGATATTGACTTTGTATGCATCAACCCCGATAAAATGCAGCAATCGCTTGCGCATGGCAATGGCTCCTGCTTCTGTGTAAGTCAGACACAAAATATTCTGCGGCCGGGTATCTGTATCCAGTAAAATACGACCGATCCTTGCGCTCAGGATTTGTGTTTTACCCGTGCCTGGTCCGGCTATGACCATCACAGGACCTTCGATTGTGTCCACAGCGAGTCGCTGCTGTTCGTTCAGTTTTTCGTACTCGGTATTAAAAATTTCTCTTTGATTCATGAAGATGATTTCCTGCAGGTCATTTGTTCAAAGGTAAGCCTGTAGCCTGCATGTTTTTTTAAACATTTCAGAAAATATCTCATCCCGGACAATCCGGTCTGCAACGCACTAACAAACAATGATCGGGAAAAATTATTTAAAATCTGGAAACTTTCTTATTTCCGGAATATTATTCTAACCTTTTTTGTCGTTATATACCCGGTATAATCCGAATTATGAAGAACCATCAATCCTTTAAAGTCTATATCGTTGAAGATGATGTGTGGTATGGCTCGATGCTGGAGCATTATCTTTCCCTCAATCCGGAGTATGAAGTCAAGCGATTTGAATCGCCTGGCGAATTTTTTGCATCACTCCATGAAACACCAGATGTGGTTACGCTCGACTACTCTCTTCCAGATTGCGATGGAGCTGAAGTCCTGAAAAAAATTAAAGAACACAATCCTGATATTCGGGTTATTATTATTTCCGGCCAGGAAGATGTGGCTACAGCAATCAACCTTCTAAAAAACGGCGCATTCGATTATATCGTAAAGGACGATGATACCAAGGACAGGCTCTGGAACAGTATCCTTCATTTGAGAGAGATCAGGAATCTGAAAGAAGAAGTCGAGATCCTGAAATCGCAGGTGGGCCGCAAATATGACTTCTCACAAATGATCCTGGGTAAAAGTGAAGCAATCGAAAAGGTATACGGGCTGATCGAAAAAGCATCTAAGACAAATATAACGGTCTCGATTACCGGAGAAACGGGTTCTGGAAAGGAAATGGTGGCCAAGGCCATTCACTATAATTCGGATCGACACAAGCAGCCCTTTGTGGCCGTGAATGTGGCCGCGATTCCCAAAGATCTTATCGAAAGCGAATTGTTCGGTCATGAAAAAGGAGCTTTTACCGGAGCCGCCACCCGTCGGATCGGTAAGTTTGAAGAGGCCGACAAAGGCACATTATTTTTGGATGAAATCGGGGAGTTGGATATCAATCTCCAGGCAAAGCTGTTGCGGGTACTGCAGGAAAGAGAAATCACACGGATCGGTGGCAACAGTGTAACGCCCATCAATGTACGAATCATTGTAGCTACGCATAAGAACCTGATGGAAGAAGTGAAGAATAAAAATTTCAGGGAAGATTTGTATTACAGGCTGATTGGTTTACCCATCTTCCTGCCTCCGCTGAGGGAAAGGGGAAATGATACAATCATTCTTGCGAAATATTTTACTGATTCATTTTGCAGGGAAAACAAGATGGAGAAGAAGGCCATTTCTCCCGAAGCGCAACAAAAATTACTGGGTTATTCCTTCCCCGGAAATGTGCGTGAATTGAAATCCGTCATGGAACTGGCCGTGGTGATGTCTGATACGGATACCATCCTGCCCGAACACATCACGCTCAATGCTACCACCAGCATCAATGACCTGCTGAACAAGGAAACGACCCTGCAGGAGTTCGAAAACCAGATCATCCAGCATTATCTCGATAAGTACAATAAAGATGTATTGCTTGTGGCGAAGAAGCTGGATATCGGTAAGTCGACCATCTACCGGATGATTCAGAACGGCGAATTAAAAAATAAATAAACGGGTGAGGATCTGACCTTGAAAGAAAGTGACCCGACCTTATCAAACAACATGAACGCGGATCAGAACAACCAGCCTTTATACGACCTGTCCATGATTCAGACCATGTCGGGTGGTGATGAAGCTTTCATGGGAAAGATGATTAAGTTATTTATTGAAACGGTTCCGCAGAATGTAAAAGAACTTCTTGCTGCGACCGACACAGAAAACTGGCAACAGGTTTCCAAGCTCGCACATAAATTAAAGTCTACAGTTGATTCAATGGGTATCAAATCCATTCGCGATGATATCCGGCAGGTTGAATCAGATGCAAAAGAAAATAGGAATCTCAATTCAATACCTTCCACAGTTCAAAAAATAAATTCGGTTATACATGACTGTGTGGAACAGCTAAGAACCAGGATTTAAAATTGATTACCGGCAATTTCTTCGATCTATTGGAGTAAATGCTGTCAGGTCCCTATAATTTATTTATTCCCAAAGTTTTCCACAGATTCCCAAAAGGGGAAAAGATTGATTCAGGCCGACTA
>DATJWE010000056.1:0-6421 GCA_035501475.1 Puia sp. | reverse complement strand
CTGGTCAAAGCTTTGCTGCAAAGGCAACAGTTACTCATACTTGATAATCCATTTACGGGTCTCGATGTGGCGGGAAGAAAGTTGTTGAGAAATATATTGAATGAGCTCAGTGCGAAAGGAATGAAATTATTGTTAATTACTACCCCTCATGAAATTCCGGAATATATCACTCATATCGCTCAGTTGGAAAATGGCATATTGACTGATTCTATAATAAAAACTAATTTTTCAGTTCCTGTTTCCGGTTTGCACCGGCTTGATGTGAAAGACAAAAAACAATTGCAGTCGCTGTATACACCGGTTGATCAGGATTTTGAAGTTGCTGTGAAGATGACGGATGTCAATATAAGCTATGGCAATAAAAAAATATTGCAGCGTATTTACTGGGAGGTCAAAAAAGGAGAAAGATGGTGGCTTGCCGGGCCAAATGGAGCGGGCAAATCCACTTTGCTGAGCCTGGTTACAGGAGATAACCCGCAGGCATATGCCAATGAAATCTACTTATTTGACAGACGGAGGGGTAGCGGCGAAAGTATTTGGGATATCAAGAAAAGAACAGGCTATATATCGCCCGAATTGCATTTGTATTTTGACCCTTCGGCAACGATTTTCCAGGCCATTACCTCAGGCCTGTTTGATACGATTGGTTTATTCAGGCAACCCGACCCGGACCAGGAAAAGCTGGGCCTGTCCTGGATACAAATAATGGGATTGAATTATTCCCCCGATACTCTGCTTTCCCGGCTCTCTGTTGGTCAGCAAAGGCTGGTTTTACTTGCCAGGGCACTGATTAAAAATCCTCCCTTATTAATTCTGGACGAGCCCTGCCAGGGATTGAGTGAAGAACATATTGAATCTTTTAAAGCGATCATTGAACTGTTTTGTCTCTCTTATCATACTACATTGATTTATGTAAGCCATTACCAGCATGAAATTCCCGGCTGTGTAAACAGGATTCTACAACTCGAAGCCGGCAGCATCGTTCTATCCGGGAATATAACGGTTACGGATAATCGTATCTGGGAAATAATTTCCCCACGGCCTTGATAAAAGCTTTACAAATGATACGGTGGAAAAAAGACATCATTTTTAAAAAGATTATGGCATAGTAGTTGTTTTTCGTTTTTCTGCTCCTTTCTCTAATGCGTGATTGACGAGTGCGTTCTTGAAAATTGTAATCAATAATTATTAATCTTAAAAATTCTCGGTCATGAAATTCACTAAATTAAGGGTAGGTGCATTGGCTATTGCCACTGCCGGTTTGTTTTCATTCAACAGCATGTTCAATGGTACGGTCAAAGGCAAGGTAACTCCTGCCGACGGAGCGTCGATGGCCTGGATCATTTCTGCCACAGATACGCTGAAAGCGCCCATTATGGGTGGCACATTCGAAATTCCGGGTGTGAAAGCAGGTACTTATAAGGTCATTATTGAAGCCAAGCCTCCTTATCGGAATACGGCCAAAGATGGCGTTACTGTAAAGGATGGTCAGACCAGTGATGTTGGCGAAATAAAACTCTCCCAATAGTAGCATGAAGTAAGATGCACAGGAGCCGGGCCGGTTGGATATTTAGTCAACCGGCCCTGTTCATTTCTGGAGAGCTTACAAATGGTTTTGTCGTCAGAAACTCGTCCGGGTAATGATATTTTAATTTAATTATTTCTTTATAAAACCATTATAATCAATATATTAAAATCAGATGTAAATTTTGGTTTACTTTTTTTTGCCCCTCATTTTGGTAATTCCAAAAAACGTAAATTTGCTAAGCTTGAGGTTCAGGAAATAATTTCTCCACGAAGCGATACAAGCACTTACCATCCCATTAATAATTCAGACCTGCCTACTGCCTGTTAATTCTTTACTGAAAAAAATTGTGAAGTATGTATTCATATGCATTGTTAGAAAAAGATTGTTATTATCTGATTCAGGAAAAGGAAGAGGACCCCATCAGTCTGATCAAAGTGAATTTGGAAACTGATCATTGCATCTATGTTTCCAGGTATACGGATAGCACTGCCATCGAATGGAAAAAGAAAACCGATCCCATTTTTGATATTCTTGAATTATTGGAAGAAAATAAAGTGAAGGATTGGCAATCCATTTACGATGCGAACCAGGGGAGCTTCAATTACGAGGAGGACGAGGATTGATCTGGCTGCCGGCATTTCCCGGCTATCAGTTTATTTATAGGATGATGGTTTATCAAAATTCGGCCGGGCATATTTCCATAATCCGACAGAAGTGAGCACAGTAGCAGATATCACACTGAGGTAATAAATGAAAAGGTTGGAATCGATAGTTTCTTTTTTGAAGTTCAGGTAATTGAAAATATAAATGACGATAGACAATCCGTAGTTGAAGATAAACCCCGCGTAAATAAAACCCATCGCATTTTCGAATGAGTTGTGTTCTATTTTTTGAAAGTATTCCACGATTCCCCAACTGCTAAAGATCAGGCAGAGTAAACCTCCCACACCGATAATGATTGTGCTGGAATCGAAATTATGGCCTTTCCAGGCAACGATTCCACATTCAAAAAGGATAAAGAGAGCCAGCAGGTATAACAGGATTCTTTTTTTTGTTCCGGTTGCAGCAAAATAAAATACCAGCAATACAAGTGGTGTATCCAGCAAATTGTAGGCTAAGGTTATTTGGTTTAGCAAAGCAGCATTTTGAGATTGCCCGAAACATTCCGGGAGATTAATAATACCATTCACCAGCCAGTAAATAGCTATAAATAAATACGCTTTTTCCTGATTCAATTTCTTCAACCAAAGCAAAAGGAAAGGGGCAAAACAAAATACTATTGCGATTACCGAAATGAACGGATTAACGACTTGAAGCACGGTTTTCACGGATAAGTATTTACTGATATAAGCGAAAAAAAAGGGTTTTTTATTATAGGTAAAACTACTTTGTTTTGTACGCAAATTACTGTAGGCCAGTGAGCGCAGTTTCACAAATAACAATTATCGGAAAATACAATCGTTATATATTTTTTATTCACACAAGTGCATAACTCCCGGAAATTGCTTCCGGGGCCGTTTTGCTATATTTGCCCGATTGACTTATGGCTGAAACCAAACAAAACCTCTTCGAATACACAGAGGAATCGATCAAGTCGCTCGACTGGAAAGAGCATATCCGCCTGCGGCCCGGTATGTATATCGGTAAACTCGGCGACGGTAGCAGTGCTGATGATGGCATTTACGTACTCCTAAAAGAAGTTATCGACAATTGCATTGATGAATATACGATGGGTTATGGAAAGCAGATCGATATCGCGATCGAAGGGAAAACTGTTACTGTTCGCGATTACGGGCGCGGCATTCCTCTCGGAAAAGTTGTCGATGTGGTGAGTAAGATCAATACCGGCGCCAAATACGACAGCAAGGTATTTCAGAAGGCGGTAGGATTAAACGGGGTGGGTTCGAAAGCAGTCAATGCATTAAGCCGGTCCTTTAAAGTAACAGCATACAGGGATGGCAGGGAAAAGACTGCTGAATTTTCGCAGGGACTCCTGGTTAAGGAATACAGGGAAACAAAATCAAATCAGTCCAACGGTACACTGGTGACTTTTATTCCTGATGAGACCGTCTTCAAAAATTTTCATTTCATCAATGAATATCTTGACAACCAGCTCTGGAATTATTGCTACCTGAACGCTGGTCTGATCATCAATTTTAATGGGAAAAAATACGTTTCAAAAAACGGGCTGCTCGACCTGCTTCAGCGGCGCACCAATGCTGATGAACTTTGTTATCCTATCATTCATCTGAAAGGAGATGATATCGAAGTAGCCCTCGCCCATAATAATGATTATGGAGAAGAAATATTCAGTTTTGTAAACGGTCAATTTACCACCCAGGGCGGAACACATCAGCAGGCATTCCGTGAAGCATTCGTAAAAGTGATCCGCGACTTCTTCAAGAAAGATTACGATGCATCCGACATCCGGCAAAGTATTGTGGCAGCCATCTCGGTCCGTGTAGTGGAACCGGTTTTTGAATCACAGACAAAAACCAAGCTGGGTAGCCAATACGTGTCAGAAGGCGGTGCGACCATGAAAAATTTTGTGAACGATTTCCTGACGAAGGAACTGGATAATTACCTGCACAAAAACCCCACAACTGCTGATGCCCTCAAGAAGAGAATTGAGCAGAGTGAAAAAGAACGCAAGGAACTTGCAGGCATAAAGAAACTGGCCAATGAAAGAGCGAAGAAGGCCAATCTGCATAACCGCAAACTTCGGGATTGCCGGATCCATTACAATGATGAACCGACAGGCAAGGATAAAGATGCCATTGTCGAAAAACAAAAAGAAGCTACAATTTTTATTACCGAAGGAGATTCTGCCAGCGGTTCAATTACCAAGGTCAGGAATGTGGAAACACAGGCTGTCTTCAGTCTGCGGGGTAAACCCCTGAATTGTTTCGGGCTGACAAAAAAAGTAGTGTATGAAAATGAGGAATTCAATCTTTTGCAGCATGCATTGAATGTGGAAGAAGGGATCGAAGGCCTGCGGTATAATAATATCGTGATTGCTACCGATGCCGATGTGGACGGGATGCATATCCGATTATTGCTGATGACTTTCTTTCTGCAATTCTTTCCGGATCTTGTAAAAAACGGGCATGTTTTTATTTTGGAAACGCCTTTATTCCGTGTCAGAAATAAACAGGAAACAATTTATTGCTACGATGAGAATGAAAAGCAGGCTGCAATAAAAAAACTTGGAGGCAAACCGGAGATCACGAGGTTTAAAGGATTGGGCGAAATTTCTCCCGACGAATTTGCGAAATTTATAGGACATGATATGCGTTTACAACCCGTAATGATTATGCCTGAAACGCATATCCAGCAATTGCTGGAATACTATATGGGGAAAAATACACCTCAGCGCCAGGACTTTATTATCGGCAACCTGAAAGTTGAGATAGATCTTGCTGAAGAAGCAAATCATACGAAGAAATAAGAAATGACCTGCGCTGACTAAATGTTGCAGTATTGCGCTATTGAATGATCGGAGAAAAATATCAGTATATGATTCACATTGTTTTTCAGCACAACGATAAGGAGGTTTTGAAAGAAGCGATTGAATTGGATCCTGCTTTGCAGGGCGATATTATTCAGATCCAGGACGAATTTGCTGTTGGACCGATAGCCAATATTTTTTCATTTGAGGGCATTGAAAACAGGAAACATTGGTGGCGGGATATTCTTTCCGGCGCCGATTACCAGGGCATTGTGGACAGGGGATCAGCAACTGATGACAACGCTACTGTGGCCTCTTTGAAAGAAAGACTGCAAAACAACCCGGATGAATCGGCCTGGATCTGGGCTGCACAAAATGCGCATGACGTCAGCGGATATTATTGGCTGATCAGTCAGCTAAAAGATTTTCAGGGAAGAATATATATTTTATATCTCAACAATCTTCCCTTTATCAGCGAAAAGGGAAACCTGTTTTATCCTGTTAGTTTATTTCAGATTCCTCCAAGGGAATTCCTCAAAGCAAAAAGGTTGGCAAGACCTGTCAGCCCCAGCGAATTTGAAGTTGATCCGGATGAATGGTTGAAACTGGGCAACGAAAATACAGGGGTTCGCATCCTCGAAGGCGGGAAAAAACTGGCGCAGTATGATTATGATTTTTTTGATAAAGACCTGAGAACATTTATCACGAACGACTGGCAAAAAGCCAATAAAATCATTCATCATTACCTTGCCAAAACAAAGCATGGGGCGGGTGATGCTTTTCTACTCTGGAGACTGAAACTGATTGTTCAGTCTGGCGATGCCGAAATGCAAGGCGAATTAAAAACTTTGAAAGATTTCGAAGTCAAGTGGAAAGTCATTCAGCCTGAAACCGGTCCGGTTCCTGCATAAAGTTTGTGAATGAAAAAAATATTTTATTGCTTACCGTTTCTTCTCTGTATATCTCCGGTCATTGCGCAAACAGTGCCTCAAACGATCGATGAATTATTGAAAGCTTATTCGAATCAATATGCTTTCAACGGAACGGTCCTGGTGGCACAAAAAGGCAATGTCTTGCTAAAAAAAGGATATGGCTTTAAAAATGCAGCTTCTCATTCACAGAATGATGAAAATACAATTTTTCAAATCGGGTCAATAACCAAGCAATTTACTTCAGCGATTATTCTTCAATTACAGGAAAAAAACCTCTTGTCAGTTCAGGACAAACTGAGTAAATATATTTCCGATTATCCTGATGGAGACAGTATCACCATAGAAAATCTGCTCACACACACTTCCGGTATCTTCAATTATACCAATGATGAATCATTCATGCAAACCAAAGCCTCGGAGCCAATTACACTTGAACACCTGATCGGGTTGTTTAAGAATAAACCACTTGATTTTAAACCTGGTAAAAAATATAATTACAGCAATTCCGGATAT
>DATJWE010000055.1:0-6638 GCA_035501475.1 Puia sp. | reverse complement strand
TGATTGTCACGTCAACAACTATTGCTTATGATAATCCTTCAAGGGCAGCAGCTTATAGCACGCTTAAAAAACTAAGGATCGTGTTGGGTGGAGCGGTTTCGCCTAATGAGCAGACCAGAGCTCATCGAGCCAACCTGATTTTCCTTATCGATAAAGCACTGGTTGTAAAATAAAAAGATGAGTAGTCAAATAAACAGGCGGATCCGGAATTTACTTCCAGCTCCGCCTGTTCAATTAGGTGTCATCCTGTTCCAGCCTTCCGATAGCAAGCAATTTTGTTTTCACCGGATGGAGGGCCAGAATGACAAGAAGGAGAAGTTAGTCCAGAGGACTTTCTTTAATGCTTTTGTCATTCTTTCTCACAAAAGAAGCATTCATTATTTTCTTTGGGTAACGGATGTTCGTGTAAAGCTTTCTTATAATGCAATCTTTTTTTCCGTCATCATTTTACGGAGATTGATCAGGCCATAACGCATACGACCCAGTGCAGTGTTGATGCTGCAGTTGGTCAAAGAAGCAATTTCTTTGAAGCTCAGATCTGCGTAGTGACGCAAGATAATTACCTCGCGCTGGTCTTCCGGAAGCAAATCGAGCATTTGGCGAACGCGGTCATAGCTTTGGCGCTTCATGATTTTTGTGTCTGCACCTTCTTCAGTAAAATTGATGACTTCAAAGATGTCGCGGTCATCGCTGGTTTTAATGGCAGGAGTCCGCTTAACCTTGCGGAAATGGTCCACACATAAATTATGTGCGATGCGCATAGCCCAGGGAAGAAATTTTCCTTCTTCAGTATAACGACCTCCACGAATGGTGTCGATTATCTTAATAAGAACGTCTTGGAAAATGTCCTCGGCAAGGTATTTGTCTTTTACAAGGAACAAAATGGAAGTGAACAGTTTGTCCTTGTGACGAAGGATCAATGCTTCTAAAGCATGCAGGTTTCCATCACGGAACAGATGGATGAGTTCATGGTCAGTCTTTGTTCGTAGCGATTTCATAAACTTCTACGGTTTTTAAAGGTGATAGGATATTATTATGGATTTTTAAAGATGGTTTGGCTTTTCGGTGTAGAAGTGATCAGTCGATAGGCGATGTGTTTTAGTTTAATGAATAGGTACAAATCACGGATTATAAAGATATACAATTTTTGGAAAAAACAACATTTTGGGAAAATATTTTGTTATAAAGGTTCTTTTTATTTAGTCCAATTATTGGAATGACCTCCTTAATCACATCAATTCCAATACATTTGTCATCTTGTTTTTATGGAAGTTTCAACTGAGGAAAAACGACAGGATAATAAGATGCCCGGGCACCGCCTACAGGATATGATTATTATAAAAGGCGCACGTGTCCACAATCTAAAAAATATTCATGTTGAAATTCCACGAAATAAACTGGTGGTGGTTACCGGGGTTTCGGGATCGGGCAAATCTTCATTAACCATCGATACACTTTTTGCCGAAGGACAAAGGCGATATGCAGAAAGTCTCAGTGCTTACGCACGCCAGTTTATGGCCAGGATGAATAAGCCCGATGTGGATTATATCAAAGGATTATGCCCCGCTATTGCCATTGAACAAAAAGTAATCACACGCACACCAAGATCTACGGTCGGCAGTATGACCGAACTCTACGATTACCTCCGGCTCTTATATGCAAGGATTGGAAAGACTTATTCTCCCGTTTCAGGCAGAGAAGTAAAAAAAGATGATGTGCAGGACGTCATCCATTCGATTAGCACATTGCAAAAAAACGATAAGGTTCTCATTCTTGTTCCATTCAGGCAACACAAGAATCGTAACCCGGAAGAAGAACTCAATATATTGCTGCAAAAAGGTTTTTCCAGGCTTTACATCAATAAGGAAATTCAGCGGATTGAAGACCTGCTGGCTATCAGTCAGTCTGAACTAAAAAAGCAACTTGGAACAGGTCGCAAGCCATATATCCTGATCGACCGGCTGGTAGTAAAAGATTTTGACGAAGACGATACACATCGCATGGCCGATTCCGTGAATACGGCCTTTTATGAGGGCGAAGGTGGAATGTTGCTTGAAGTGAATGAGCAAAAACTGATTCCTTTCAGCAATAAGTTCGAATTGGACGGTATTCGTTTCGAAGAACCGGTTCCCAATTTGTTTTCTTTTAATAACCCCTTCGGAGCCTGCCCCGTTTGTGAAGGCTTCGGCCAGGTATTGGGAATAGATCCTGACCTGGTTATTCCCGACAAACGGTTAAGCTTATATGAAGCAGCGGTCGCTCCGTGGAAGGGCGAAAAACTAAGCTGGTGGAAAGATCAGTTTATCAAGGCAGCGAAGAAATTTGATTTCCCGATTCACAAAGCTATTGCTGACCTGACGCCGGAACAATATGCTGTTTTGTGGGAAGGCAACAAAGATGTTTATGGGATTAATGAGTTCTTCGAAGATGTGGAACGCCATCTTTATAAAGTTCAGTATCGTGTCCTGTTATCCCGCTACCGGGGAAGAACGGCCTGCCCGGAATGCAATGGATTTCGTCTGAGAAAGGAGGCATTGTATGTAAAGATCGGAGGGAAACATATCGGCGAATTATGTGATGTTCCAGTGATCAGGTTGGCTGACTGGTTTGGTACGCTCCAACTGACTTCTTTCCAGCAGCAGGTTTCAAAAAGAATTTTAATTGAGATTAACAATCGCCTGGGAACCCTGCTTGATGTCGGGCTCGGGTATCTTACACTCAATCGCCTTGCAAATACGCTGAGCGGCGGCGAAAGCCAGCGAATCCAATTGACTCGTTCGCTGGGAAGCAATCTTACCAATTCACTGTATATCCTGGATGAACCTTCTATCGGCCTGCATGCAAGAGATACGCAACGATTGATTCATGTGCTTAAACAACTGCGTGATCTTGGAAATACGGTTGTTGTGGTTGAACACGATGAAATGATGATGCGGGAAGCCGATCATATCATTGACATGGGTCCGCTGGCTAGTCATCTGGGAGGCGAAATAGTTGCTTTGGGTAATTATGAGGAAATCATCAACAATCCAAAAAGTTTAACAGGAAAATATCTGAAAGGAGAATTGCAAATCGAACCTCCAAAGCAATACCGCAAGTGGAATCGGTCAATCACTGTGGAAGGAGCCAGACAAAACAATCTCAAAAATATCGATGTTGAATTTCCTTTGAATGTTTTATGCGTGGTAAGCGGAGTGAGCGGAAGCGGAAAAACAACACTGGTCAGGCAAATTCTCTATCCCGGTTTGCAAAAGTTGAAAGGGGAGTTTGCAGAAAAAGTCGGCTTGCACAAGGCAATAAGTGGCGATGTTGATTTTATTTCCCAAATTGAACTGGTAGATCAGAATCCAATCGGGAAATCTTCCCGAAGTAATCCGATTACCTATATCAAAGCATACGATGAAATAAGAGATCTGTTTTCCAGGCAACCTTTAAGTAAGATCAGGGGCTTTCAACCCAAACATTTTTCTTTCAATGTTGACGGAGGGCGTTGTGATACCTGCAAGGGAGAAGGAGAACAGGTGGTGGAGATGCAATTCCTGGCTGATGTTCATCTTATCTGCGATGTATGCGGAGGGAAAAGATTCAAGGATGAAATATTGGAAGTGACTTATAAAAACAAAAATATTTACGAAGTACTCGAAATGAGCGTCGACGATGCATTGGAATTTTTTAAAGATGAAGAAGGCATCGTAAATAAAATAAAACCTCTGCACGATGTGGGATTGGGATATGTTAAACTGGGCCAGTCATCTGACACTCTTTCGGGTGGAGAAGCACAGCGGGTAAAACTTGCTTCTTTTTTAGGTAAGGGAAAAGGGCAGGGACATATTCTTTTTGTTTTTGATGAACCCACCACAGGGTTGCATTTTCATGATATCAGAAAATTACTCAATTCATTCAATGCACTGATTGACCAGGGGCATTCAATTATTGTCATTGAACACAATACCGACGTGCTCAGATCTGCTGATTGGATCATTGACCTAGGCCCTGAAGCAGGGGAAGACGGTGGGCACCTTATTTATGCCGGTTTTCCAAAAGGGTTGAAAAAAATTAAAGAAAGTTTTACCGGAAAATTTATTCAAAACACGAATTACACTGATTAAAGCGAATTACACTAAGATGGGAAATATTTCTATAGACTGTTTTTTGATTATTCATTTTTACTTTTTATCTCAGTCTGTCCAGGCTCTTCACTAATTTTTGATCTCTATAAATTCCTCTCGCTGAGAGAAAAAGAAAAACAGGAATGGCAAACACAAAAATAGAGGTGAGAGAATAATTGCCCTGCACAAAATTCTGCGTTTGTTTAAAGTACAAAAAGATATTCAATAAGGAAGCGATGATTGCAGCAAGTAGGATACGCAATTGCAACTTCCTGTTTTTATAGAGAAAAATATCGATGACTACGGCACTTACAATTGCTACCGTTAGTACGAGAATGATGATGGAAGTTGTCGCCGTGAGGTGTTCGAAATTGGCAGTCTGGTTGTCGCCGGGCTTGTTACCGCTGTAGAAAGAATATTTGAAAGTCAGGAAGCCACAGGCTGCGGCAAGAAGCAGCCAAATGGTTTGTATTCGTTGTAGCATAAGGCTGAAGGTATTTCATACACAAGGTATTTAAAAATATTCATTCGTTGCCGGGATCGTACGGAGTAAAATAAAAAGTTGCCTCTTGTCGGAGAGGCAACTGTGGAGAAGTAAGCCGGATGTTTTCACTCTTAGAATAAAAATCATCCGGGTATTCATGGGAGGAGGGGTTGGTTGCTGCTGGTTCGGTGGGCATCGTTGTCCAGCCTGTGTGAAGATGGGAGGGGGTATTTTTGCAGGGATACCTGCCAGGATCAGAGATTAGGTTGCGATGTATATTATGATTGTCGCTTGATTTCTATGATCAAAATTACACTCCCGATTCATCTATCCTTTCTGGAATTCTTCTAAAACATCCATTTCACCATCTCTTGAAACTCTCACATTCTTAAAGCTGTCCTTATCTTCCAGGTGTATAATATATACCAGGTTGTCATCAGACTGTACTTCTTCAATTACTGTTATGGTAAAGTCATAATAGGTGCTTTTCACTATTGCACGTATATTGCGGTCCAGCTTGGTTTCATCATAAAATCTAACGGTATAGTGCCAGCGACCTTTTTTGTCATATAATACCCTGTTTGTAGTTCCGTCCAGTGTGAAATAAGAGAGAAAACCATCCGGAGTTCTGTACCATTTTTCATTGGCTGCTTTGCCGAATCTGGCGTTGAAGTCTTTTACGGCTTTTGCGTTGATGGTGTTCAGGTCTGCAACGCTGGTAGCGATAATGGAATCGTCAAGAAAGACGAGAAATTCAAGAGAATTGGTAAACGCTTTTGTATCTGTAAAAGCGATTACATTGTTTGTGCCCTGGGCACTTGCGCTGGTCATGCTTAGAGCAACAAAAAGATAGGTTGCTGCCAGCGCAATTAGTGTTTTTTTCATTTTTGTAAGGTTTAATGATTAATGGAATTTCGATTGGTTGCGGTATTAAGCTAATTGCCTGTACCCAATGTTAGGTTTTCATAAGGGGCGAAAAAATAAGCTGCTTATTATTATTTATTCCAAGGGGTAGCAGATTTTGCGATATCCGGGATAGGTGTTGAATATTTGTCGTGGTAGATGAAAAGAGGTAAACATAAAATAATTGTTTCACTAAGTATTTTTATTTATATTAGAATTACATTAACAACAGGATGGCTATCTCGAAATCCTTAAACAACTCGGATCAGGAAATAATTGAGCAACTCAGACAGACTGGAGGGAATAAAAGAATAAGCGAGGAACAATTATTTAATAAGTATGCTTATTTTATACGGGAAGGTGTGAGCAAACATACTTTGTCGGAAGATGAGGTCTTCGATGCTTATTCCGATACGATCTTGTCTGCGATAGAAAAGATTACCAACCACACTTTTGAAGGCCGGTCCTCACTTAAAACCTACCTATATCAGATTTTTCATAATAAATGCGTTGACCTCTTGCGCAAAAAAACGACTAATAAACATAGCGTATACAGAACGGAGTCGATTACCGACAGATTATTCCACATTTCTGATACTGCCAGATCGGTAGTGCAGGCGCTGATTGATAAAACAGACTGGAAGATTCTGAAGGAAAAACTCAATCAGCTGGAAGATAAGTGCAGGCAGATGTTGTTGTTGTGGGCGGACAGCTATAGCGATAAGGAAATCGCAGCAACTTTGGAATATAAAACCGCCGACGTGGTAAAAACCAGCCGGCTCCGCTGCCTGGAAAAATTACGCAGGTTATATAAAACCACTTGATAAAAAATGGAAAGCCTGGAATATATCGATAACTATTTTAATGGAGAACTTTCTGCAGATGAAGTCAGACAGTTCGAACAAAAGATCGCTGATGACCCGGCTTTTGCAGAAGAAGTTGCTGATTATTTGAGCATGTTACAGGCTGCAACAGAACAACTGAGGGAAGAAAAAAAGAAGGGATTCCGTGAAATTTATCAGCAAAACAAACCCCGTCCAACCGTTTCCCTTGTCAGAAAACTCTGGTCTTCTGTGGCAGTGGCTGCCCTGGTTGCAGGAATTTTCTTCGGATGGCAGATCTTCAATAAACCGCTTTCTTCA
>DATJWE010000054.1:0-8379 GCA_035501475.1 Puia sp. | reverse complement strand
ATATTCTTCTACCTGCGATTTCTTTTTTCCTTCCGCCGGTTCATTGATCGGGAATTTAACGTATCCATTCCCGTTACTCATTACCTTACTCATAAGTGCAGAATATTCTGTGGAAATATCATTGTCATCGAAAGAAAGGATGTTCCGGAAACCCATGACTTCTTCATAAAATTTTACCCAGGGTTCCATTTGATTCCAGCCCACATTTCCGACACAGTGATCTATGTATTGTAGTCCTGTCGAAGAAGGATTGAAAACCGTTTTCCATTCTTTATAACCGGGCATAAAGAAGCCGGCATAATTCTTTCTTTCAACAAAAAGATGAACCGTTTCTCCATAAGTATAAATTCCGCTGAGTATTACTTCTCCGTGTTCGTCATGAAGTCTTGTCGGCTCAAGATAATTCTTCCCTCCCCTTTTTGTCGTCTCTTTCCATGCGCTTTCAGCATCTTCAACAAGAAGTGCAATAATCTTGATTCCGTCACCATGTAAATAGACATGATCGGCAATCGCATTCCCTGTCCGCAATGCAGTAGTGAATACAAAAGTCATTTTGTTCTGACGCAAAACATAGCTGGCTTTCCCCTTCACTCCCGTTTCGGGGCCTGCATAGGCCAATGCCTGAAAGCCGAAAGCTGACTTATAGTAATGGGCTGCCTGCTTTGCGTTGCCCACATAGAATTCAATATAATCAGTTCCCAGCAGGGGTAGAAAATCGGTTTGCTTTTGTTGTTTGGCATCAGCGGCTAATATGGTATACATATCGTTAATAAATTTAATGGGGTAAGATGTGGTTTGCCTCACAAACTGTTCATTTCAGTAACGTGCTGTGTTCGTTGATTTTTTGCCTCACTAAACAGTTATTATTGCTTTGGTATAACGCTTAGGCCGTCGCGTCCATTGCAAGCGCCTGCATGAGAAGGCAATAATTCGCGCGCTTGTCGTTAAAGATTTTATGAGGATAATCCGGACGCATACCATAACAAAGGTAGAAATATTTTTCAGACCTAAAATGATGTAGAAGGATGAATGGGTAAGAAAAAGGCATAGCGTAAGGATTTGTTATCTTCATGGAATAATCAACCAGCATGCGCAAAATAGGAATACTCGGAGGAGGCCAATTGGGAAAGATGCTTTTGCAGGCAGCGGCCAATTATCCTGTCGAGACCTTTGTGATGGAAAACGATAAAGAATGTCCTGCAGCACATCTCTGCCATCATTTTACGAAAGGGGATATAAAGAATTTTAACGACGTATATAATTTTGGAAAAAACCTGGACGGAATTACCATCGAAATTGAATCGGTGAATGAAGATGCAATCGAAAAACTGGAAGAAGACGGAATTAAAACTTATCCAGGCTCACGGGCATTGAGGATAATAAAAAATAAGATCCGGCAGAAACAGTTTTACAAAGACTCCGACATTCCTACAGCCCCCTTCCTGGTAACTGAAAACCTGGATGACCTGAAAAGCAAGGAGGATTTTATCCCTGCCGTACACAAAATCGGAATGGGTGGCTATGATGGACGTGGTGTACAGATTATCCGTTCAAAAACAGATTTGGAAAAAGGATTCAATGTACCCAGTGTGCTGGAAAAAATGGTGCCGATCCACCAGGAAATATCACAGATTGTAGCCATTAATCATAAGGGTGAAACCGCATTATATCCTCCTGTGGAAATGATTTTTGATCCAGTGCTGAATCTGCTCGACTACCAGATCAGCCCGGCTAATTTGCAGGAAAGAATCCTGTGGAAAATAGAAGCGATAGCTCTGAAAGTGGCCAGGGATTTAAAAAGCCCGGGCATTTTTGCGGTGGAAATGTTTGTCGACAAACAGGGTGAGGTTTTTGTCAACGAAACAGCTCCAAGAGTACATAACAGCGGTCATCATACGATCGAGGCAAATTACTGTTCTCAATTCGATATGCTTTGGAGAATCATGCTTGATTATCCGCTCGGGAATACAGAACATATTCTTCCGGCCGCCATCATAAACCTGATAGGTGCAGAGGGATACAGTGGCAATGCGCATTATGAGGGGCTGAATGAAGTTCTACAGATGGACAATGTGTTTGTTCATATCTACGGGAAAAAACAAACGCGTGGAGGTCGCAAAATGGGGCATGCGACGGTTCTCAGCGCCGACAAGCTGGACCTGATTCATAAAGCGAATAAGATAAAGCACACGTTGAAAGTAATCAGTCTGTAGTTATAAGATAGACGAATAAATAAATTTGACGATCTTTATTTAGTTATAAACAGAACAGGAAATAGTATGATACAGGTTGGAATCATCATGGGCAGCGACAGCGATTTACCCATTATGCAGGCGGCTGCAGACATCCTCAAAGAATTCGGAATTGAATTTGAACTAACGGTTGTATCTGCTCATCGCACACCCATGCGCATGGTTGAATATGCTACCAAGGCAAGGGATCGCGGATTAAAAGTAATCATTGCGGGCGCGGGCGGCGCGGCACATTTGCCGGGAATGGTGGCTTCACTCACTTCATTGCCTGTAATCGGCGTGCCTATAAAATCATCCAATTCCATTGATGGCTGGGATTCGGTACTTTCTATCCTGCAAATGCCAAATGGAATTCCAGTCGCGACTGTCGCTCTTAACGCTTCCAAAAATGCAGGTATTCTGGCTGCTACCATCATCGGAGCTTTTGATGAAGTAATCGGAATCAAAGTAGAGGCTTACAAAAGAAATCTTGAAGCGGATGTTATCCAGAAAATAGAAAAGCTGAAAAAAGAAGGATGGGAAAATAAATTCGATTAACATCGGAAAAAAAATACCGACTGCCATGACCAGATAGTGCTTATTATCCCCGGTGAATTTTCCGCCATATTCTTCATCGAAAAAATTGCTGACAGCTCATCAGGAAATTATTATGGAAGAAACCGAACAACCCAAACCGCCTGCAATGGCTCCGAATAAAAAACATACCCATTTGAAAGTTGTAGTGATCAGGGACTGGAAAGAATATTTTGGAGAAGCCGTATTGATCATCTTCAGTGTATTGCTGGCGCTTATTCTGACCGAAGTCATCAACGCCATACATGAAAAGCAGCTTACCAAAGAATATCTCCAAAACATCCGCAACGAGCTCATTCAAAATAAAACAAAGGAAGAAGAGCAATATGCGTATCAATTGCAGGTCTTGAAAAATATAGATTCAGCACTGAACAATCCCAATTTTCAGCAGCAGATCATTTCCGATGGGGAGTTTCGCCTGAAACTGATTGCTTCTTCGGGTATCCTGTATCGTTATCTTGAGGATATTTCCTGGCAGGTGGCCAAACAACATAATATTGAATCCAAAATTGATTTGCAGGACCTTTCCGCTCTTACTAATATCTACCAGGAACAAAATCGCATCATGAAGTCGGAAGATGAAATAGCCAGGGTCGTCTTAGACAGGGAATCAAGAAATCCGGCAAATGCCCGCATAACGTTAAAGCTCATTCGCGATAATTATCATGGCTGGGCTGTTGACCGGGCTGAAAGTCTGCTGAAAGAATATCAAAAAGAAATCGACAATCTAAAATAATTCGAATCTAAAATAATTCGTATGCAAAATAGCAATGAAGACCAATATCGCGGTCATTCGCTAAAACGTCGGGCTTTTCTTGCTTCGACATTGAAAGCCGCCGGCGCAACAGCTTTGATAACCATCCCGGGAATCAGCATGGCAAAGGGGTTTGATTCAGATAAAAAAACTTACACAGTACAGGATATTATCAATATCATTCTGAAAGAAATTCCGGGAGCTCCTTTTCCTAAAACAGTGGATACGATAAAAAGCGGAAGCGCTGGTCAACAGGTAACCGGTATCGTTAGTACGATGTTCCCGACCGTTAAAGTGATCAATGACGCCATAGGACTGGGAGCTAATTTCATTGTAGCGCATGAACCCAGCTTTTACAATCATACCGATGATATCAACTGGGTGCAAAACAATTCTGTTTTGAAAAAGAAACAGGAATTATTACAACAACATAATATAGCTATCTGGCGCTTCCACGATCAATGGCATAGTTACAAGCCGGATGGCATCTCATACGGTGTCTTAAAATCGGCAGGATGGCTGGATTATTATAAGACCGATAAACGGCTGGTTCAGCTACCGTCTATTTCCTTGAAAGATCTCGTGTCCCACCTCAAATCAAGTCTGAATATTGCACATGTTCGTGTCATCGGCAATCCTGACCAGAGCTGTAAAAATATCCTGCTGATTCCCGGTGCAGCAGGAGGACAGATACAAATTGCGCTTGCGGAAAGTGAACAACCGGATGTGCTGATTGTCGGAGAAGTTCATGAATGGGAAACTGCAGAATATATCAGGGACGCCAGGATGCTCGGATCAAACATCTCATTAATTGTACTTGGGCATTCAGTGAGTGAAGAAGCCGGGATGCAATGGTTTGCAGAATGGCTTCAACCAAAAATTCCTGATCTGAAAATCACTCATATTGCTTCCGGAGATCCATTCACCTGGATCTAATTACAATTCTTCCAGGACAACAAATTTCTGTTCGAGAGCGAGGGAATGTTTGTAGATGATATCAAGAAATTTTCGGCCCCAAACAGCATAATAAGGCAGAAAATTTTCAATGCGTTCCTGGAGATCTTCCAGTGGAAATAAAGCGGATTTGATACTGTGGATATGTAAACGCTGGGCCTCGAATTTTCTTTTTTCTGCTTTCAGTAATTTTTTTTCAAGGTCGATTAATGGCTTGACCGCTTTGGATTGAAGGGCTTCGACATATTGTGACAGTGTCGGATCCACCGGGTGAGAAATCATTTTTAATCTTTCATAATAATTATTTGCATCTTCGATCTCTTTATCCAGGCTAAGCTGGTGCCCGGATTCTTTCCTGACCATTTCATTCAAGAGGTCGTCTTCACTTTTAAAAATATCCTGAACTGAAAAACCGGTCCTGTCAATTTTCTCCTTCCATTTTTTTTCGATGATCAAAAAAGAATTCCGAAGCACAAGAACCGGGTAAGGAACACCATAATTTTCAAATATATCTTTCAATTCCAGCCAATATGCCATTTCTCCACCTCCACCGACAAAAGCAATTCCCGGAAGAATTGTTTCCTGGAATAATCCCCTTAAAATGACATTGGGGCTGAACCGCTCCGGATATTGATTCAATTCCTTTTCCAATTCTTCTTTTGAAAATTCTATCCGATTTCCCAAAACCCTGTATCGGGTTCCTTGTTCCACTATTCTTTCCCTGATATTGTCTTTCAGATAAAACAAATTGATATCTCGTGGTTTTGCCTGAATATCATATTCTCCGGATAATCTTTCAATGGTTTTGCCTGCAATGACTGAGGGTCGATGATTGAACAAATCATCTGCAAATACAGGCAGCATCTTTTTCTTAAACCGGGCATTGTCGGGGATGACAACAATTAAACCATAGGCTGAAAAAAGAGAATGAATCAGCCTGAAAGTTGCTGTTTGTATATTTTCAGTTTCGAGGTAACAGGCTTTAAGCAGGGCCGAAAGTTCCTTACCGAATGGTTGTACAGAATATTCACCTTCTATTCTGTCGATTATTTTGTCCAACCCTTCTGTTTTCATCCTGCCGACAGCCCCTGTCTGATTTGTATCCCAGGTTATTTTTTCATGATCCAGATAAACAGTTCCCAGTTCTTCCAGGTCAGCATCCTCACTGCCCATGAAGAAGACGGGCACAAAACGATACGCAGGGAGTTGTTTTCCCAGCTCGTGAGCCAGCTTGATGACATGAAGGATTTTATATATAAAATACAGGTTACCCGTAAAAATAGCGGGCTGGTGCGCCGTTGTCACCGCAAAACAATTGTTCTGCAAAAGGTTTTCGATATTTTGTACTACGGCAGGCCTTGGTTCAACGGCCTGGTACTGTTTTTTTAATTCTTCAACCAGCATATTTCTGTCCGTCGGAAATTGCTGACGGGCATGTATAGCCGCCTGAATCCCATCCAGCGTAACGGGATGTTGATAGAAAGGCCTCAGAGATTTATCTCCCGACAAATAATCTGCAATGATCCTGGAAAAATATTCCGTATGCTGATAAGATAAATTAATAGCCGTACAATCCATAATCTACATAAAAATAATAACTACACGAAATAACCTTCTACCATTAAAATAATTTAACGCCTAAGGTCACTTTAATTCATATGCGGCAATAGAGTTTTTGAAAAAAGTGGGAACGTACACTATCCGGTTGCGCGCATCATAACCAATATCTGCGGAATTGATTTTCTGATTTCTCGTATCCAGCATTGGCTGCTTGCTCCCATCACTCTTCACATAATAAATAATGCCATTCCAGCAGGAAACAACAAATTCACCCGGCTTCACTTCCTCTACCCCATCCGTGCTTGCATCCATTCCATCTGCCACCTTGGTTCGTTGTTTGTCGCTTGTAATTTTCCATAAGTTCCCATTTCCCAGCACGTACAAATCTTTACCAACAGCTAAAACCCCGTTCGCTCCGTCAATGCCTTCTCCATATGTGCTGACATTACCGTTTTCTATACGATGTACTTTCCCTGTTTTGGTATCGGAAACATATATCACTCCATTCGCATCAACAGAAATATCATTTAGAAATTGCGCATCGGGAACAGGAATATGCCTGGTAATCTTTCCGGCTTTGATATCAATAACCACTACTTCATCCAGATCTGCAGCATACAATTCATTCTTGTATTTACCCAGTCCCTTGGGAGCATTCAATCCCGGCACCCAGTCAACTTTGATGATTTTACCGTCCAGTCCAACCTTACCGATTGAACCCTTTCCATCTTTTCCATCAGGAGCACCGTCAATATTTGAAGTATAGAGCACTTTATTTTCTCCATCATATAAAACAGACTCAGGAACTTTCAGCACTGAATCAGTTTGCCATTTTTTTACGAGCTGATGATTCTGAGCTCGCAGCGAATTATTTTTAGTAAGGAAAACCAGGAAAAGAATCCCCATGCACAGAAATACTTTTTTCATAAACAGATTTTTGCAGATTAACAATAAAGTTCCTTTGTTGTTCAAATAATTTTAGGGAATACATTTCGTATCGTAATTCAACTTGACATCCTTTATTGTCATGGGTAGCCATACCTGCATGCCACCCGCATCACGATTACACCATACATAATAAGGGATGGCTGTAACCGTTTTCTTCTCCGTATTTAGTGATAATCCGTCAGCAGCAACATTTATCACAGGAAGTGATGCGCTAATCGTAACCACTCCGCCCAGAATTTCTTTTTGATATGAGTTTGAAAAAACAGTGTTTTCAGGTAATAAAATGTTCCAGGCCTGACCGTGATTATCTGCTTCTTCCACACAATAAATTAATGGACCCCGCTGGATCGCCAATCGGTTAACATCTTCTTTCACTGTTGCATTTGCTGCCACGAGTTGCACAGGCATGGGAAGTTTCAGCTGAACCAAATCTCCTTTTCTCCATCCTCTGTCAATCACTGCATATCCTTTCTCGATATGATAGGCTGCTTCTTTACCATTTACTGTAAGGGTGAATGGAATTGCATTACTGCTCCTGAAATAGTATAAATCACCGGGCACCGGATGACCCTGTGCCCAGCCGGGAATCCGGATATGTAAGGAAAGATTTGATTTCTTCTCGGGAGAAACGCTGATATTCACTTCTCCATCCCACGGATAATTGGTATGTTGCTCGATAGTGACAGCAGATTGATTAATGGAAGTTATCGTTTTACTCCCGATGAAAAGATTGACCCAGATTCCATCCTTAGATTGATTGTAAATATAATTGCCAAGCGATGCCACAAGCCTGGCAATATTTGCAGGACAACAGGCTGTTCCAAACCACTCACTTCTTTGATATTGTCCCGTCGAAGCAAGAGGATTGCCATAAAAGAAATGATCCCCGCTTAAAGAAAGTCCGTCCAGTGCGGCGTTATATAATGTTCGTTCAAGTATATCAATATATTTACTCTCGCCGGTCAACAGGTTCATCCGCTGATTCCATAAAACCATTCCTACCGAAGCGCAGGTTTCGCAGTAGGCATCAACGTTAGGAAGGTCATAATCCACGGTGAACCCTTCATTGGCTCCCGAAGAACCAATTCCGCCTGTGAGGTACATATTCCTGTACACAATATCATACCATATCCTCTGCACCGCATTCAGGTAACCGGTATCACCGGTCACAGCTGCTACATCGGCAGTGCCGGTGTAGAGATACATGGCCCTGACTGCATGGCCTTTAATTTTTTCTGCGTCACGAACAGGCACATCATCCTGGTAATACTCATGCGATTTGGGATCTGGCCATGAAGGGCTGTACCCATATCCGTGTCCGCGTTGGTTGAGATAATA
>DATJWE010000053.1:0-10678 GCA_035501475.1 Puia sp. | reverse complement strand
TGATTTTACCATCATAAATAGCACCAAATTTTCAGCGGTTTATTTTTCTACAGAATCAATAACCAGTTTTATAAACTCACCTACTTTAGAAGGTTCAAGCCAGCGTGCTACCATCACCAAATCATCGTCTTTATCAATTATAATAAAATTACCACCAAATCCTTCTGCCATGTAAATATTTTTAGGTATATCCTTATATCTGTTATCAGCATTCAACCACCACATAAAACCATAAGATTTATTTGCAGCGGATGATTGTTGAATGGCTCTTACCCAGCTTTCAGAAATAAGCTGCAGGTTTTTCCATTTGCCATTCCTAAGAAACAACAGACCATAACGTGCATGGTCAAGTGTGTTAATAAAAAGGCCACCGCCAAAGTGCCCACCTCCACTTACAGATTGCATCATTACGCCATCAATATTTACAAATGAATTATCGTAACCATACCAACGCCATGTAGTAGAAGCTCCGATGGGATCCATGATCTTCTCTTTTAGAACAACTGGCAAAGGCTTTCTCCAAACCTGCAATAAAGAATAAGCAAGCAGGTTCACTCTTACATCATTGTATTTAAAATGGGTGCCCGGTTCAAAGAGCTTTCTGTTCTTCCATTCATCAATACCTCCTTCCTTCGGAACAGGCCTGTCTGCCCAATCACAGATATCAAAAAGGCAACCCGACCAGTCAGAAGATTGTGTAAGCAAATGGCGCCAGGTGATCCTGGAATTATGAGCCCCTTCATATGTTCCATCAGTTACATATTCATTTACCAGATCATCGACACTTTTTATCAGATGATTATCTACTGCCAGTCCTGCCACCGTAGATAAATAACTCTTTGTAACACTAAAAGTCATGTCCACTCTTTTCACATCCCCCCATTCAACTACGATATAACCATTGCGGATAATCAGTCCTGCAGGCTTGCCCCTGTCTTTCATGGGGCCAAGAATTCTGTAATCAGGCTCATCAGCGTAAGCTTCCATATTAGCTATTCTGAGATTGTAGTTCGTTTTACTGTCGTTGTGCATTGCAAAACTTACAGCACTGTCTAATCGCTGTGCATTCATTTTTACTTCATCGGGTTTTTCAGTCTGCCATATTGAGTCCGGGTAATAAGGCGACTGACTATACAGTGATGATAATGATAAGAGAAAGCAAAAGCTCAATAGAAGTTTAAAGCAGTGTGTTCTACTCATAATGTATTGTTTTGAAAATGCAGGCAAACATTCCTAATTGACAATTTATTAGAATTTAAAAGATAACAGTGAATCCTCCTCTGTTTTTAACTCAATAATGATGAAGATAAGAACAAAAGTCAATTGTATTATGTCATCTGGAGCGTTTCCGAGTTTAGGACTGTGCAAAATAAAAATCGATGAATGAAATGAAAAGCCCCTAAGTAATCAGGGCCATTTTTCATATATAGTCGGCAGATCCCGCTTCGAGCGGGACGACCCACACGACCCGATCGGGTGTAACCCCTCAGGCGGGACTGCTGCCAAAAAATGGAAATAAAAAAAGCTCTTTTTATCAGAGCTCTTTTAAGTCGGGCAGACTGGATTCGAACCAGCGACCCCCACGTCCCGAACGTGGTGCGCTACCGGGCTGCGCTACTGCCCGAATCATTTTACGAAATATGTAATCCGGGTTGCAAAAATAGCCCGCTTCAGGTTTACGGCAAAACAAAAGAAAGAATCAGCTTTTGCCGGCTTCAATGAATAAAAAAGCCTTTCCCAACGATTCTGTAAGATCGCTGGCCAGCATAGCCGGTTCAGAAAATGTTCCTGCTGCGAAATCCCCGGCAAGTCCATGCAGATAAACAGAAAAAATCGCCGATTCAAAAGGAGAGTAGCCCTGGGCCGATATTCCACTAATGATACCCGTTAGTGTGTCGCCGCTGCCGCCCTTGGCCATTCCCGCATTGCCGGTAGAATTAAAATATCCTTTGCCATCTGGCAATGCAATAAAAGTATAATGACCTTTCAGGATAATGATGATATTATATTGGCGTGAATTTTTTACAGCCGATTGCAATCTTTCAAAATCATTAGCAGCGGGCCCGAATAATCGTTCGAATTCCTTTGGATGCGGAGTCAGTATGGTATAGGGTGGGAGAAGAGATAACCATTCCTTCTGTGAAGCAAGTATATTCAAAGCATCTGCATCCAGCACCAGCCGGGATTTATATTTCTGTAATAAAAATTCAACCAGTTTTTTCGTTTTCGCATCTGTTCCTATTCCAGGCCCTGCACCGATCACGCTGAAAACCGATAAATCTTCATTCAGCAAAGTGTTCATCGTATCATGATGATCAATCACCACCATGGCTTCAGGTATCGCCGTTTGCATAATGTCATTTCCGCATCGAGGAATATGGCAGGTCAGCAGGCCGGCCCCGCTTCTCAGGCAGGCTTTCGCAGCCAGCACTGCAGCCCCCATTTTGCCTTCACTCCCTGCTATCAGTAATGCATGACCGAAGTTTCCTTTGTGTGCAAATTTTCTCCTGGGTTTGCAGATAGCACGGATCAACTCAATATCCACAATACTCAGTTCGTTCTGGGCCAGGCCAGGATATCCGGGATGGAGTCCGATATCTAAAATATGCACTTCGCCGATATAAGGCTCGTTTTCGGCCATCATAAAAGCAAGCTTATAACATTGGAAGCTCAGTGTATGCCTTGCCTGAACGATTACATTTCCTTTTGAACTTCTGTCTACGTAGAGGCCACTGGGAATATCAACAGTGATGATCTCATTTCCCGATACATTGAGAGTTTTGATGAGCGTTGCCGTTATGCCTTCCAGGGGTCTGTTCAATCCACATCCGAATAAAGCATCGATGATTATATCTTCTTCAGGAATATTTCGAAAATGGTCTTCGTCCTGAATAAATCGTACCTCAACAGCTGCCTCATGGAGCCTGGCTAAATTAACCTGGAAGTCTTCGGTTCCCAAATGGCCGAACTCGAGTATGTACACAACAACCCGACATTGCCTTGCTGCCAGCAGGCGTGCAATGGCGAGCCCGTCTCCTCCGTTATTGCCCTTGCCACAAAACACAGAGAATGATCTGCTCAGGTATTTGTGCTGATCTAACCAGTCCACACAACGGTCAGCAGCTCTTTCCATAAGGTCGACAGAACTTATTGGTTCCGTTTCAATGGTGAACTTATCCCAAAGCCTGATTTGTTCTGCAGAGAGAATTTGCATACTGAAAATTAATCAATATTTGCCTTCCGTATTACAGACCCGGATTTGGACTTAATCAGGCTGTCCCCGGAATTCAAAACAGGCAATATGTTTTTCTCGATAACTTTACTTCAATTACAATTTGTTTAATGACCTCTGTCCCTGTGCTCCGACTTCTACAAACATTCATTCATGATCTGAAAGGAAAGAAATATGCAGGAAAATCTATTGTTAGATGCATGGAAAACCAGTAACCGGGTGACCACATTCTTCTTCGAGAATCTGCCAGATGAATTGTGGGATGAAACAATTCCCGGTACCCCGGGAAGAACAATCAGGATGATCGCAGGTCATATTCACAATGCAAGATGTATGTGGATTAAAATGATTGGCAGAGATTTAGGGATTAAACCCCCCAAAAGCGTAGATCGGAGGCATGTAAGCCGAAAAGCCCTGCTTCATGCCCTAAAACAAAGCAACAAAGGCATTATTGAATTGATTAATGTGGGTCTCAGGGACCAGGGGCATCTTAGTATTAAAATTCCCTGGGCTAATATTCCCTCCGATATGGTACATTTTATGACCTACATGATTGCTCACGAAGCCCATCATCGGGGTCAGATTGTTCTAGTAGCGAGAGCGCTGGGCCATCGGCTTCCGCCCTTTATAACTAACGGTCTCTGGCAGTGGAAGAAACGGTATCGGGAAATTTCGAGATAGAGATTGATCAGGTATTGAAAGCCCGACTACTGCATGACAATACCAATTATAAAAAAAGAGAGCTACTTTTTTCCGGTATTTTCACCACCCCGTCCTTCCGGATCTGAATCGCCCTCGTCAAACTTTTCTTTACCCTGTTGATAATTGCCAAAAAGGTTGGAGAGCATTTTGGAAGCATATACTCGCCGGTTATCATTATTGCATAAGGTAATAATAACAGCCCCTTCATCAATCATGCGGATAAATACAGTCCGGTTACCATGCCACCAGCCATTATGATAAATGAGCTTTTTGCCGTTTGGTATCAGGAGCATCCGCCATCCCAATCCATAATTTTTTTTGCCTGGTTTTTCAAAACTGTAGGGCTGATAAGCGCTATCCAGCGTATTTTTCTTGAACAACATTCCGGACCGAAGCGCCATATCCCATTTAAGCAAATCATGAGTGGTGCTATAAATATTTTTATCTCCATACACCCCGTCTAAATATTCTAACGGGTATGGACGCCCGCTTATTCTGTATGATTTCATTGCCCTGGCAGTATCCGACAAATTGAAGACATAGGTATCTTCCATCTTCAGTGGTTCAAAAAAATTCTTGGTCACAAATTCATGATAGGATTGTCCTGATACTTTTTCAACCACCAGGGCAAGCATGGCATAATTGGTATTTGAATATTCAAAATGCCGGCCAGGCAAAGCCCGTTGGGCCTGCTCCTTATGCGTGACAATGTATTGAAGAAGATCAGCATTTGTCAGAAATTTTCTTTTGTCCCATCCAGACTGATCCATGAAATGCACATAATTCAACAGGCCACTTCTCTGACTGAGCAGGTTCTTAATGGTGACACCTGCCGGAAAACCCGGGAGGTATTTTGCCACTTCATCATGGATATCCAGTTTCCCTTCTTCCCATAATCTGAGTACTGCCATAGCGGTGAACGTCTTCGATACGGAAGCAAGATGAAAAGGGGTATGTTCACTGATGGAATCTTTATGTTTCCTGGGGACTGTAAATCCACTGTACCGCTCATAAATAACCTGCCCGTCTTTAGCAACCAGGATACTTCCATTGAATCCCCGCATAAAAAGCGAATCAAAAAAATGCCTGCTGGCAGTGAAATAGTGACGAAATTCCTCTTTGCTTAGAGGGGGAGAGGATATTGTATAAGGATCGGGAGCGATAGCTGTATCCCTGAGGATGGGAGCAACTGGCTGGTGGCTGGACTGTCCGCAGCAGACCAAAAAAGACACAACCAGCAAATAACTGCAAATAGTTTTCAACAGGACTTTATTTTATGGGTTATTGAATACAAAAATAAAAGAATCCACCGGGAAAACGGATCGTTTTTATTTTTGTTTTTTCGTTTACCATTTTAATAACAAATTTGCACTGCATTTAAAAAGTATAACGTAAAAAGGCGGGACAGATTATGGCAGATAAAAAAATAACCAGCTATCCAAAGGAGAAAATCAATATTCTTTTTTTGGAGAACATTAGTGACAGGGCCGTGAAGCAGTTCATCAATGCAGGGTACACTTCGGTCAAAAAGCTGGGCGGGGCTATACCCGAAGAGGATTTGATCAGGGAGATCAGGGACGTACATTTACTCGGGATCCGTTCCAAAACCCAAATTACAGACGCAGTATTGGAAGCTGCCAAAAAATTGCAGGCAATCGGATGCTTTTGTATAGGCGTAAACCAGGTCGACCTGAAAAGCGCGACAAATCATGGTGTGGTGGTTTTTAATGCTCCTTATTCGAATACAAGGTCAGTAGCCGAACTCATTATCGGGGCTTCCATCATGCTTATCAGGCGAATCCCGGATAAAAGCAAGGGTGCACATACAGGCGCCTGGTTAAAAGAAGCCAAAGGCAGCTATGAACTCCGGGGAAAAACAATGGGGATTATCGGATATGGAAATATCGGCACGCAGGTAAGTGTGCTGGCAGAAGCCCTTGGAATGAAAGTGATTTTTTATGATATAGTCACCAAACTTCCACTTGGTAATGCAGAAGCAAAAAAATCAATTAAGGAACTCGTGAGTGAATCAGACATTATTACCCTACATGTTCCGGAAACTGCGCAAACAAAAAATCTGATCAGCAAATCGGTGATCAAACAGTTTAAAAAAGGAGCCATCTTATTAAATTATGCAAGAGGTGAAGTGGTTGATCTGGAAGCATTGGCTAAAGCAATTGAAGAAGGTCAGGTCTCCGGTGCGGGGATTGATGTTTATCCCGTGGAACCGGAAAAAAATGGGGAAAGATTCACCACGCCATTGCAAAATTTACCCAATGTACTTTTAACTCCACACATTGGCGGATCAACGGAAGAAGCGCAGGTGAATATTGGAGAAGATGTGAGCAATAAATTACTCCAGTATCTCGAAATGGGTGTCACCACCGGATCGCATACGGTGCCTCCGATCAGTCTTCCACAACAAAGTGGCACTCACCGCATCCTGCATATCCACAAAAATGTTCCTGGCGTGTTGTCGGAGATCAATACCCAATTGTCAAAGAACAATATCAATATCCTCGCACAATATTTGAAAACGAATGAAGATATCGGTTATGTGGTCCTTGATGTCGACACGAAATTATCCAGCCAGGCTTTACAATTACTGAAAGAAGTAAAGCACACGCTGAAAACCCGCTTGCTGTATTGATAAAACGGCCAGACACTGCTATTGGTTTTTTAGACAGATGGCTTGGCTTTTGATATTTGCATTCAAATCATTTTGGAATGAAAGTTATTATAGTAGGCGGAGGATTCGGCGGATTAAAACTGGCAAGAAGCCTGGGCAGTAAGAAAGGTATCGAAGTGATACTTCTCGACCGCTTCAATTATCACCAGTTCCAGCCCCTGTTTTACCAGGTAGCTACAGCAGGACTGGATGCGAGCAATATTTCTTTCCCGCTTCGCAAAGTATTTCACAACGAAAAAAATATAACGATCAGGCTGGGTAAGTTACTCGAGATCATTCCCAATGAAAATAAAATCCGCACTGACCTGGGTGAAATGGAATTTGATATCCTGGTGATTGCTACTGGTGCGGATACCAATTTTTTTGGAAATAATACCCTGATGCAACATGCATTGCCGATGAAATCTTCCTGGGAAGCATTGCAGATCAGGTACAGGCTGATCAAAAATTTCGAAGATGCAGTAGTTGCACGTTCAGATGAAGAACTGCGGAAACTGCTGACGATTGTGGTGGTCGGCGGAGGGCCAACGGGAGTGGAGCTAAGCGGGGCCATCGCCGAAATGAAAAAAGATTTCCTCCATAAAGATTATCCCGAACTCGATTTCAGCAAAATGAAAATTTATCTGCTGGAAGGCTCCCCCAGAACCCTCGCCATAATGAGTGAAAAGTCTTCCGCCGAATCGAGGGCCTATCTTGAGCGTTTAGGTGTGACTGTTATGACGGATACCGTGGTAAAAGATTATGATGGCAATATCGTAACGCTTCAGAATGGCCTGTCGATTCCTTCTAACGTCGTGATCTGGGCTGCCGGCATTAAGGGAAATGTTCCTGCAGGAATAAAAATGGACCTGGTGGTAAGGGGCAATCGCATAGCCGTCGATCGTTATAACAAAGTCGCAGGGTATAACAACATCTATGCAATAGGAGATGTGGCTTATATGGAAACGCCAAAATACCCGCATGGCCATCCCCAACTCGCGGCTGTGGCCATTCAGCAGGGAAAAAGACTGGCAAAAAACCTGCAGCAGATGGCCGGTTCGAACCCGGTTCTTACTCCATTTGAATATTATGACAAAGGGACTATGGCTACCGTGGGTCGCAATCTTGCAGTAGTTGATATCCCAAAACCCAAACTGCATTTCAAAGGTCTTCTTGCGTGGTTGATCTGGATGAGCCTTCACCTGATGTTGATACTCGGCGTTAAAAACAGGCTCTTCGTTTTTCTTAACTGGGTTTACAATTACGTTACCCGGGATCAGTCGCTAAGATTATTATTTAGTGACAAGAGATAATAATGATTATTTTTTTTCTGCCTTCATGACTTTTTTTGCACGCGAACGAAAAGCAGCACTTTCATGATCCCATCTTTCCCGGATGATTAGTTTCAGCTCCGGAATGATGTCGGGATATTGCCTGGAAAGGTTTTCCAGGATGGTCAGGGAAAATGCTTTGATGGCTACCGCTGTTTCGTTGGACTGGATATGGTCGAAGCAAATATTCATCAGCTTTCCGTGGTAACGTTCAGGCACATCGACCGTTTGGAGGAGCCTGACCGTATTGCGTATAACGGCATCATGTAAGTGCTTTTTTTGGAGATTAGCCAACAGGGGCTTAAAATAGGGTTCAATAAGGTCCGGGTATTTGCGCACACAATAACTCATTGGCCAGGCAGCCCGCTGGGTCAGGCGATATTCGCCATGAAAAAAAATCTTCATCAGTTCAGCGAACTTTTTTTTGTCGTTGCCGATATATCGCACAATCCGGTCGCATTGCTTTTTGGAATGCTCTTCCAGCAACATGTCCCTGATCTTCATGTTTTGCTCAGCAGTTTATTAAACAGATTCAACATATCCCTATACGCGTGGAGTACATACCCGAAGGTTTCGTTCAATCGCACGCCAATAGTTTTATTCAGCACCAGGTAAATGACGATCAGGGCAAGTGTCGTGGCTAACACGGATCCATAGGCTGCGCCCATCCACCCGAGATAGCGGAGGCCGAGGTACATCAGCCCGTAATTCAGCGCCATGTAAAGCAGGTTCACCCAAAAATTTAATTTTGGCTTGCCGATCGCATCCATCGTGGCGCCAAACTGGTAGTTAAAGGGGCGCATGAAACTGAAGAGAATCACGATTTCGAGCAGGGGAACTGCCGCCATATATTTACTGCCCGCCAGTATTTTAATGAATAGACGGGGAAAAAGAAAAATAACAATACTGACCGGGGCCAGGATACTGATGATCGTTCCCACCATGCGTTCATAATAATACCTGACTTTTTCCGTGCCACTCTGCGACATGGCTTCCACGTTTTTGGGGAATAACACATCTGCCACAGCCATTGAAGGCACGTCCATCATGTTATTGATCCTGGACACCACATTATAATAGGCCACCACCTCGGCAGAAATGAGGTTGGCCGTAATGAATTGATCGGCATAACGGCCAAGGTTAGACGCCACATTGGTTCCAAAAATATATTTACCAAAATGGAACATCCGGCGCATCGTGATTTTATCAATATCAAACCCGGAATAAAAATATACACGCGCAAAAAAAAACAGCACAAAACTGCCCGAAAGCAAAGAAATGATCTGCAATTTCACCAGGTTCACCAGGGTGAGGGAGTTTTTGGAAAACAGGAGCAGGACGATCACACCCAGCAGGAACAGTCCCTGCCTGAAAAAATAGCCGTAAAAAATCTGCCGGAAGCGGAAATGGGCCTGCAGGAGCACTTCATAATGATTGAAAGGAATCAGCAATAAAATAAAGCAGATGCCCCAAAGACACATCGCATACAGGTCGGGGGCGTGGAGCAATCCGGAAAAAGCGCGCCCTCCGAAAATGATCAGAAGAATGATAAGCAGGGAAAAACATATATTCCAGAAAAGTGAAACCGACTGTACTTTGTTTCGCTGGTTTACATATTCGGACTCGCTGAGAAATTTGATCATCGGGTTGCGCAGCAATCCCTGTTTGATTACTTCCACCACGGTAAGAATACTCAGGAACAAAGACCAGATACCCATTTCTGTAGCCGTTGGAAATACTTTTTTGGCAAGAAGGATATAGCCGATTACACCAAAGACAATAAGTGAGAACCGATTCAGGAGGGTAAAAAAAACCGACTGAAACCAGAAGGAGGACAAAAATTTAAATTTCAATGGAGGGTTTTGGGGGTGAAAATAAGGCAAAAAAACCGTTTCTCTTAGTGGAATCATTTAAGTTTTCACTTCGATAAAAACTAAATCGGTCAGTCGATTATTTCATGATTTTGTGAAGTATGTCGGAAATATTATGCCAGTGATTCAAGACGATGCTGGTAACGATACTGACAATGACGGATACGATAATCAGGGCGAGCCAGAATTTGCCGCTGAAGAAAATGCCTCTTGATTTTCTCGAGCTGAGATGTTCGAGTTTCCGGTTGATTTCCTTTCTTTCCGTCAACTCTTCGAATTTTTCCTTACCCAGGTCGGTGATCTCGAATACACCGGCAGACGAGTTATTGATGAAACCGTAGTCACGGAATTTGGATATCAGGGAATCGATATATTCTTTTTTATTTTCTATGGATTCGGGCAGGGATCCGTTAAGGAAATTGATAAAGGATTGTTCTTGGACGGTGCCGCGGTTGTAGATCACTTCGAGGAATTTGTATTCGGCCTCAGTCATAGTTTACGCGAAATTTCGGCTTGAATATTAAATTTTTTTTAGGAACGATCAAAGGGACGAGGACTGCGAATCTATGAACTTTATTGTTGAAACAAAATATTTTTTACAATCCGCTGCAGGCCTTGACCGACGGCTGAATGGATTTCATTAGGAGTTGTGTTTTCCTATAATTTATATTATGTTAAACAGCCGCTACGGGGCTATGCTGGTAAAAAGACAAAAAATATTTGCCTACGCTTCTATTGCTGCCGCGTGCTTACTTACCGACTAAAAACAGCCTTCTTTATGGTAAATAGATATATTATATTATTTTTGAGTTTCCCAATTCTATTTATTATGGGTGCTCTAGGAAAGAAAAAGTCCGCTAAGAAATCAACAAAA
>DATJWE010000052.1:0-5806 GCA_035501475.1 Puia sp. | reverse complement strand
TTTCCCTGTAAAGACCTGATTCGATCCAAACCGTATCGCCCGCAACGGTTTCGTTTATTGCCTGCTGGATAGAAGACTGCCGTTGATGCCTGCCAACCTCTATGACTCTTGCGGAACAGGTAAAATGCCCGAGCAAAAAGCAAATCAGTATGGAAGTTTTTGTTTTCATGGTTTGTAGAATTCGCTCCAATGAATAGCTGAACCGCCGTATTTTTTCATAACAAATTCCAGGCTGTCGGCATTGCTAAACGCACTGATATTCCCTCCCATGGGGGCTTTTAATGCGTCACATCTTAAAAGCAATGCCTTATCCGAGCGAATGAGTGAATGGCTATTGCTGAAATCGGTCAAATAAATTTCCTTTACCTGTGACCGGTCAAAATTGTCCTGTTGTACAAAAGATAGAAGACACCCTGCATCATCAAATTTGTATATTTTCCCTTTCCTGGTAATGATTTCGCCGCCGAAGCGGTTATCGCTAACCGTCATAGTGCAAAAGGCACAATTATCTTTTCCTACAATGATCGGCTCCGGTTTTGCAGTACACGAACTACTTAAAACAAACAACAAAATAGCCAGTGGAGCGGCAGTGGCTGTAACTGAACGGTTTTTTTTCCCAAAGGATCTCCATTCGCTTATGACTGCAAAGAGCAGAATCAATCCGGCGGCTATAAACAACCAGCCTCCAATATGTGGTACCGAATAGGCTCCGAAATTGAGCAATTGTTTAAATCCAATCAATGGCGGGTCGTAAGTCATCCCCGGAACAACAATGGCAGCCTGGGGATCGAGATTATGTCCATAATTGTGCTCCCATCTCCAAAAATCTATCATGGCAATCACTCCAAAGCAAAGGAGAAGAATAAACATAACATTAAGCAATTTCCTGCTTCCTCTTATTCCTGTTATCAAAAATGCAACTGCAAAACAACCGATGATATAGGGAAGTATCGTAAATTCAAAAAAGTCCTGGGCGTGAAGCGATTTCATCCCGATATAGTGATTGAGACCATTCACGATATCGACATTGCCGCCAAGTTTGTTTGGATAGATAAGCAACACGAGTCCTTCGGGATATTGAGGTGCCGAAAGTTGTATTTGCCACATGGGAACAAACAGAATAGCAAAAAAAATCAGGCCACACAATACGACCAGCACTCTGCTCCGGGATGTCATCCGACTATTTTTCATATTACGTAAGTGAAGAATGAAAAAATATTGGCTTGGGTAATGAGACTCCTTGCCATTCATTTGAATTTCCAACGAGTCATATATCTATTTGCCCGATGGCGGCAGCAATACCGCATCAACAACATATATTATTCCGTTTGAAGCCGGAACAGAGGTGATTACATGGGCTGATTTGTTAAGTGTCATCTTCCCATCTTTAACATTTATCGTCATGTTGCCTCCGTTTACCATTCCAAGAACCTGACCGTCCTGAAAACTTTCGGGTTTTAATACTGACAGGGCAACATGGTATTGCAGAATGTTGCGGAGATCATCTTTTTTGTCCGGCTTCATCAAACCATCCAATGTTCCTGCCGGAAGTTTATCAAACGCCGCATTCGTTGGAGCAAATACAGTGAATGGGCCGGCATTCGAAAGAGCAGTAACCAGATCGGCCTTCTGCAACGCCTCAACAAGTGTAGTATGATCCTTTGAACCTTCCGCGACTTTTACAATATCTTTTTCGGACTCATTGTCTTTTACTTTTTCCTGGCCACCCGAAACCGAAGTGGTATCTGACTGAGTCGGGCTTTGCGGGGATGAGTTTTCCCCCTGGTTGCAGGAGATGGCAGCAACAAGCACCAGGCTCCAACGCAAGTTCATAATGGTGCGCATATGAAATTAGTCTATTCGTATTTGTCATTATTTAAAAAAAAATTGGATTTTAAAAATTGGTGTTTAATTATCACATCAGTCTTTAATGAGAACTGAATCTATAGGCGGTTGATTTTTCCCCGTGCTAAACATCAATGGTACATTGCTGTCTTTTGGCGATACTCTCACATAACCCTGCATTTCCTGATGCAGTGCGCTGCAAAAATCCGTGCAATAAAATGGATAGATCCCCACTTTGTCTGGCATCCATTTCAGCGTTTGTGTTTCGCCTGGCATGACCAATAATTCACCATTGAGTGCACCTTTGATAGCAAACCCATGTGGAATATCCCAGTCCTGTTCGAGATTGGTAACATGCCAATATACTTCATCTCCCATTTTAATACCTTCAATATTGTCAGGTGTAAAATGGGAACGTATGGTTGTGATATAGATATCCACTCTTTTGTCTTTTCTCACCACTTTGGTCGTGCCTTCCCCTTTCGATACATAGGGGTTCCCATTTTCTTCCAGTTTATAAAATTTCAAAGAATTGTTCCGGATCAAATCAGCAGAGACGGCTTGTGCATAGTGTGGCTCGCCGATGGTCGGGAAGTCAAGAATCAATTGCATTTTATCCCCGGTGATATCGAAAAGCTGCGCGCTCTGAGCAAGTTCAGGGCCTGTTGGCAAATAGCGGTCCTTGGTAATTTTATTGTAGACGATAACATATTTGCCGTTGGGATTTTTAGTGTCACCACCAGGAATGCATAAGTGTCCGGGAGAATAATAGGTTGGTTCGCGATCGATAATTTTCAAATCCCTGATATTCCATTTTACAATTTCAGAAGACACGAAGCAGGTAGTGATGGCATTCCCTCTTCCGTCAAATTCCGTGTGCAGAGGGCCAAGACCTGGATTCTTAACCTCCCCATACAAAGCGGATTCATATTTTACAACCGGTATGCCATCGTAATCGCCAATAAAATCTTTATCACTTATTGCTTTCATCAATTTGTCAAAACTGAATACAGGGATAAGCGCTGCCAATTTTCCGCTGCCAACTATATATTCCCCCGTTGGATCTATATCGCAGCCGTGTGGAGATTTTGGGCAGGGAATAAAATAACAAATGTCTTTCAGTTCCTTTGTGTCCAACACAATGACTTCTGTTTTAAATTCTGAGGAAGCGGTGTGTGTTTTTTCGTCATATACATTATGTGCATATTTCACCGTTTGTTTTTCTCCCTTGCCGGCCTTTAGATACTCTTCTGCTTTTTTCCAATTCACTGCCATAATAAAATCCTTGTCGCGCTTTGAAGCGTTGACCTCAAGGAGCGTGTTGGCCTGTTCAGTATTGTAGCAAGAAAAAAAGAACCAGCCACTGGACTTTCCTTTCCCGGAGTGGCTCAAATCAAAATTGACGCCGGGACATCTCAATTGAAACGCAATGTTCATCGCACCCGTGTTTTTGTCGACACTGATAAAACTGATGGTACCTTTGAAATTTTTTCTGTATGAATTAATCGGCACATCTCCGTTTACGTCGTCAGGCGGAACACTGAATCGGGTTCCGGCTACCACGTACTCTGTATTTTCGGTTATGAAAGGAGAAGAGTGATTGCCGGCACTGTTCGGCAATTCTATGATTTCAGCGGTATGAAAAGTAGTCAGGTCAAGCCGCGCTACCCTTGGGGTATTATTTGCATTAGCAAAAATCCATCTGCCATCAATCTCACCGTTAGTCTGAGAAAGATCTAAATGATGAAGATCATCCCATGGAACAAATCCATGCGATGTGTTCAACATGGGTTTGGTTTCTTCGCTGTACCCGAAGCCTTCCTGCGGATCAACCGAGAATACCGGAACGACCCGAAGCAGGCGACCGGAGGGCAGACCATACACACTCATTTGTCCGCTGAATCCACCGGAAACAAAATTGTAGAACTCATCGTATTTTCCTGGTGCTACATAGGCTTTGGCAGCAGCATCTCCAATTACGGCATTGCCGGCATTCTTTGGTTTGCAGGATTCTACTATTGCCAACACTAATACAAAGGACAAAACAAAGTATAAGGCTTTCGTTATCGTTATCTTTTTCATATTAATTTGATTAGCCAATTTGAAAAAATTATGGTATTTTATTTTACGCCGTCGTTTTTGCGCATAAATTCATAGATATTGCGCGCGTCTTCGTCGGATAAATTCTGGTTCGGCATTCGTACAAGACAAATTTCCAACATAGCCTGTGCTTTGGGATCTTTATCCAGCATGGCATCCGGGTTGGTTGCAAAATTCATTATCCATTCAGCAGTATGTCTGGAGGTGACACCCTTCCATCCCGGGCCGACAAGTTTTTCATCTGTTAATTTGTGACAGGCACTACATTTGACAGAATAAATCTTTTCGCCTGCGTCTGCCTTAGCTACATCGAGGCTGGAGCCGATATCAACCTTGGTGAATTTGCCTTCTCCCCTATTGGGATCGTATGATGGGTTGCCTCCGGTGGCTGCCTTACTATCAGAAGAGCCCGCAGCTTGCTTTGTTTCACTAGAGCCGCCTGAACCGCATGCGGCAATAATCAGGGTGATTATTCCAAACACAACTATTTTTTTCATAGCTAGTATTGTTTTAAATTTTAGTACATTGACCTGCAAGATTACTGAGGCTTATTTCTCCATTTTATGCGTTTGATCATAATATGTAAAAACAGGAAAAAAAAGGCTCCAAATAAAACAAGGACTCGCTACAACCCTTACCGGTACCGGGTTTCAGGAAATCGCATAGCCCCTGCATGATTTTAGTCATGCACCTTCCCTATTAAAATCATCTGTCTTAAGGCAGCTGGGTTTTAGTTTTATCGTTGATTTAACCAACCTGTTTATTTATGATAAGCATTGACACCTTACTGGCTTGGGGAGCCACGTATAAAAAAATTGGCCCACACGAGACTATTTTCAGAGAGGGAACTGAGGGCCATTTTTATCACCAACTCGTGAGTGGTTCAGTTCGCTGGATCAATATTGGAGACGAAGGAAACGAGTTCATACAGCAAATGATTGAACCCGGAGAAAGTTTTGGAGAATATCCGCTGTTTGATGGTTCGGTATATGCGGGGTCTGCAATGTCAAATACTGAATCAGTAATCATTCGTTTACATAAACATACATTTCGGCAACTTCTGAAAGAATATCCGGAAATTCATTTTGCATTTACGAAACTGTTTTCAGAGAGATTGCGTTTTAAATCCTTATTGTTAAAAGAACTTTCCTGTTTTGGGCCTGAGCACAGAATTTCAACGCTTTTTAATTATTTCAAGGAATCAAAAAAGAATATCTGTTACCAGTGCAGCCAGATACGCCTCACGCGTCAGCAAATTGCAAATATGACTGGTCTGCGGGTAGAAACCGTGATCCGAAGTATCAAGAATCTTCAACATAAAGGAGAACTAGTGATAGACAGAGGAAAGATATATTGTTAGTGGTACTACCTTGTTTATGATTATGATCATATCAGACGTCCTGTTTCAGAGCTTACTTTGCCGGCAAAAAGCATGAATTCTTCCCTCCGGCACTGGCTGCAGATTTCTTTGTTTAACTTAATGCTGGTTGCGTTCATCGGCATCATCCTCAGGTATAAGATTGCATATTCACTTCCTTATATAGATCAGAAATATTTACTGCATGGTCATTCACATTTTGCTTTTGCCGGCTGGATCACCCAGGCCCTAATAGCTTTGCTTATTGGCTATCTGTCGGAACAAACCGGAAAAGATTTTTTTAAAAAATACAGGTGGCTTCTGTACGGCAATGTAGTCACCGCATTGGGTATGTTGCTCACCTTTCCCTTTGAAGGTTACGCATTCCTGTCTATATTATTCTCAACCCTGTCCATTTTCGTATTCTATTTCTTTTCGGCGATTTACTGGGCTGACCTGAACAGGCTGCCTTCAAAAAATACAAGTCATTATTGCTTTAAAACT
>DATJWE010000051.1:0-6475 GCA_035501475.1 Puia sp. | reverse complement strand
GATTATGATGCGATCAAAAAAGCAATCAGCCTGAATCCGAACGTGATTTCGGTGGGCGGCGCACATGAAAGCCCGACTTTTGTCCAATGGGGAGACGGTATTGTCGCAGATAAAGGTTCAGAAAAAAAAGAACTTCCCATTACCTGCATTCCTGCAGATCTTGATTTTGTGAAGACGATGAATATGCAAATCATCGCCGGCACTGATTTCACGACAGCCGATATGTATAAAATGGACACAATGAATAACTATAAAAATTACAGGTATAGCTTTATATTGAATGAAGCCGCAATCAACGCCATTGGATGGAAACCGCGAGAAGCAGTAGGCAAAACAATCGAAAAATATTATCCGGGTACAATAAAAGGAGTGGTAAAGGATTTCCATTTTGCTTCTTTACATGAGCCCATCAAGCCTTTGGCCATTTTTCTTGATACGCAATGGATCAGTCGCATGTTTGTAAAAGTTTCCGGCAATGATATCCCGGGAACATTGAATTTTTTACAGGCTCTCTGGAAAGAGCGCGTTCCTTATCGCCCGTTCGAATACCATTTCCTTAATGAAGATTATAATGCATTGTACAAAGTAGAAACACGCACAAGCCAGCTGTTCACTGTTTTTTCAGCGATTGCCATCCTGCTGGCCTGCCTCGGTTTGTTTGCACTGGCTGCTTACAGCACGGTGCAACGAACCAAGGAAATCGGAATAAGAAAAGTGTTAGGCGCTTCCCTATTCAGCATAACGGGTTTGCTGTCGAAAGATTTTCTAAAACTGGTTATCATCGCTGCAGTGATTGCATTCCCGCTCGCCTGGTGGGGTATGCATCTATGGCTGCAGGATTTTGCTTACAGAATAAATATTGAATGGTGGGTATTTGCGCTGGCAGGAATGATAACTGTTGTGATCGCTTTGCTAACCATAAGTTACCAGGCAATCAGAGCGGGGCTGTCGAATCCGGCAAAATCTCTACGGACCGAGTGACTGCAAATAAGTAAAGACCTGCCCTGCCTGCCCGACAGGCAGGTGTGAAAATGAAAAATAAAAACCAGACAATTTTTGTCAATTGTCAACTAAAAAGAACTCAATGCTTAAAAATTATTTTAAATCAGCTTTTAGAAGTTTAATTAAAAACAAAGGCATCAATGCCATCAATATTATTGGCCTGTCAATCGGTATGACAGCAACTATTTTGATTTTGCTTTGGGTACAGAATGAAACAAGTTTTGATAACTATCACCACGATGCAGGTAATATTCATCGGCTAACCGAAATCTCGAAAAATAATCAATTGGTTTGGGACGGTACTCCTTTACCATTGGCAGAGGTCGCTAAAGTGAGCATTCCCGAAATCGAAAAAATTGCGAGAATCCATACAGGTAACCTCCCCGTGTTTTATAACAATGGAAATCCAACGTACGAGAAAAAATGTGCCTATGTTGATGACGACTGGTTCAATATTTTTCACTATGATTTTATAAAAGGGAATGCTAATTCATTTGGCTCCGGCTTATTCAATGTTATTCTCACAGCTTCAGAAGCCAAAAAATATTTCGGTAATCGTGATCCGATTGGAGCAATGCTCCATATCGATTCGTCTGACTATCAGGTCAAGGCAATTATCGCCGATCCGCCAACGAATTCCGCTTTTCAATATGATGCCTATATTCCATTAAAAGTATTGCTGCTTGATAAAGACCGTCGTGAGAATGATGAGCAATGGGGAAACAATAATTATATAACCTTTATTAAATTAAAAGCAGGAGCAGATATTCTATCGGTAAATAAAAAACTCACGAAACTGATTCAGGATAATGTAGATAATACGGTCGAGATCGGAAGCATCACCTTAAAAAGTATGCATTTCGAATCAGATCTACAGTCATCCAGTTTCACCCTCGGCAATCGCAACGCAATATTTATTTTCAGCGCTCTTGCATTTGTGCTATTACTTGTTGCCTGTATTAATTACGTCAATCTGACTACTGCAACCGCATCGAAAAGAGCGAAAGAAGTAAGCGTTAAAAAAATCATAGGTGCTCAAAGAATTCATTTATTCTTCCAATTTGTGACAGAATCATTCGTGATCAGTTTAATTGTGCTCATTTCCACGCTGATCTTAGTCCAGCTGTGCTTGCCGTTTTTTGATTCAATCACTGGCAAAAAATTTGTCTTGCCCCTAACTTCTTTAAGCATGTGGAAAGTGATCGGTTCCACACTCGCAGTTGCTTTTTTACTCAATAGTATTTATCCTGCAGTACTGCTTTCTTCATTCAAACCACTTAACACTTTTAAAGGAATTACATTGCTAAATGTGAACGACGAAAGTTTCAGAAAAGGACTCGTAATTTTTCAATTCACAATTTCCGTCGTGTTGATCGTTTCAAGTATTATCATTTATCAACAGATGCAGTTTGTTCAAAATTCAAATCCAGGGTATAACCGATCACAAGTACTGACTTTTTATGTCCCTCCCTCTGTTAGTCAAAACAAAAAAGATGGGATAATCCAGTCCATTAAAAACGAATTGCTCGCGCAAAACGGAATCCAGAATGTCTCATTCGCCAATCAGTCTATCATATATATCGGAAGCATGTCATGGGGCAGTGCCGATTGGGATGGCCACGACACAACCTTCAATCCAAAAATAAGACAATTGGCAACCGATGCTGACTATCAGAAGACAATGCAGCTGCATCTAAGTTCAGGAAGGTGGTTCCTGCCCGGAAGCGAAGCGGATAAGAATAACGTCATACTCAATGAAACTGCAGTGAATGATTTAAAAATTCATTTACCTGCAGTTGGTCAGCGTTTTTCCTTTCAGGGAAGAAAAGGACAAATAATAGGAGTAGTAAAAGATTTTAAATATCAAAGCATACATAGCAAAACGGGCCCATTGCTTGTGTTCAATGATCCGGGCTGGTATCGAATGTTCGTTGTGCGTATATCTCCTGGGAATGTATCAACCACTTTACAAAACATTCAAAAGGTGTGGAGAAAGTTTTTACCTGATGATCCGTTTGAATATAATTTTTTGGATGAAAGCTTTAACCAATTGTATCAGGACGATCAGCGCACTTCTATACTTACTTTTGTTTTTGCTTTAATTGCCGTATTTATTTCTGCACTCGGACTATTTGGACTCTCCGCATTCACAGCGGAAAAGAAAACCAAAGAAATCGGAATACGCAAAGTGTTAGGCGCATCAATATTTGGAATTACAACTTTGCTATCAAAAGATTTCTTAAAATTAGTTTGCATTGCTATTATTATAGGTTGCCCGATAGCCTGGTGGACAATGAACAAATGGATTGAGAATTTCGCTTATCGGATCAGCATCAGCTGGTGGATGTTTGTCGCTGCGGGTGTTATTGCGATTATGATCGCCTTTATGACTGTGAGTTATCAGTCAGTCAGGGCTGCACTGGCAAATCCGGTGAAGAGTTTGAGAACGGAATGAGGCAAACCTCCGGGGTTCCTCAGAACCCCGGAGGTTGATTTTTCAGCCCCCGCATTTAAATGCAGGGCTGAAAAATCAGTCAACCCCCATCGATCAACGATCATGGGCATACGAAGATGAAAAAAATACAAATATGTTTCTAAATCATTTAAAAATCGCCTTAAGAACCCTTTCAAAAAGAAAAGGATATTCTTTCCTGCATATCTCCGGGCTGGCCATCGGCATTAGCTGCTGTCTGCTGATCGTTCAATATGTAGCCTATGAAAAAAGTTATGACAGATTTCAATCCAAATCAAGTCAGATCGTGAGAGTGAGACTTGATCAATACCAGAGCGGGAAACTGGCCTGGCAATCGGCAACGTCGTATCCTGCTATCGCGCCGACAATGAAAAAAGATTTTCCTGAAGTGGAAAATTACTGCAGGCTGATCGATGCAGATCTGCTCTTATCGAATGATGAAAAACAGGTCAAGTTCAATGAACTCAAAGGATACTACGCCGACACTTCTGTTTTCAGCATGTTCAATATCCAGTTGCTGAAAGGAAATCCCAAAGACGTGTTGGATGGACCGGACAAGATGATCCTGTCTGCATCCATGGCTAAAAAATATTTTGGGAATGAAGAAGCTGTTGGAAAAAAGTTAACTGTCCGGGGTAATAATTGGGACAACGCTACGCATACTTTTGAGGTGTCCGGTGTATTTAAAGATTACCCCTCCAATTCGCACCTGATCATCAACCATCTTGTTTCGTATTCCACGCTGGGCGAACAATTGAGATTACAAGGCGATAGTTCCAATGCTACTGAAACTGCATGGGGCTGGTATGATTTTTATGACTACCTGCAGCTCAGGCCGGGCACTGACTATAAAAAACTGGAATCCAAACTGCCTGCATTTTCCGACCGATACATGAATAACAATAAATGGAGAAAAGCAAACCATGTCAGGAATGAACTTTATTTGATCCCATTAAAGGATATCCATTTGTATTCAAATTATAACCAGGAAGCAGAAGTCAATGGTGATGGCAAAGCTGTTTCATTTCTTTTCCTGATCGCTTTTTTTATTATTGCTATTGCATGGATCAACTATACCAACCTGGCGACAGCCCGCTCATTGGAACGCGCGAGAGAGGTGGGTGTGAGAAAAGTGTTGGGCGCTGTAAGATATGATTTGATTACACAATTTCTGACAGAAAGTTTTTTACTTAACCTGATTGCATTTGCATTGGCGCTGGCAGCAGCGTTCCTGCTGACTCCTTCTTTCAATCAGCTCATCGGAACAAATGCAACGGGTAATTTTTCAATGCCGGCCAAATATTGGCTGGGACTTCTTGCCGTGTTTTTTTCCGGCGCTTTCTTATCGGGTATCTATCCCGCATTTGTTTTATCTGGTTATCATCCGGTAACCGTGTTAAAAGGGTTATTCAAAAATACTTCCAAAGGTTTGTTGTTGCGAAAAGGATTGATCATTGGCCAGTTTGCTACCTCCGTGATTTTAATTGCCGGAACAATCATTGTATACCAGCAGGTGCAATTCATGCGCAATCAACAGTTGGGTGCCAATATCAACCAGACATTGGTGTTAGGGGGACCTCATGCTATGAAGGATTCAATATATCAGAGTGTTTATGAGCCTTTCAAAAATGAATTGATCCAGCAGGCAGGAATCAAAAATGTGACTGCTTCCACAAATGTGATGGGACAGGAGATATACTGGACCAGCGGTATCAGCCGGATTGGAACAGAAAAAAAAGAAGCAGTCACTCTGTATCATCTTGGTGTTGATTACGATTTTATTCCCTCCTTTGATATGAAACTGGTTGGCGGAAGAAATTTCTCCAGGGATTTCGGAACCGACAAAAAAGCTGTATTACTCAATGAAAAAGCAGTTGAGGTTCTTGGTTTCCGGAATCCTGCCGAAGCAATCAACGCAAAACTCAAACGGGGGGATGATACTTTGACGGTTATTGGCGTGGTCACAAACTACCACCAGCAGGGGTTGCAAAAAGCCATCGACCCGATCATCATGTTATTGGGATCTAATATCAGCGGTTATTATTCATTGAAACTTTCCACAACTAATATTAGCCATACGATTGAATTGGTCCGGCAAAAATGGAATAGATATTTCCCCAATGATCCATTCAGTTATTTTTTCCTTGACGATTCTTTCAATGAACAGTACAAGGCAGACATCCGCTTCGGAAAAGTTTTCGGATTATTTGCGACCCTGGCCATCATCATCGCCTGTTTCGGATTGCTGGGACTATCTGCATACAATGTGCTTCAGCGTACGAAAGAAATAGGAATAAGAAAAGTATTGGGCGCTTCGGTACAAAGCCTGCTGGTTTTACTATCGAAAGAGTTTCTCCTGCTCGTTATGATTTCATTGGTCGTTGCGATTCCATTGAGCTGGTGGGTGATGAATAACTGGCTGCAGGATTTTGCTTACCGGATTCATATCAGCGGATGGGTATTTGCCCTGGCGGGAACCCTTGCGATCCTGATTGCATTGGCCACCGTGAGCATCCAGGCCTTGAAAGCGGCGATTTCGAACCCGGTGAAGAGTTTGAGAACAGAATGAGGTTAACCTCCGGGGTTCCCGGGAACCCCGGAGGTTGACTTTTTAGCCTCACTTTTAGATGCCGGGCTAAAAAAATCGGTCAACGATTATTGATCTCATAAAATAAAAATTATGCTCAAGAATTACATCAAGATCGCCTGCCGTAATCTGATGAAAAATAAAATTTTCAGTTTCATCAATATCATCGGGCTGTCTTTTTCGGTCGCATTCTGTTTGCTGTTGTTTTTCTATATCAGGCACGAACAGTCGTATGATTCATTTCATGCAAAAAAGGACAGGCTTTTCCGGCTCGAGATGACCACTGTACGGAAAAGAGATGATGTACAACCCAAGAAGAGCATCTTTTCTTTTCTTACAAAAAATGATGATGTAGAAAATAATGTGATATTTCCTTTGATAGTAGGTCCGGACATGCAGAGTGCTTTTCCGGA
>DATJWE010000050.1:0-3107 GCA_035501475.1 Puia sp. | reverse complement strand
TTTCTTTGGTTCGATTGACGAGGCCGAGTGCAGTTAACCCAAGAAGGCCAAGGCAGGCAAGTAAGATAGCAGCCGCACCGGCAGCTCCTATGATTTTGCTCAATCGTTGCTCGGCAGTGTAAAAACGATCCAGATCTTCGTCGAGAAAATGATATTCGAGAGGGTAATCAGGAGCTGCTTTTTTCCAGGCAGATTGCAAAGTGGCGAGGGATTTTGAGGGGTCACCTGCAGGGATCCTCACAAAAAAATGATAGGGCGAACGATACGCGATCGCAAATTGGTAAAGCAACATGGGTTCGACCTGGTGACTGTAGTCTTTGAAATTGTAATCTTTCACCACGCCGATAATTTGAGCCGATTGAACACCAAAATTGGTATAACCATCTACAACATGACCAATACTGTTTTGCAGATTCAATCCAAGTCCATGCATCAGCGTCTCGTTAATGATGATTGCGTTCACTGTGTCGCTGTTTATATTCCACGCAAAATTTCTCCCTGCTAATAATTGCATTTTTAGTGTAGGCACATAATCCGGATCCACATAAAATTGGGCGACGTTCAGCGATTTACCTTTCTGGTCAATTGATGAAGTCAGCATTCCCCGGCCCTGCCCGAGGCCATTGTCTGCAGCGGACATCGATTCGATTTCGGGGCGACGCGCCAGTTCCTGTTTTAACCGGAGGTATACTTTTTTTGTATCTGATATACCATCCGCCCTGATCACGATAACGTTCTCCTTTTCAAAACCAGGGTTCCTGGACTGCATGTAGTTTAGTTGTTGCATTATGATAACGGCGCCGATTATCAATCCGGTTGAAAGTACAAACTGCGTAACCACAAGAGATCGCATGAACAAGTTGGAACCTCCAAGCTTAATCCTGGTCTTCAATACCTCAATAGCTTTTAAACCAGAGAGTATAAGTGCCGGATAGCTACCTGAAATGATGCCAACGATAAACATCATCAAAGCGATTAGTCCGAACAATTTAAAAGACTGTCCGAATGAAAAACTTAGTTGGCGATCAGCCAGCTGATTAAACCAGGGCAGGAGCGACTGTGCAAGCACTAAACCGATAATAGTGGAAAATATCGCGAGCAGTTCCGATTCCATAAGAAACTGCCACGCGATCGAAGCCCGCGTCCCGCCGCTGATTTTTCGAACCCCTACCTCTTTAGCACGGCGTGCTGAACGCCCGATTGCAAGCGTAGTGAAATTTATACAGGCAATAAGCAGGATCGCCGCAGCAATCCCGCATAGGAGCCATATTTTTTGCGGGTCCACAGTCGCAATCCTGAACCCCTTCAGACCTGGATTAACATGAAGGCTTTTTAATGATAACAATGAATAGCTGCCGTCTGAGCCCAATCCGTTTGGAAAATGAATATGTTTGAATGCTTTGATCAGCGGCTCGTTGGATGGCAGGTTACTCCCGTGATCCAGTTGAACAAACGTTATATAGGAGTTCCAACCCCATGAGTCCGCGCTCCATTTGCCCTCACCAGTGCCTGCGTAAACACTAAAAGGCGCAATGATTCCAAATTGTATAAATGAATTGGAAGGCGGGTTCTTCACCACAGCAGAAATGGTAAACAGTCTGAATGTGTCTTCAATCTTTATCTGTAATAGTTCCCCAATAGCATTTGATTTGCCAAAAAGCCGCAATGCAGTTTCTTCACTAATTACTAAATGACTACCATCGTTAAGCGCATTAGTTGCGTCACCATATAGGGGGGTAAATGAAAACATACTGAAAAAAGAGGGCTCTGCGAATCCCACATTTTCTTTCATTGCCATTCCTCTAACCCTAACAAATTGCGGATAAGGCTGGATATAATGAGTGAAATCCTTGACTCCCGGCAGTTCCTTTTTCATAGCTTGTCCGAGGGGCATGGAAGTTAGGATGAATTGAGTCTTCTCCGGAGATGGTTTGTCCGGAGCATTTACCACAAGGAAAATGTCATCTACATTTTTATGATATCCATCGAAACTAAATTCGTGCACTGCATAAAGCAGAAATAAAGAGAAGCATGCAATGCCTAAGGATAAACCAAAAATATTGATGAATGCAATTATTCGCTGCTTGTACAGATTGCGCAGGGCAACTTTCAAATAATTTATCAGCATAATTAATTGTTGGCCATTAGTGAAGCCTGGTCAGGGGAAGACTTCAAAACAAATCCAAAAAACTATGCCGGTTTATACAGGTTTGATTTTCAATTTGCTTTTATCACGGTGTAAAGCTGTCCTGTACGCCAATGATACATAAGTCGTCCGATACCGAACATTTTGAACTCGACTCCCGCTTAGTTGTCAAAAAAGGGTGTTGGTCGGGCGACCAACGGGGCAGATGATTAACAGCGAAATCGCATATGAATTTTTAGTTTCCGATATTGCGAAGGATTAAACTAAAATCCCCCTGGCATGTATTTTTTTCTGAACTATTTTTTCTTTTCATTTCATACTGCTTTTACAATTTTCAATATAACCGGATGGATTTTTCCCAAGACAAGAAAGTGGAACCTGGTAACACTTTTACTAACCGCTTTCTCCTGGTTTGTATTAGGTATCTGGTATGGCTGGGGATTTTGTTTTTGCACAGAATGGCATTGGGAAGTAAGGGAGCATTTAGGCTACCACGATCAAACGGATTCCTATATTCATTTTCTGCTTTTGAAACTGACAGGAATTAATTTTAATATCGAATGGGTCGAACGAATCACTTTAATTGTTTTTTTATTCAGCCTGCTGATGAGTATCTGGCTTAATATAAAAGATTATAAAAAAAGAAAGAGTACCAGAAACTGAACCATCGCCAATAAAAAAAGCGGGCTTTACTGCCCGCTTCCGGTGATGTTGATAGGTTATTATCTTTTGCGATGTTTATTCTATCAGCATCTGGCTAACCCGAAAAATTTCCTGGTTAAGATTACAGTTTTTATTCTGTATTTTCAGTCAGATAGTTTACTGCTTTTAAACAGCTATATCTATTCTCCTACTTAACCGACCCCCCTCAGGTTAACTTACTATAAAGATATATTTGAGCAGTTACCAATAAAAATGAGCCTTGTTATCAACATGACTGATTTTTGTCAGATCGGGATTT
>DATJWE010000049.1:0-29016 GCA_035501475.1 Puia sp. | reverse complement strand
CCCGTTGTTTTACGAGCAAAAATATAGTAAGTTTCCCAAACTGAACTAGTATTTTTACGATAACTTTCTTTGATTCAACCCTTTGACTTATATATAAAAAAAACACTTATGCACAATTTGGTAAAATTTGTGTATAAGTGTAATTATTTATACTGTTTTGGATTTTAAAAACGGAGCTTTACTGAATATTTACTGGGCTTGGATGTGACACAGTACTGGAACAATTAAATCGCTCTTTTACACGTTAAATGGAAGCCGAAGAAGGATGGATAAAGTTTTTTGAAAAAAGAAGAAGTTGACTGATACTGGATTTTACTGCTGTCTTTCATGGATATTGAAATCTCTTACTGGACGGTAGGTGGACATTGGATGGTTTTGAGGGCTTACCGATCAATCAACTTCTATAACAAAAATAGCTGAGAACCAGGTACAGAACAAGAGCATATTTGCCCATTTTTAGTTATTCAGTAATTACCTTTTGTATCGTAGAATTGCTATTGTTGATATTGTGTATTTTCGATTGCATCATGTAGAGTTGGTTTACTGGCTTAGATTTTAAAACCAAATATCTTTTTGTTGTTCTTAAAAATTTGTTCAATTTTTTTTATTAATACGACATATATAGAAAACCGATAATTCTACAACTAGCCCTTATGAGTGCTGAACTAACAATCAAGGTATCGATTGCTGATGATCATAAGATTTTTCGCGATGGTATCAAGATGGCTCTGAAAAACAAAGAATACCTCAAAATACTCTGGGAAGCTGAGGATGGAAAAGACCTCGTCCATAAAATGCAACTTAAATGCCCCGATGTTTTGCTCATGGATATCCGGATGCCGGAAGTGGATGGTATCAATGCAATAGGCCTCCTGAGGAAAGAATATGAGCAGGTAAAAATCATCGTCCTGACCATGTATGACGACCAGGAAATGATTTCCAAGATGATGGAAATGGGTGCAAACGCCTACCTGACAAAAACCACTGATCCCGATGAAATATACCAGGCCATTCTTGCCTGTATGAATGAAGATTTTTATTTCAATGATCTCGTAAATAAAGCCGTCTTATCAAAATTGCAAACAAAACGGCAGGTCCGTCAATTCTACCCTGACCCGATAAAATTCTCTGAAAAGGAAGTACGTATTCTAAGACTTCTCGCGCAGGACAAAACGACTGAAGAAATATCCAAGGAAGTTTTTCTAAGCCCCCGAACCATTGAAACCATTCGTCAGAACATGAAGACCAAAGTTGGGGCGAAAACAATTGCAGGATTAATCATGTACGGGATGAGAAATAAACTGATCGATTAAATTCAGTAAGCTAAAGGAACGACTCCACTTCGGATAGCGTAAATAGCCAGTCCCACACGACTCTTCACATTTAATTTTATAAACAGGGAATCCCGGTAATTATCTATCGTTCTCGGGCTGATTTTCATTTTCAATGCAATTTCTTTATAGGTGAGATCCGTGCTTGCCAGCTTCAGGAAGGCCAGTTCATTTTGGCTTAGCACAATGGTATGGAGCATGGAAGTTTTGAAAGCCTCATTCTTAAACAGGTTCACCAACCTGCCGGTTGTATTATGAGAATAATAATATCCTGTACTCATTACGGACTGGATCGCATTTTTCAATTCAGTAGGATGAATATCTTTCTTCAGAAATCCTCTCACTCCGGCCTGTAAAAGCTGTATCAATGCAATCTCTGAATCATACATGGTCAGGACCAATATAAATATTCCGGGACAATTCACGCGAAGCCATTTTGCTGTTTCATAACCATCGATCAGGGGCATGTTAAGATCCAGAATAACCAGGTCGGGTAGTCCTTCCGGGTTATCCCGATTTAGTTTATCTATGAATTCTTTCCCGTTACTGGCGAGCAGTACTGTTTGACACTCTTCAAAAGTATTGATGACGGCAGCCAGGGCATCCCGAAGCAGGATGTGGTCATCCACCAGGGCTATTTTGATTGGGTTGAGTTTGGTATTTTCCATATGTCATAAGGGAGTAGTAACAGTTATTTTCGTTCCTTTGCCAATATCACTTTCAATATTCAATTCTGCATTGATCAGCTTTGCCCTCTTTCTCATGTTATTGATTCCACTGCTGGTCTTATTTGAACCGTTCAAAGGAAAGCTCGAATCAAAGCCTCCACCATTGTCCTGTACATACATTTTTATCTGATCATCTGCACAGCATAAAAGGATGATGATTTCATTTGCTCCTGAATGGCGAACTATATTATTGACCGCTTCCTGTAAGATACGGAAAAGAATGATTTCTCTTTTTTCATTGAGGTACTGGTAATTGCCATTGATTTCAAAAATGACATGGAATCTGCCTGTTTTTTCAAGTTGGCTCACCTGTAATTCAATCGCCTTTTTAATCCCTCCGTTTTTGATCAGGTCAGAACTCAGGCTTTTGGACAAATCTCTCAAATCATCAAGTGCCTTGGTGAGCAGATCTGCTGAATCCCTGATCCGCTCAGCGGCAATATCCAGGTTTTCAAAACTAAGGGTGTTTAAATTCAGTTTTGCAAGGGAGAGAAACTGGCCTACGTTGTCATGAATTTCTCTTGCTATATACTGAAATGTCTCCTCCTGTATTTCCAATTGGGTCTTGAAAAGTTCCTTATCATAATTCAGTCTGATTGTTTCCAGTTCTTTAGTAAAACGAACTTGCCTTTTTTGATATATGAATAGAATAGTTATTATAAACCCGAGCAACAAAAAAATCAAGAAAATTACAATTACGAGAAATACTACTATATAGAAATGGTTTCTTTCTTGCATGTATAACCTTTAATGAATAATAAAAATAGAATTGTGTATAATGTATAGTTTACAGCCCAAAGAATATTCGAGTAAGTAGGCAGATTAGAGTCGAAATAATTTATCAAAACACACCCTGGGATAACAGTACTATTGTAAAAAAGAATGCCTGTGATAATCCAAAAGGTGGGATGGTTTTTTAAAATAAATTGCTGAGATGTTTTGATCAATTCATAAAAATAGAAGAGGCAAGGGACAAAAATGCAAAAAGACTCTATCGCTAAAATGTAATTGCTAGAATGAACTATTACCGAAGGATATTTTATAAAACAAAAAGACAGGAATACAAAAAAAGAACAATAAATTATTTTTGTTATGGTTTTTAATTTTTTTGAAGAGATATTGGTGTGCAGATAAGTAAAAAGAAGAGTGATTTCAACAATTAAAAATGTATTTAGAGAAATGCCGATAATTTTATAAGCCAAAAATTTGTTTACTATCAGCAAATCGACGCAAATCCAAATAAAGTCTAATAGTAAGGCTGCAGCTATATAATAAGTAATGAGGTGTAATTCTCTTTTTCTCCGGCCATGCCTGATGCTTATAATAAAGGCAATGAAATTCACAGCGATCATTATCCAATCACTGAAGAAATATCGGGATATGTATTCGTAGTCCAAAACAGGGATTTTTTTGGCGGACTGCGAAACTACTAGATTTTTGTCAGGCCCCAATACGTGAAAAAACCCTTGTCAGAGAAGAAAATATTCTTGATTTGTAGGAAGGCAGTGGCGGGCATAAAGATGCCTGCTTTTCTGTTTTCATCCGCATACCGTTCACACAAAAAAGCAGGCAAATATTTTTGTAAATAAATATCCTAAAAAGGATAAGGTTTACCAAAGGATTTGGATCGATGATTCAGCTATGAATCAGTGGGTTGTTTTTCATAGACCAGATTGAAGGGATAATGGCATTTTCAAGGATAACGATTTAAAATTCAGTTTATCGGGTAGGCTTACAACAGAATTAAAAAATAAAGTTGATTGACATTGGACTTTGCACGGGATTCATAGAATATTGGAAAATTTTTATGGACGGTAATCTAGGACATTGGATAGTCTGAGGTCGCTAATCCTCGTCAATCAACTTTAAACCAAAATTAAATGTGCATAACTATGTGGACAATAGCAGTAATGCCCGATTTTGTTTATTCGGTTTTTACGAGCGACTTAGTAAGATGCCCAAAAAGGGTTGGTAAAATCACGATCACCCCATAGTAGAATTTCGAAACTAAAAATAGTTTTAGTATATTCCGAAATGCAATAATTTCGTAAATCTCCTATGGTAAGTTTCACAAAAATTTTACATTTTGGCAATTAAAATGAGCAGCTGAAAGCTTAAAATTTCAACCGTATGAAAAAACCTGAGTTAAATAAAACCATTAAAGTAGTAATTGCGGATGATCATGCCCTTTTCAGGGCTGGAGTGAAAACGGCTCTCTCCGTAAAAAAGGATGTGGAGCTGATTGCTGAGGCCGATAATGGTATGCAATTACTTAACTTGCTGAAACATGTTGAGCCTGATGTGATATTACTTGATATCCAGATGCCGATCATGGATGGAATCACGGCCCTGCCTGAAATAAGAAAGCTATATCCCCAGGTGAAAGTAATCATTTTGTCCATGCACAATGATCACTCCATGATTTCCAAACTGATGGAAATAGGCGCCAATTCTTATCTTACTAAAAATTCTGATTCTGAAAATATTTACAATGCAATCAAAACCTGCTATGAGCAGGAGTTCTTCTTTAATGAATTAACCAATAAGGCCCTCCTCTCCGGATTACGGACAAAGCGCATGGATACCGGGACAGCCCAGGAAGTGAATCTGAGCGAAAAAGAGCTGACCATATTGAAGCTGATGTGTGAAGAAAAGACCACCAAAGAAATCGCGGATCTGGTTGATATAAGCCCGCGAACCGTCGAAGCCATCCGGGACAAATTAAAAACCAAGACCGGAGCCAAGTCAATGGCCGGCCTGGTAATGTACGCCGTAAAAAACGGGATCATAGAACAACACTGATAAGATTTGTTTTTATCAGACTGACAAATCCTTTTCATTTTTTCCGAACTTTCGGCAGTGACTCGTTACATCAATTTCAATGGAAATATTATTCGGTCGGATCAACCGGTTATTACTGCTGATAACCGGGGGTTCCGATATGGCGACGGAATTTTTGAAACAATCCGCGTTCAAAATAATTTAATTGTATTGGCGGACCGTCATTTCGAGCGTCTCTTTGCCGGAATGAAATTGCTGCAATTTGAGCAGCCTGATTTTTTTACTTCTTCTGAATTGTCAAAGCAAATAAAAGAACTCTGCAAAAAAAATGATCATCGTGAATCTGCAAGGGTCCGCCTTGTTATTTTTCGGGGAAACGGAGGACTATATGATCCGGAAAATCATCTCCCTAATTATATTATCCAAAGCTGGTCTTTTTCAGATGGAGGATTAAATAAAGAAGGTTTGGAACTAGGTATTTTTGAAAATGGCAAAAAAGCAATTGATCATTTCAGCAATCTGAAATCAAATAACTACCTGCTCTATGCGATGGGAGTTTTGTATGCAAAAACAAATAAATTAAGCGATTGCCTTATACTGAATTGCAATAACAGAATTTGTGATAGCACAAAAGCAAATGTTTTTTGGGTTAAGAATAAAACCATTTTTACCCCTCCATTGTCGGAAGGTTGTGTTGCAGGCGTTATGAGGAAATATCTTCTTACCAGGCTTCCGGAAACGGGGTTTACGGTAGTTGAAAAAGAGATGAATGTTGAGTTTTTGCGGACGGCAGATGAAATTTTTTTAACAAATGCCTTGTTCCCGATTCAATGGGTGAAGAGCTTTAACGGGCTTTCATACCAAAACGAAATGGCTTCCTCTGTTTTTGAAACAGTTATCAGGAATATGGAGCCGCAGATCGCTCTCTAATGCATGGAAATATATCAACCCACCAATGATATTTCTTTTGCTGAATGCATTGGATTTATTTTTGCATACACTTCGAGAAACGTTTTGACGGCTTGCCTGCCTTCTTTCCCAAGAGAAATGGAAAAATCATTCACATAGAGATCAATATGCTGCTTCATGACCTGTTCATCCATTTCCTGGGCATGTTCTTTTACAAATGGAGGAATAAACGGGTAATGATCAAATGCATATTCAATACTTTTCCTGATCAGCTCTCCGGCCTTTTGTTGAACGGCCGCATCGATATTTTTCTTTATCACAATTCCTCCTAACGGGATAGGACACCCTGTTTTATTCTCCCAATATTCACCAAGATCCATCAGTTTGAACAGGCCTTTTTTCATATAAGTGAACCTGTTTTCGTGAATGATCACTCCGGCATCGACTTTGTTTTTTAATAGGGCTTCTTCGATTTCTGAAAAGACCATGAATTTTTTATTCCTGGCTTCGGGAAATGCAAGTGAAAATAAAATATGGGCACTGGTATTTTCTCCCGGGATGGCAATCATCAAATCTTTTATTGACGAGGCAGGAATTTCTTTCTTTGCTATCAGCAAAGGACCAACCCCTTTCCCAAGCGCGCCTCCCGTATCCAATAAATTATAACTATTCAAAATGAGTGGTAAAACACCGTAGCTGATTTTGCTGATATCCAGCTTTCCCTGGAGAGCCCAGCGGTTAAGTGTTTCCACATCCTCTAACACGACCTCAAAGGATAGCCCTCTCGATTCAATTTTGTGGTTGATGAGCGCATCGAAAATAAAAGTGTCGTTGGGACAGGGACTAAATCCCAAAGTGAGTTGCATTGTATTCGGTCAGTTTATTAAGAAATATGATTAATTGTTCATTCAGTTCTTCAATCGATTTCCTGATTTGCCATTTCGATTTGTCTCTTTCTCCTACAGCATTAGATATGGCTCTCATTTGCAGAAAAGGAATTTTTTCCTGTAAACACACATAATGGAAAGCAGCTCCTTCCATGCTTTCAACAACCGGATTAAAGTTTTGTTGATACCATTCTATTCTTGTTTTATCCGTGGTCACTTCATTTACGCTGACAGCATTTACCGGTTCCAATCCTGAAGCAGAAAGAAGTTTTTGATAAGGATTGACCAGTTTCCCTTTCGTAAACGGCTTGATATTTTCATCAGCCAGGCTGAGATCGAAAACAGTCTTAAAGACTCCCCCCTCACGTACACCCATATCCGCTAACATATCTTCACGGATTGAGACCACTGAAGCCATTTTCCCCTTCACATAGCTGCCTGCAATCCCTGCCTGGATAATCAGGTCGGGCCTGCGATAAGCAATATAGCGGGTCAGGCAATAAGCGGTAGCTACGAGACCGATTCCGCTTATAGCTATGTCAACCTCAGGTCTGTCTCCTTTATTTTTTTTTTCTTTGAAAAACTCAATCGTGCTTTCGATTTCCGGTACTGAAGCAGCGATTAAAAGAATATGCATGATGCAAATATCCATAAAGATTGACAATCCTGAGCGATACATTAACTTTGCAAAAATTTTTCAAGGCTATGGTGTATCTCACCCGTGTAGAACATTTTAATGCGGCCCACAAATTGTATAACCCCGACTGGAGCAGGGAAGAAAATGAAAAGGTTTTTGGTAAATGCGCCAATGAAAACTGGCACGGACATAATTATGAATTGTATGTAACTGTAAAGGGAGAACCTGATCCGGATACTGGCTTTTTATTTGATGTGAAAAAACTGAGTGAGATAATTAGAGACCATGTGATCGAAAAATTAGACCATAAAAACCTGAACATTGATGTGGATTTTCTGACCGGTAAAATGTGCTCTACTGAAAATCTCGCGATCGGAATCTGGAAGCAATTATATACCCATATCCCAAAAAAAATTCAACTGCATTGCATTAAACTCTATGAAACGCCCCGGATATATGTCGAATATTATGGGTAACCGGAAAGTGTTTAGCTGCTTTTGAAATGAACAATATGTCTGGCGGCTTGTTATTGGAACCTGATTATCCGCAGGCATTGTAATCCGGCATCATTTCTGGGTTTATTTTGTAAATTAATCCCGTTGTCGGCTAACCGACGATTGGGATCAGATGATTAAATTTATCTTGTCATGGGGATGCAAAAAAAAGTAGCCATTTTCAGGAAAGAGCATTTTAATGCGGCGCATCGTTTGTTTGTACCGACATGGGATGATTCAAAAAATGATGAAGTTTTCGGAAAATGTAACAATCCTCATTACCATGGACATAATTATGAACTGATAGTAAAGGTTACAGGCGTCCCGGATCCGCAAACGGGATATGTGATGAATCTGAAACTATTGTCTGACCTGATCAGGGAGGAAGTACTGGAAAAATTCGATCATAAAAATTTAAATCTTGATACGACTTATTTCAAAGACCTAAATCCGACTGCAGAAAATATTGCGATCGTGATTTATGAAATTTTGAGAAAAAAAATTGAAGCCCAACTCGAGCTGGTTATAAGGCTGTATGAAACAGAAAGAAATTTTGTGGAATATCCGGCTCAATGAGCGGGGGTTTTGGTAAATCGTGATCGGGAGGCAAAGAGTATATCGTAATAATTAAATCAACTGTTCATGTCATATAATAAAACAGAACAATATCAGGATGCAACTACTGCGGATCTGATGGAGAATTACCGGGAATGCCTGGCTTTATTGGGCGAGAACCCAAACCGGGAAGGGCTGCTGAAAACACCTGAGCGTGTTGCAAAAGCGATGCAGTTTTTAACGCACGGCTATAACCTGGATGCGCATACTATTTTAAATTCAGCCAAATTCCATGAGGAAATAAGTGAGATGATTCTGGTAAAAGATATAGAGATATACAGTCTTTGCGAACATCATATGCTTCCTTTTTTCGGGAAAGCGCATATTGCGTATATACCCAACGGTTGGATTACCGGATTAAGTAAAATTGCGAGGGTAGTGGACGTGTATGCCAGGCGCCTGCAGGTGCAGGAAAGGCTGACTACAGAAATTCTTCACGCCATAAGGGATACCCTCAATCCTCTCGGCGTAGCCGTGGTCATAGAAGCTTCTCATTTATGCATGATGATGCGTGGAGTCCAAAAACAAAACTCGGTTACAACGACTTCCGCGTTTTGCGGAGAATTTGAAAAAAATGAAACGCGCAGCGAATTCACCAAACTGATTTCTGCGAAGTTGCACTGACCGCATCGATCGTTAAAAGAATCTTTTAGCAGTCTATAGATGGGTAAAGCCCATTCCTGACTCTACAACAGTATAGAACAGGGCTCAAAATATTCTTTGCTGAATCCGGTCTTTGTGGCATATTTGTTTAGTAAACCCCTGATGAATATGAAGCATGCGTATGTTTTCCCGGGGCAGGGCTCCCAGTTCCCGGGAATGGGAAAGAATCATTACGAGAACAGTGTCTTTGCAAAGAAATTATTTGAAAAAGCGAATGAAATAGCAGGCTTCAGAATTTCAGATATCATGTTCAAGGGTAGCGAAGAGGATCTCAAACAAACAAAAGTTACACAACCTGCCGTATTTCTACATTCAGTGATTGCATTTAAAAGCATTGATAATATTAAACCCGACATGGTTGCAGGGCATTCTCTTGGAGAATTTTCTGCACTTGTATCGAATGGTGTATTGAGCTTTGAAGACGCATTTCAACTCGTTATTATTCGTGCCGCGGCAATGCAAAAGGCCTGTGAATTGACACCTTCCACAATGGCGGCCGTATTGGCTCTCGAAGATTCCAAAGCAGAAACAATATGTGAAGAAGTGCAAAAACAAACCGGTGAGATTGTCGTACCCGCCAATTACAATTGCCCGGGACAACTGGTGATCAGCGGATCGTTGAAAGCAGTGGAAATAGCATGCGAGAAAATGAAAGCAGCAGGCGCTAAGAGAGCTGTGATACTGCCTGTTGGCGGGGCTTTTCATTCCCCGCTAATGGAACCTGCAAAAGAAGAATTAAAATCTGCAATCGAAAAAACTACTTTTTATTCACCCACCTGTCCGGTATATCAGAATGTAGCCGCCAAGGCTGTAGTCGAGAAAGATGAAATCAAAAAAAACCTGATTGATCAATTAACAGGAGCAGTCCGTTGGACACAGAGTGTTCAAACTATGATAGCAGACGGGGCCTCCGCATTTACTGAAGTGGGACCTGGCAAAGTGTTGCAGGGACTGATTACCAAGATTAACAAGAATATGCAGGTAAATGGAGTGGACTAGGAAAATGTGAAAATGCGGAAATCCAACACTGTCAACTGTCATCTCTCAACAATCTGCTGTCAACTAAAAAAATAATATTGGTGTTATTTAAAATTGATTGAGCAGGTCAGCCATTCGTCGTCAAAAATAACATTATCATATTTTTTGTAAAAATTGATAGCGGGTTCGTTCCACTTGAGCACCTGCCATACGATCCCTACGAATTTTTTTTCTTTTGCTTCAGTCAGTAGCCGATCGAATAGCATCTTACCAATTCCCATCCCTCTTGCCTGTTCCGTTACAATAATGTCTTCCAGATACATGCGTTGCCCTTTCCAGGTCGAATATCTTATATAGTACAAAGCAAAACCAAGGATCTGCTGGTTAAGGGCAGACTCGGCAACAAATGTCCACCATACAGGACTTTTACCGAACCCGCTTTCAGTAAAATGGTCGAGCGTCACAGTTACCTGCTCCGGCGCTTTTTCATAAACGGCCAATTCATGGACGAGTTCCATCAGCCTTGGACAGTCTTCTTTCTTGGCTCTTCGGATAATGACTTCCATTTTTAAAACTATTTTTTTCGCGTGGCCTTAAACGTACCATTGGGTTGAATAAATAGTACTTCCATCACTTCGTTTTTTTCATTGGTGTTGAATTGAACATTGTAACCTGCAAGTGACTTGATAGCAAATTTATTTTTATCCGTAGGAACCAATTCATATTCCGGCTGACCAGGTACAAAAAGAAATAATGTTTTATCGCTCTTAATATAAATTTTGGCTGTTATTCCGGCCAGTTCATATTCACCCACATATTTTTGCAAACTATCCTTACTGATTTCCGCCGGTTTTGGCGACCTGGTAAATTCAATCGGTCGTGATGTGGGCTCAAATGGGAAACTCAGGCTTTGGATATCACCGGCAGTATTGGTCTGAAATTGCATGGGCTGGCTTTTGTCTGAAGTATCGATCCCGGATTTAATATTTTTATTAAACGGTTCAAACATGTCGTAGTGAAAATGTTTTAGCCAGAAAATATGTGTGCCAACCTTTGCGAAGAGGGAGTCATTCTGCAGCACTACTTCAAGAGTGCCAAACGCATTGTTACTATAGAAGCCTGTATAATCTTTTAATTCATGCGACGGTTTTGTATTCAGTTTTTGATTTGATAAAGATGCTTTTTCAGTTTCCTTTGCAGTGGCTTTTGCTTTGTCTGCAATATTTTTTAAATCGCTGTTCCAATCAAAATATTTTAAACCGAGCATCCTGTCCGCAATCAGGTTGCGCACGATGGATGGAACGGATGAACCATTCTGGTTGCTTAAAACGATGATGCCGATGCTATCACTTGGGAAAAAACTGGTGCTTGCGGAAAATCCGTCAATATTGCCACTATGTTCAACACGATAATGGCCACGATAAGATGCCAGGAACCAACCCAATCCATAATTTGAAAAGTAAATATCTTTTTTTTCCTTATCAGGCAATGCCCCGCCAATAACCATTTGGGAGCTGATGGCTTCCGTGACATAGGTTGTGGGAATGATTTCTTTGCCATTGAATTTTCCGCCATTGATCCAGGTGATCACCCATTTGGCCATATCATTGACGCAGCTGTTGATACTTCCTGCGGGTCCCATCGCATTGATACGGAAATAATCCAGTTTTTTCAGGCCAATTGTTTTCCCGCTGCTGTCTTTGGTATCATATCCCAACGCCGCATCAGTATTTTTTTCCATTTCATCGATCGACAAATCTGAATGATTCATTCCAAGGGGGCCAAAAATTTTAGAGCGGATATTTTCTTCCCAGCTCTTACCAGTTAGCTTCTCCACTAAAACTCCCTGACCAAGGAACATGAAATTATTGTATTGCCATTTCTCCCTTAACCCCGCCGTAGGTTCCATATATTGAATCCGGTTTATCAGACTGTCTCTGGAAGAAGCAGTAAAAAAATACCAGGAATAATCATATCTGGGGAGACCGGTCCGGTGGCACATCATATCACGTAGCGTAATGTGATCATTCATCTCATCTTTATAAAACTTCAATTCGGGCAGGTAATCGCGGACCGGCTTGTCGAAATCAACCTTTCCGTCCTGTCTCAATATGCCAAGAAGCGAAGCAGTGAATGCTTTGGTGCAGGAGCCAATCGCGAACAAAGTATTTGGGGTCACCGGTTTTTTATTTTCAAAATCCGAATAGCCAAACCCTCTTGCATAAACGATTCTGTCCTTTTCTACTACGGCGACTGCGAAACCTGCCGCGTGCCAGTCTTTCAATACTCTTGCAAATGCTGTGTCCAGTCCGGCAAAACGTTTGTCAGCCTCTGCATTTTGTTTTTGTGCGAATGAGGCAATTGTGATGAAACAAATCAAAATAGAAGAAATTCTTTTCATAAACAGTTTTATTTTAAGTCTGCAAATAACAGCGTGATGCATCAACCGGATCTGGTAAAACTACAGAGCCATTCCTGTTAAGGTCGGCTAGGCCGCATTGATCTTCACGGAGATCTTCAACCGAAGTTTATTGTAATGCCTGATCCAAATCATTCAAAATATCTTCCACGTTTTCCATTCCCACACTCATCCGGATAAGCCCGTCAGTAATTCCATATTTTAATCTGGCTTCTTTGGGTACGCTGTAATGCGTCATCGAAGCCGGATGGCTTAATAGAGTATCGCAGGTTCCCAATGAAACAGTGCGAGTACACATTTTTAAATTGTCCATGAAATGAATGCCGCCCTGGAGACCTTCTTTCAATTCAAAACTCATCATGGCTCCCGGATGCCGCATTTGCTTCATTGTCACAGCATGATCGGGATGTGTGGTCAGGCCATTGTAATTTACTTTGGCTACTGCAGGATGTGTTTCCAGGAATTTGGCTACCTGCATCGCATTCTGACAATGTCTTTCCATCCTGACTTCAAGCGTTTTCATTCCGTTGACCAGCAAAAAAGCGTCAAAAGAATTGCTATTTCCTCCGAGCAGTTTGTGGGCTTTGATGCCTTTCGTCTGCATGAATTCAATATCCTTTCCAAGCAATACACCTCCGATCGAGGTTCCGTGTCCGTTCAAAAATTTGGTTGTAGAGTGAATTATGAAATCGACATTGTAACGAAAAGGTTGTTGAAGATAAGGAGTAGCAAAAGTGTTGTCGCACGCAACAATAATATTTTTTTGTTTTGCCAGTTTGCTCAATTCTTCAATATCGACACACTGAATGGTAGGATTCGCGGGCGTTTCAAGATAGAGCATCCGGATAGAAGGATCTGATTTCAACAAAGATTCTGCTTTATTCAGGTCACGCAAATCGGCAATGATTGCCTCAATGCCCAGGGATGGCAACAGGTTTTGTATTAATTCTTCTGTTCCCCCATATAATGAAAAATGAGTGAGGATCTTATCACCGGCTTTCAGATTCATCAGGATCAGGGTACTAATTGCAGCCATGCCTGATGCGTGAAGAATGGCTTTGAGTTCAAGCTGATTTCCGTCTTTTCCGGTGAGCCCGAAATTTTCCATAGCGGCGATTTTGTTTTCCGCCTCGGTGAAACTGGGATTCCCCCATCGTGTGTAAATATAGCCGGGCTCTTTTCCACTGAAGCGACGCATCCCTTGCTCCGCATTATCGTATACAAAAGTACTGCAGGCATAAATGGGGGTGAGATGAGCATAGTTGGGATCCTGATGATGACCTGCATGAATTGCCAACGAACCAAAACCACTAAACGGAAATTTTTTTTCTGGCATCTGATGAATGAGTAGTTAAATTTGGGATAAGAGATCAAAAATAAACCATAATTCTATATGAAAGAGTTACTCGATCAATATGCTCAATATAATGTCTGGGCGAATAAAAAAATTCTGGACCAGATTGATGCATTGGATTCGGAACAACAGCACAGGGAAATAGCAAGCAGTTTCAGCAGTCTGTATAAAACAGTTTTGCATGTATGGGGAGCGGAAACAGTATGGAAGCGTCGTTTGCAGAATGAGATTACCTCTATTGCCGGCGACCAGTTTAATGGGTCGATGAATAAATTATCGGATGCATTGCGGCAACAGGATCAGGAATTGTTGGATTGGATACTAAACAGGAATATTGAAAAGTTGAAACAAAAAATAACTTACCGAAACTCGAAAGGGCAGGAATTTTCTGAACCCATCCATCTCATATTGATGCATCTGTTCAATCACAATACCTATCATCGCGGACAGATTGTGACTTTATTTCGCCAATTGCAAGTTGAAAAAATCCCACAGACAGATTTCATCGCCTGGGTCAGGCTGCAGCCAAATTAATTCAGGCTACTGTTGATACTACAAAATATTCAATATGCCCATTTCACCAGGGTTGCGCCCCAGGTAAATCCGCCACCGAAGGCTGCTAATACGATATTGTCTCCTTTTTTTAATTGCTTTTCCCATTCCCACAAACACAAAGGAATAGTTCCGCTCGTTGTATTCCCGTATCGCTGTATATTGATCATTACCTTATCGGAAGAGAGGCCCATACGGTTCGCAGTGGCATCAATGATTCTCTTATTGGCCTGATGCGGCACCAACCAGGCGATATCCTTGCCCGTTAGATGATTGCGCTCAAGTAATTCAGCGCTGATGTCGGCCATTCCTTTTACAGCGAATTTGAAAACGGCCTGGCCCTCCTGGTATATATAGTGCTCCTTGTTTGCGACAGTTTCGTAAGTAGCAGGTCGCACAGATCCGCCGGCCTTCATGTGCAGATAAGATTTCCCGCTGCCATCACTTCTGAGAATACTGTCCAATATTCCAAATCCTTCTTCATTCGGTTCAAGTAAAACCGCTCCTGCTGCATCTCCGAAAAGTATACAGATACTTCGGTCGCTATAATCTACAATAGAACTCATCTTGTCTGCTCCCACTACCACAACTTTTTTGCATCGCCCGCTTTCGATCAACGCAGTGCCGGTTGTGAGGCTATACAAAAATCCCGAACAGGCTGCTGCCAGATCAAATCCCCAGGCATTCTTCGCGCCGATTTTATCACAAACGATATTAGCTGTTGATGGGAAAAACATATCGGGAGTAACAGTTCCGATAATGATGCAATCAATTTCTTCGGGGTGAATGCCTCTTTTTTTGCAGAGTTCCTGAATTGCAGGCGCACATAAATCTGATGTCCCCTTTCCGGGCTCATTTAAAATTCTTCTTTCCTGTATCCCGGTCCGGGTTCGTATCCATTCGTCGTTGGTGTCTACAATTTTTTCGAGGTCGGCATTGGTTAATCGGGTTTCAGGAACATAAGCTCCAACAGCAGTAATTGCAGCAGTAATTTTTTTACTCATTATATGCTAAGTCGTTAAATAAAAATTTTTGCAAAACCTTGCAAAAGTAGTGTAAAAAGACAATTGATAATGGCATGGTATTGGCGTAGTCAGGGAACCTTATTCTGACGCAGAATAATTTTTGACCTATTTTCGTAACTATGATAGCTTTTCTACGGGGAGATTTTGTTCATAAAACACCTACCACGGTTTTGGTTGATGTTCAGGGCGTTGGTTATGAACTGCAAATCAGCTTGAACACCTATTCACAAATTCAACATCTGGACAAAGGCATCCTGCAAACTTATCATCTGGTCAGGGAAGATGCTGAAACATTGTATGGCTTTTATGACCAGGCTGAAAAAGACATGTTTATTCACCTGCTCAGTGTATCCGGAATCGGGGCTGCAACTGCCCGTATGATGCTTTCTTCAATGAGGCCGGAAGAGATTGGCCGGGCCATTTTACAGGGTAACCTGAAACAGTTGGAAAGCATAAAAGGTATCGGTAAGAAATCGGCCGAACGCATTATCATCGAATTACGCGATAAACTCGGGAAAAAACTACCCGAAACAAATATTTCCTCCTTGATAAACAATACATTGGAGCAGGATGCGTTGAATGCTCTGATAGCCCTCGGCATCGCCCGACCAACGGCAGAACAAGCCATAAAAAAAGTAGCCGCTGCGAATCCGGGAACAGAAAAAGTAGAAGATATAATTAAGAAAGTTTTAAAAATTCTTTAGCCTATCGCAGGGATCTCTACCTAACTAATTCTTGAGAAAAGTTTGACCCGGTATTTGTTTCAGGTGATTACTTCAACGGTAATGTTGATGGCCGTTTCAGTTGTCTTTTGTACAACTGCGTCGGCACACGCCTATTTTCAACGGGACACGACCAATCCTCAACAAAAGACAGATACTTTAAAATTTCCGATACAAGACCGGCATGGAGATCGTCTGACCAATCCCAATCTAAATCCTTTCAATCTTAAAGACCCTGCGAATATCAAAGATTCGATTGTGTACGATCCAAAAACCAATCGCTATTATCTTATAGAAAAAGTTGGCGAAAAATATTATCGTAGTCCTACGTATCTCACATTTGATGAATTCATGAAGTTGACTTCGCAACAGTCGGAAAATGATTATTTCCGTCAGCGTGCGGATATGTTGAGTGCATTGAACAGAAAAATGGTCAGGCCAAAACTTTCTGTCACCGATAATTTGTTCAACCGTCTTTTTGGAAATGGTAAAATAGATATCCGCCCACAGGGAAATGTAGATATAACTGCAGGATACCAGGGACAAAATGTCGAGAATCCTACATTGCCCGAAAGCGCGAGGAAAACCGGGGGGCTCGACTTTAATATGGATGCCAATGTAAATGTGATTGGCAATATCGGCAGTAAACTGAAACTTCCAATTACATACAATACACAGGCAGCATTTGACTGGATGAATCAGTTAAAACTGGAATTTACCGGGAGCCCCGACGATATAGTAAAAAAGATAGAAGCCGGGAATACTTCATTCACAACCAAGAGTACACTGATGGCCAGCGAACAGGCTTTGTTTGGCATTAAGGCACAACTTCAATTTGGAAAACTAACGATCACAGGCGTATTGGCTGACCAGCGATCACAAAGCCAGTCTTTGGGCCTACAGGGTGGCGCTGCTACCACTAACTACCAGTTCAAAGCAGATGACTATGATGAAAACCGCCATTTCCTGCTGGCACAGTATTTCAAAAATAACTATAACAAGGCCATGGCCAGATTACCCATTGTCACTTCACAGGTTCAAATCCTGCGCATTGAAGTGTGGGTGACTAATCGTAATGGAGCTACCCAACAGGCCAGGGAAGTGGTCGGGTTGATGGATCTCGGAGAATCCGCTCCATATAACAGTAATGTACATTCGCAAAGCGGATTAGCCTATCCTTTCAATGATGCGAATGATGAATATCGTAATATTATCAATGATCCCGCGAGCCGTGTTTCTTCGCAGGTGATCACTAAACTCACATCGCTTGGATTAACCCAGGTGCAGGATTATGAACAGGTGTACGCAAGAAAACTTAATCCTACGGATTATATTTTCAACCCACAGGTTGGGTTTATCTCACTGAATCAACCTCTGCAGCCAAATGATGTGCTGGCTGTGGCTTATCAGTACAGTTACAATGGAAAGATTTACCAGGTGGGTGAATTTTCCCAGGATGTACCGCCCGATACCACACTTGGTGATAACCCGGGCGCGCAAAAAGTTTTATATCTGAAATTATTAAAAGCCACATCACAGAGGACCAATCTCCCCATCTGGCATCTGATGATGAAAAATATATATACTTTGAAAACGGCTACCGGCAGCTATCTCTCCAATATACAGCAGGCGGGATTCCAAATGAACATATTGTACGATGATCCCAGTAAAGGAACCAAAAGATATTTGCCGGCAGGAGATAAATCAGGAGTGCCTTTACTCACGATATTGAACCTGGATCGACTAAATGCGCATAATGACCCTCAGCCTGATGGCGTGTTCGATTATCTGGAAGGATTTACCATCGTTTCGTCGCAGGCGAGAATCATTTTTCCTTTGCTTGAGCCTTTTGGTCATGACCTGGATTCGCTCGCATTCCAGAATTCAGGCGCCATAAAGAATGGGTATGTTTTTTATCAGTTGTATGATACGATTAAGGAAGTTGCAAAAACTTACGCCAATGTCGACAGATATTATCTCGGGGGTGTGGCTAAAGGACAAACTACAGGAGATATTCAACTGGGAGCATTTAATGTTCCTCAGGGTTCGGTGGTGGTCACAGCAGGTGGCCAGACTCTTAGGGAAAATCTGGATTATGTAGTCGATTATAATCTCGGTACCGTAAAAATCATCAACCAGGCCATCATCAATTCCGGTGTTCCTGTGAATGTACAGTTTGAGAACAACGCTACTTTCGGGATGCAGCAAAAAGGATTTATGGGATTGCGGCTGGATTATCTCGCCAAAAATACCGCTACCCAGTCACTGTCGATAGGAGGTACCATCGAGCGACTTAATGAACGACCGTATTTCACTAAAACCAATTACAATGAGGATCCTATCCGCAACACCATGTATGGCGCTGATGTAAACTACCGGTCACAGCTACCCGAACTTACGAGACTACTCAATAAACTGCCGTTTTATACCACCAAGGAAATGAGTACGATTACTGCGGTTGGTGAGGGCGCATTTTTAAAGCCCGGCCATCCGCCACAAATCGGTAAGGGAAGCAGCGGGACGATTTATATTGACGATTTTGAAGGATCAACAAGCACGATTGATCTGCGATTCCCACTGACGAGTTGGGCACTTGCATCGACTCCGGCGGGTAACGGTCTTTTCCCTGAAGGAAGTCTCAACGATTCACTGGATTACGGATTTAACCGGGCCAAAATTGCCTGGTACAATATTGAACCTACACTGCAGGATAATACCAACACCAGTAATCCTGTAAGAACTTATGAGAATTTTGCCGATCCCAGGATTGCCTCCATTAATGTAGAACAACTTTTTCCTCAACAGACTCCTGAATTCGGACAGGCGCAGCTGATTACTTTCGATGTAGCATATTATCCTACTGATAAGGGTCCCTATAATTTTGATGCGAGACCGGGAAGTTTGACTCCCACGGGCAAACTTCAAAACCCCCAGAAGAGATGGGGAGGAATTATGCGTGCACTCGATCAGACGGATTTTGAAACAGCGAATGTGCAGTATCTTGATTTCTGGATGATGAGTCCTTTTAATCCGGTTTTATCGAATACTAACAGTTCAGGTGGTCAGTTATACTTCGACCTGGGCAGCGTATCTGAGGATATTTTAAAAGATGGAAGGAGATTATTCGAGAATGGATTGAATACACCGAATATTCCTGCGGCTATTGACAGCACTTCAGTTTGGGGACGTGTACCGGCCAATCCGGTGCAGGTCACAAATGCATTCAGCAATGACCCCTCGGACAGACCCTACCAGGATGTCGGTTTTGACGGGCTCGATGACCCGGGTGAACAACTGAAATTCCAAAACTACCTGAATACGCTGGGGGCTTCTTTTGGAACCGGATCAACAGTTTATCAGAAGGCTGCCGCCGATCCGTCGAGCGATGATTTTCTCGGCTACCGTGACGGATCATACGACCAATCAAGAACGGGTATACTTGGCCGTTATAAACAAATCAATAACCCACAGGGAAATTCGCCGGTTGCAGTACCCGGACAGCAATATGTAAATGCGTTTACGCTTTATCCTGACCAGGAAGACCTGGATCACGACAATACGCTCAACGAACTCGAAGAATATTTTGAATACAAAGTGGATGTTTCTCCTTCTGACACTGTGGTGGGAACCAATTTTATTGTGGACAGAAGAGATTTTTCAGTGAATAATGTCGGTCAGACCTGGTTTGAATTCCGGATTCCCATAAATTCTTATTTCCAAAAAGTGGGGAATATCCCTGACTTCAAATCGATTCGTTTCATGCGCATGTTTCTCACGAACTTTTCAGATTCGGTGGTTTGCCGTTTCGCACAATTTCAACTGATCAGGGACCAGTGGCGCATTTTCAGTTATTTGTTGGATACCACAGGGCAATATATTCCTATTCCCCCCAACAGTCCGACAACTTTTAATTTAACTGCTGTGAATATTGAGCAAAACAGCACCCGTACTCCCATTCCCTATGTGATTCCTCCTGGTATTCAGCGCCAGCAACAACTAAGCACCAATAATGTCAACATATTCCTGAATGAGCAGGCAATGAGTTTGCAGATTTGTAATCTGGCAACAAATGACGGAAGAGGGGTCTTCAAAACTACAAATCTCGACCTGCGCAGATACGGTAAAATGGATATGTTCGTTCACGCAGAATCTGCAGGAGGAGTTACACTGAATGATTATGATTTGTATGCAGTGGTCCGGTTGGGTAGTGATTTCATCAGTAATTTTTATGAGATCAAGATCCCTCTTAAGATCACTCCCTTTTACGCAACTGTGGATACTGTCATTTGGCCTACTGCAAATAATCTGAACCTGGCACTTAGCAGACTGATCCAATTGAAAACAGATCGCGATAATAACGGGACTACCAATGTGTATTATAAAGAAGTGGACTCTGCAACAGGAAAAAGTTATGCCATCATAGGTAATCCAAACCTGGGCCAGGTTCAGGCCGTTTTTTTAGGAGTGGAAAATGCAAAACAACAACCCGCCTGTACGGAGGTTTGGTTTGATGAATTGCGATTATCTGAAATCAATGACCAGGGAGGGTATGCGGCTACCGCGAGGGTCGATCTCAAGTTAGCCGATCTTGGAACCATGTATGTGTCCGGGGCTGTGCGTACTGTAGGCTTTGGGACAATCGACCAGAGTATCAATGAGCGATCGTTTGACGACAATACCCAGCTTGTTGGGGCTACCAGCCTGGAACTCGGCAAACTCCTGCCGAGAAAAGCCGGTATATCCGCCCCATTTTATGGGAGTATATCCAAGACCGTTAGTTTGCCCGAATATGATCCATATGATCTGGATATAAAATTGAAAGATAAGATCGCTGCCGCACCGGCGGGTGAGCGGGACTCGATCAGGGAACAGGCAGAAGACGTCCTTACGATCAAGAGTTTCAATTTTACCAATGTGAGGAAAAATAATACCAGCGGTAAAAAACTCAAAATCTGGAGCATCGAAAACTTTGATCTTTCTTATTCTTATACCCGGTCCGAACACCATAGCCCCATTGCAGAAGAAGATGAGTTGATTAATTATAAAGGCGGATTAGGGTATAATTATATCGGCATGCCCAAGTACTGGGAACCTTTCAAAAAGAAGGTGAAATCAAAGTCCGGCTGGCTTGCCCTGCTAAAAGATTTCAATCTCAATCCCGTCCCCTCTGTGCTTTCATTCCGTGCAGATATCAACCGGCAGTTTGGCGCTTACCGCTCGCGTAATATCGATGGTCCCAAAGGTGTATTGCCTGAAACTTTCAACAAGTTTTTTACATTCGACAGAACATACACTTTCAGATGGGATGTTACCAGGTCCATCAATGTCGATTTTAATGCAGTGAATAAAGCCTGGGTTGATGAAGACAGTGGGAGGCTTGATGATGCTGAACGCAAGCAGATGTGGCATAATTTCTGGAAAGGGGGAAGAACTGTTTTATATCAGCACAGCGCAAACTTCACTTACATTCTTCCAACAAGTAAATTTCCACTGACAGACTGGACCAATGTGCGGTTGGGTTATGGAGCTACATACCAATGGACAGGCGCTTCCCAGGTGGCGATCACACTTGGAAATTCAATACAGAACACGCAGAAAAAAGATCTTACGGCAGAATTGAATTTTTCAAAATTGTATAACAAATGGAAATTACTCCGAAGCCTGGATCAGGGTGCAAGTTCCGGTAAACCACCTCCGCCGATGCAGAACAGGAAGGTGACAGATACCGCGAAAATCAAAAAGCCTCCGGCGGAAGAAAAAATAGATCAACAACAGCTCAATGGGGTTGTCAAGGGATTGCTGCGCCTGATCACAGCGCTAAAAAATGTGTCTATCAATTATTCTCAAAATGCTGCATCAACTATTTACGGGTATATGGACAGCACTCAATTCCTGGGAATGAATTTCAAATCAGGTCAACCCGGACTTGGATATGTTTTTGGCGGGCAGCCAGACACGTCTTTCGTCGCGCGGCTGGCACAAAAGGGTTTGATCACCACAGATACCACATTCAATTTCCAGAATTTGGCGAGTTATAATCAGATCCTGAATATATCGGCACAATTGCAACCTGTAAAAGACATGAACATCACTGTTAGTTTGAACAAAACATTTGGAAAGAACTACACTGAATTGTATAAAGATACTTCAGGCACAGGCTTTGCCCGGCTGAATCCATATACGGCAGGAACTTTCAGCATAAGCTTCATTTCTGTAAAAACACTGTTTGAGAATTTTCAGCCAAATGAAATTACAAACACGTTTAAGAAGTTCCAGGATTACCGCCAAATCATTTCTGCCCGACTCGGAAAAATGAACCCGTATTCAGGCATTCAGTATTCGGACGGATATTACAAAGGATATGGTAAGTACGCCCAGGATGTATTAATACCTGCATTCATTGCTGCGTACAGCGGGAAAGATCCGAATTCAATTGCGCTGATTAACCAGGACAATTCGAATATTAAGTCAAATCCTTTTGCCGGGTATTTGCCAAAACCAAACTGGCGCATTAGTTATAACGGGTTGAGTCGTATTCCGGGACTGGATAAAATTTTTACCAGCTTTAGTATAACCAATGCATATACCAGTGTGCTGAGCATGAACAGTTTCAATTCTTCACTCAATTACCAGGATCCATTAGGTTTAAAGCAGCCCGGATTCATTGATACGCTGACGGGCAATTTTGTACCTTATTTCCTGGTTCCGAATATAACCCTTACCGAGCAATTTTCTCCGCTGATTGACCTGGATATGCAATTCGTAAATCTTTTACAGGCGAGAGTCGGGTACAGTAAATCGCGCCAGTTAAGTCTGAGCCTGATCGATTACCAGATGAGTGAATCCAGATCCACAGAATTGACTATCGGTTTGGGTTGGCGTAAGCGCGGGTTGCCTCTTCCATTTGGTATCAAGGTCCAGGGTAAGAATGGTAGCACCGGTAAATTGGAAAATGATCTTAATATACGATTTGATTTTAGTCTCCGTGATGATGCAACTTCAAATAGTTATCTTGATCAGAACGCGTCGTTGCCTGTAGGCGGACAAAGAGTTGTAGATATTGCACCATCCATTGATTATGTCATCAACAACAGGATCAACGTAAAATTATATTTCGACAGGCGAAGAGTTGAGCCGAAGATATCCAGTTCGCCACCCATTACAACTACACGAGCGGGAGTGCAGATCAGAATTTCACTGGCGGAAATGGCCAACGCAAGTACTTCCAAATCTCTGCCGAGATAGATGAGCAATGAGGGGTAGTCATTAGTCATTGGTCAATTGTCCGTAAGCGGGCAATTTTAAGAATTACTAACCATTACAATAACTTATTGACTACTCACTTGACATCATTTAACTTTTTTCAGCAACATTATATAGCCGCAAAGTTTTTTCTTTTTGTTGTTAACCTGAACCGGCTTGATCATATGATATTCTGAAAATTTGGGGATATAGGCATAACTGATGATGTTTCCATCAATATCTCCCCACATTTTTTTCTCATAGACGACCTGCTTTTCATCCCAATCATACATCCGCACTTCATATAACCTGGAACCTGGATCGCCGATGAAAACAAATTCATACAAAGAACCCTCACTCATGGGAACGACAATCGGCAATTCGTATGCGCTCTGCATCGTTACAGAAGCTTCCCTGAGTACAATGAATCCTTTTGAATTAAATAAATTTTTTAGGCTGTCTGCTTCATTATGAAGCTGAGGCGAAAGATCGCAGTTCTCGGGTTTGATGACTTCCTGCGCATTCAACGTCTGAGCCAAAAAGATGAATAGAACAAATACCAGTCTGGCAGGATTGGTTTTCATTTCAGGGTTTTATGGATTGATGAACTATGGATATACAAAATACACAAAGGACTACATATTTGCAATCCTGCAACAAGTATTATGCCTCTTTACAATAATAATCCAGAACATTCGTTATGGTGCGCTTTTAAAAAAGTAGATTGAATCAGCCTGAGCCAGGCAGGTTAATACCAGATCATTGATGCACACATGGTCGGGCAGGGTGGTGCAATAGTAAATTATATCAGCAATATCTTCTGCGTGAAGGGGAGTATAACCTTCATATATTTTATTGGCCTGTTCTTTATTATTCTTGAACCGTACAAGCGAAAATTCTGTTTCGGCGGCCCCGGGATGGATTGCAGTAACTTTTATTTGATGTCGAAGCAGATCTATCCGCATGGATTTCGAAATATCCTCAACTGCTCCTTTTGTTGCGCAATACACATTTCCTTTTTCATACACTTCTTTTGCTGCAACGGAACCCATATTGATAATATGCCCTTTTTTTCTTGCGATCATGAAAGGCAATACAGCTTTTGATACATAGAGCAAGCCTCTGACATTGGTATCAATCATGGTTTCCCAATCCATGAGATCTGCTTCGTCAAAAAAGTCCCTGCCTAAAGCAAGTCCGGCGTTATTGATAAGCACATCGATGTTTTTCCATTGATCAGGAATATTTCCGATTGTATCAAAAACAGCTTTTTTATCCTGCACATCAAAAACGAGCGAAAGGATTTTTACAGGGAATTTTTTTTCCAGCTCATCCTTAATTTTTTCCAGCCTGTCTTTTCGCCGGCCGGTAATGATTGCATCGTATCCATTGGCAGCAAATTTTTCTGCACAGGCTTTGCCGAAACCGGAACTGGCTCCTGTGATCAAAACGATTTTATTCACCGGGTTTCAATTTTAGGTGTGGAATGGTTTGAATAAATGGATTTGCAAATTATGAATAATACGGCAGCACCTTATCGGATCAGCACCATGGTCCCTTTTTTGGTCACGACTTTTCCGGTATAATCTATTCCCTCTACCGTCCAAACGAAGCCGCCGCTGTCCTGTGGCTTGCCATTCACAGTGCCATCCCAGCCCTTCCCGATTTTATTTGTGCTGAACACCAATTGGCCAAAACGATTGTATATCCTGAAAAATACAAGCGAAGATATGCCCACGGGGATCGGACGAAATACATTGTTTATGCCCTTACCCGGTGTAAATGCATTCGGAACAAAAATATCGGGGGCGGTTTTAAATACTTTGATATTGATGGTATCCAGCCCAAAACAGCCAATGGCATCATAAGCTTTGAGGACATAACTCATGTTGTCATTTAATACAGCAACCGGATTAGGAATATCATTCTGGCTTAAATGAGTTGGGGGAGACCAGGCAAAATAAGGCGCACCTGATGCCGATAGTTGCAATGGTTGACCAACAACGACCGAAGTATCATTGCCCGCAAACGCATTTATTTTTTGTTCAACGTTTACAGTAACGATTGATACACCTGGTTTTGGACAACCCAATGTATCATACGAATATAAAGTGTAGTCAGTGGTAGTAAGGGGAAATGCAAATGGATCCAGCACGGCTGGATTGCTAAGGCTATTGACGGGGCTCCAGTTAAAGCGGATCCCCCTGATCGATCCGTTTAATTGTGCAGTATCACCAAAACAAATAGTAGTGTCTTTGCCTGCCATGGAACCCGGATATGGGATAGTGGTCACCGTTAGGTTCCCTGAGGTATTGCATTTGCCGATGCTTGCCGTGACATGATAAGTTGTGGTGCCCGAAGGAGAAGCTTTTGGGTTTTTAATTCCGGCATTGTCCAAACTTCCTGCCGGACTCCATACAAAATACAATCCGTCGCCCGATGGATTGAGCACGATCGTATCGCTCAGGCAAATCGTGGTATCGTTTCCGGGATAGAGCGTGACAAAATCCACTACACGCACCCTGACCGAATCGCTGTTGGTGCAACCATTTTGATCAAGATTGACGGTATAAATAGTCGTGGTTTTTGGAAATACCAGGGGGTCATCAGTGTTTGCTCCCAGCATGGTAGTATTGGGCGCCCAACTGAACAAACCGGTTCCCTTCGCCATCAGTTGCAATGTGTCGATACTGCAAATGAGGGTGTCGCGAAAGGGTAAGATAATGAGGGGCTTGCTCAATACCTGCACATTTTCAGTGACGGTGTCCTGACATCCTTCGCTGTTGGCAACAATCAGCTGGACTCTTTTTGTTCCGGTGTCACTGTATTTCCAGGAGGGATTTTGGAGAGATGAAGTGTCGCTTTGTGTCGTGAGATCTCCGAAATTCCAAAACCAACTGGATACGAGACCATATTTGGTTTTTGTTGTATCAGTGAATTGTAAAGGGAATAACAAACAGGAACCTGTAACCGAAAATCCGGGGAAAAAACCGGGATAGATTTTCATTAAAGTAAATGCACTGTCAGAACAATCTTCTCCTTTGTTTACATAGAGCTTTACCTTGTAAGTACCTGTATCCGGAAACGTAAAGGTCGGAGTGGCTTTGGAAGTAGTATCTGTAGTAATTCCCGGAACTCCGAAATCCCAGAAATAGGAATGGATCAATGGCGAAGAAGGGGCTTCATTTTTAAAGCTATAGTTGAACCCGTCACAGGTAATATAACTCGGTTTTAAATCAGCAGCAGCAAAATCACATTTATCATCAATATGAACAATAAAATCCTTCGGATGAGTACTTATGATTTTTCCGTTTCTCCATTCACTTAGGAGCACACAGACAACATAGTCTCCAGCGTTTGGAGCTATGCCGGATATGACACCGGTTTTAGGGTCGATAGTTACACCCGCTCCAAGCGGCTGCGTCCCCGAAAACCCTCCCTTATAATTAAGTTGGGCAACTCTTCCGGGCGGCGGGGGATTGGTCACCACAGGATTATTTGTACTCCCTCCGGAGTAACCTGGAGCAAATTGATATGATAATGAATCTCCATTTGCATCGGTTGCTCCGAAATTCAGGGTGAAAGGCCTTTTCTGACAAATCAGCACAGTATCTTTTATCAGAAATTCCGGATCGGAATTGATTCCATTCACGCCCACGTCATTTGAACCATGAATACGACAGATATACGACGCGCCGATATTCGTACTGGGACTAAGATTGACAATATTATCAATTCTGCAGCAACGTTGATATACCGCCGTATATCCCTGTGGTGTTTTTGGAAGTTGTACTACAGCTGAAAAAATTCTTACCCGGTAACATACAGGTGATGGATTAATAATGCATGGACTGGGATGCGTAAGTGTAATTATATTATCCCCCGTAAGTGGAAGCGTGAAAGGAGAGCCGATGACCGGTGTCTGATTACTATTGTAAAACACGCCTACATTTACTTCTGTTTCGAGTTGCCCCTGTCCGGACTGGCAACTCACAAACAAACGAAGGACGAGCAGGTATTGGTCAGAATTAGGAGAAGTGCCGGGGCCAATATATAGGTAGTATATCTCTCCTCCTTTGATATGCTTGGCCCACAAAGAAAGAGATGTAAAAAAGAAGACAAAATAAAATATTAATATTTTTTTTACGAGTTCCAATATAGGGTAACTGTATTAAGATTCTTTAACATGATACCTCGTCCAGGAAGTTTTCTACGATGTGATTGCTCTGGTCTTTGTTTTCCAGCATGCCCATGTGAGCAGTATTCTCAAATATATGAATATATGATAATTGCGGCAAATGGCATTGCTCAAGACTTTGTTCAAGCGGAACAGCTTTATCACATGCTCCGATAATGAACAAAACGGGTTTTGAAAATGTTTTCAGGACACTCGTTCTGTCAGGCCTCCGGATCATGGCTTCGTAATAAGATACGAGGGTTTCTGACTTAAAGTTGGCATATCGGTTTATTAATGAACCCACTTCATTTGAGTGCTGTTTTTGGAAATACTCAGAGAAAAGATTAGGGATGGATTGTTCAAGGAAAGCAGCGGATCCATACTGCCTGATCAGGTCAATGCTTTTTCTGCGGGCTGTTTTCTTTTCTTCGCTGTCAGCATAGGCCGTGGAATGAAACAAGCCCATTCCCTTCAGATAGCCGGGATATTTTTCGGCAAAAGCTAACATAATATATCCCCCCATGCTGTGGCCAATCATGACACAGTCCTTTATTTTTTCTGCATCAAGGATGGCTTTCAGGCATTCGGCATAATCTTCTATCGAAGATAATTCGGATCCTTTTCCCGATGAGAGACCGCTGCCGGGTATATCCGGAACGAGCATGCGAAATTTTTTTTCCAGATAATTCAATTGATGATTCCAGATCGTTCCGTCTTCAGCAAAACCATGAATGAACATCACCGGCTTACCTCTGCCCAGATCCCTGTAACAGACTTTTTCTTCCCGGTATGGTAATTTTTTTTCCATCTTTATTTCGATAAACTATCGACAGGCTTCTCAGTATAATGATTAATAATATAAAACTTACAGGAGGAATTATTTCCTGTGACCACCATCTCCAAATGACTCCCAACATTAGAATAATAGAGATCAGGGCATTTATCCGAAAATAATTCCTGACCCAGGATCTTTGTCGCTTCATGAAAAAGGCAATGGCACAATGTGTAGGCAGGGCCCATAATAAGTTCAGGTTATTTCTGCAAACAGCGTCTACTCTTCCCAACCAGAGACATAACATGATTATTCCTAAGAATCCTATTGACAGAAAAAAAATAAAATCCAGCACACGCAAGGTGGTTACCGACCATGGTTTGCGGATCCAGCCCAGTATGATAACCAGCAAAAACCAGGCGCCAAAAAAATCCAAGGGCCGGATCTGAGGTTTTGCGGGTTGATTATTCACGGAAGCTGCGAGTATTTCCCTTTTTGCGTTCACCAATGGCCGATGGCCATAAACTGCACTATCAAAGCCTTTTAGAAGATAATCGGGGAGAAACATAGACTGTTCATTGGTTGCCGGTTCATCAAGATGACTTCCAAGAAATATGTTGATGCCGAATTCATCCCAGTATTTGCCGCTTTTGTCGAGATACCCATTGATCAATTGCCTGAAACTCGGATGAATGGCCGGGAGAATATTTCTGAAAATGATCAGGCTGTC
>DATJWE010000048.1:0-6526 GCA_035501475.1 Puia sp. | reverse complement strand
GGAAGAACAGTTACATGTGAGCCGGCTTCCCCTGGAAAACAAAGTAGCTGTTATCGATTGTATCACTTTATGGCTGTCGAATTTTTTTTCTTTGTACAAATTTGATGCAGAGAAATCACTGCAGGCTATAAAGACTGAAATAGATGTATTAAGAAAAACTGATGCCTTTTTTTTTATCGTCAGCAATGAAATCGGCATGGGGGTGCATGCAGAAACAGAAGCAGGAAGAAAGTTTACGGATTTGCAGGGATGGACCAATCAATACATTGCTTCCGTTGCTGATAAAGTAGTCTTGATGGTAAGCGGAATTCCCATGACCATAAAAGACCTGCCATGACACAAGCCTTTATGAACTGGAGCGGCGGAAAAGATTCTGCATTTTGTCTGCATCAAATACTGCAGTCAAATGAATACCAGGTCAGCAGTTTATTAACCAGCGTCAATGCGGTTTACGACAGGGTTTCGATGCATGGTGTCCGCAGAAGTTTACTGGAGGCACAATCTCTATCCCTGGGAATCCCTGTGCGAACTATCGAGCTTCCTGAGCAACCCGAAATGAATGAATACGAGGAAGAAATGATGAACCGGATAAATGAATTAAAAAACTCCGGATGCACACATGCAATATTTGGCGATATATTTCTTGAAGATCTCAGGAGATATCGCGAAGAAAAACTCGGTAAAGCCGGCATCCAATGTCTGTTCCCGCTCTGGAGAAAAGATACTGCCGGATTGGTAAAAGAATTTATCGCGCTTGGGTTTAAAGCAATCATTGTATGTATCAATGAACAATTCTTAAGCAGGGATTTTTGCGGTAGAATTATTGATGAAGATTTTCTTCCTGATCTTCCTGAATCTGTCGATCCCTGCGGTGAAAATGGAGAGTTCCATTCTTTTGTCTTTGATGGCCCGTTGTTTCATCAGCCGGTTTCATTCAGAAAAGGAAACATTGTATACAAAAAATATACGGCTCCCCAAAATACAGGAAATACCATCCACTCGGCTACTGATCCGGATCAATATGGTTTCTATTTTTGCGACCTTTTACCTGCATCTTAAATCAATATCATGAGTACAAAAACAATTACTGATCTCCGCCAGGAATTACAATATAAAATTGATACCAAAACAAAACCGCCGGGTTCCCTGGGCAGACTGGAAGAAATTGCTTTACAGGTAGGGATGATTCAACAAACTTCCAAACCTTGTATTGCGCACCCACACATTGTTGTATTTGCTGCCGATCACGGTATTGCAGCAACGGGGCTCGTGAATCCCTATCCGCAGGCCGTCACGGCGCAGATGGTATTGAATTTTATACATGGTGGCGCCGCGATTAATGTATTTTGCCGTCAGCATAACATTCAATTGCGCATAGTCGACGCCGGTGTAAATGCCGATTTCAATCATCTCACCACTCATCGTCAATTCATCGATGCCAAGATCGGGTATGGCACACGCAATTATCTTGAAGAACAGGCCGTGTCGGAAAAAGAGGCGGGCTCAGCAATCAAAAAGGGCAGGGAAATAGTTGAAGCTATCCATGCCGGCGGCTGTAATTGTATTGGTTTTGGCGAGATGGGCATTGGCAATACCTCCTCTGCTTCCCTGATCATGTCGGTGATCACTTCTTTACCCGTTGATCAATGCGTGGGGCTTGGTACGGGCACTAATGAAGAGCAGCTCAGCAAAAAAATAAAAACCCTGGAACAGGTTCATAAAAAACATAAAAATTTCGTCGGACTATCGGTATCGGCTATGCGAATACTCCAGGCATTTGGTGGTTTTGAAATAGCGATGATGACGGGCGCTTTCCTGGAAGCCGCCGAAAAAAGAATGGTCATTGTAGTAGACGGATTTATCTGCACTGCCGCATTGCTCCTGGCTCATATGATCGATCATCGTGTGCTGTCCAATTGCATATTTGCCCACACCAGTGGAGAGCAGGGACATGAAAAAATGTTGCGTTATCTTCATGCCCAGCCTTTACTGGATCTTAAAATGAGACTGGGAGAAGGCACGGGAGCAGCGTTGGCCATCCCATTGATTCAATCGGCTTTGAATTTCCTGGAAGAAATGGCATCGTTCGAATCAGCAGGAGTCAGTGACAAAGAGTAATTTTAGTGTATTGACAATTACGAAAGTTTGAATACTATTTTTCTATCTCTATGTGCACCTATGATCCTATTGTGTCTATGTAGTAAATAAAAAATTTTACCGCGTAGGGTCATAGACACATAGGTTAATTTAGAAAATAAAAATTATTCGGTTGTGGATAACTAATCAGAATATTATGACGCAAGGTCCCTCATTCAGTCTAAAATCAGCAATCAATAAAGAGCTTCGTATTTTTTTTACTGCATTGATGTTTCTGACAAGAATCAGGGTTCCCGCAAATGTTGATCATAGTCCCGAATGGCTTGAAAAGTCTTCAAAATATTTTCCTGTAGTCGGATGGATTGTCGGTGCCTGTTGCGTCGTGATCTTTCTCGCATTCAGAAGGTTTACATCAAATGATATCGGGATACTGGCTTCCATGATCACCGGTATTTTGTTGACGGGTGCATTTCATGAAGATGGTTTTGCAGATGTCTGCGATGCGTTCGGCGGAGGCTGGACAAAAGAAAAAATTCTTCAGATCATGAAGGACAGCCGCATAGGGACCTTTGGCGCAATCGGCCTTATTGCCGTGCTCAGTTCAAAATTTTTATTGCTGAAAGAATTACCGCAATACACTCCTGATCTTGAACACCCGAGCAGTAATATCTTCTTCAATTTTCGTTTCTTTATTGCCATCCTGCTGATTGCGCATAGTCTGAGCCGGCTGATGCCCGTATGGGTGATCCAGTTTTCGCAATATGTTGGAGAGGAACTGGTCAGCAAATCAAAACCGGTTGCAGGAAAAAAATTATCTGCCTCTGCATTCATCCTGGCCAACATTGCCGGGCTCTTGCCTTTTGCCTTATTATCCTGGCAGTTTCTCTTTGCCCTGCTGCCGGTGGCCTATATCACTTATGAGCTTGTAAAATATTTTCAAAAATGGATCAACGGCTATACCGGCGATTGTCTTGGGGCAGTGCAGCAGGTCAGTGAAATTGTTTTTTATCTGTCCGCGCTTATTATCTGGCGTTATATTGCCTGAGCCTAACGTTTAACAATATGCGTACGCTATATTTAATTCGGCATACCACCCCGGCCATAGAGCCGGGATTTTGCTACGGCCAGTCGGACATTGATGTCGCTGCTTCGTTTCATGAAGAAGCATCAGCAATAAAAGCCTGCCTGCCGGAAGATGTTGAACGTGTTTATTCCAGCCCGCTGAAGCGATGTCGCAAGCTGGCCGAGTATTTATTTGCTGGACGTGAAATTGTGTTCAATGAATCACTGATGGAAATCAGTTGCGGATGGTGGGAAATGAGAAGGTGGAATGATATCCCCAAAGATGAAACAGATCCCTGGATGAATGATTTTGTTCGTGTACGCATTCCCGGTGGAGAAAGCTATACTGATTTGCACAAAAGGGCAACGCAGAGTTTCAATGGAATTCTTGAATCGTGCAGCAAAGCTGTTGTTGTTACCCACGGAGGAGTAATCCGCAGCATATTAACCCATATCACCAAAATTCCGCTGGAAGATTCATTCAACCGGTTTTCCATTAGCTGTGGATCCGTAATAAAAATTTCCGGTTATCCCGAAGACTTCAGGTTTGACATACTTTCCGGTAGCACGGTCAGAAAGGAAATGCACCGGCCCGGCTGATCATAACATATGATTTGACTCCTATACCTTTGCAAAAATTCGATCATGCACATCAATTTCAATGAACTGCTCACTGTAACGTTCACCTTATTTGCAGTGATCGATATTGTCGGATCCATCCCGCTGTTGCTCTCGCTGAAAAAAAAGCTGGGTGGAATGCCGGAACTGAAAGCGACGTTGATATCCGGCGGATTGATGATCCTATTCCTGTATCTCGGTGAAAGCTTTCTCAATGTACTCGGCGTAGACAAGCATTCCTTTGCCGTGGGTGGCTCCATTGTCATTTTCATTCTGGGGTTGGAAATGGTGCTGGGCATTGAATTTTTCAAGAGTGAAAAAGACGGGAAAGCAAGCGTGATGGTGCCGATTGCGTTTCCACTGATTGCCGGTTCAGGAACACTGACGACAATCATGTCACTAAAAGCCAATTATGATCAGCTCACGGTGTTGATCGCTATACTGATCAATTTAATTATTGTATATGTGGTATTAAGGTCATTGAATTATATCGAAAGAATACTCGGACCTGCAGGCATGGTAGCAGTACGTAAATTTTTTGGCGTAATTTTGCTGGCCATTGCCGTGAAAATATTCAGCAGCAATGTGCAGGGGTTGTTGAAACCCGTATAAAACTTTTTGGCCTCGTAGTACAATGGATAGTACGCAAGTCTCCGGAACTTGATATCCCAGTTCGATTCTGGGCGAGGTCACAAAATGATCGGTGCTTCTGCTGAATTGAAAGTGAAATTTAATCCTGAGAGATTATTTGATCACCCCAGACAATGCATCATTCAACCCTTCTTTCTCAAATAGTATTCGTCCAAGTTTCAGGTCATTCCAACCCTCTTTTAATTTATAGGTGAAGACAGGAAGATTATTCTGTAATGAACATTCGATGGAGCATACGCTAATCGCTGAATTACTAATTTCATCCATTTCTTTTAGCTGGTGAAGATGAGTGGAGATCAGAAATACACAATTATTAAAATGACAGAGTCCCCTGATGGTGGTCTTGCTGATTTCCAACGCGTCTTCGATATTTGTTCCCCTGAACAGTTCATCAAATACTGCAAAACATTTGTATCCTTTCGCAGCATCAGTGACCACATGCTTAAGCGTCATCACCTCTGTCATAAAATGGCTATATCCGCTTACAATGCTATCGGTAAGGTTGATCGCCACAGATATGGATTTGAAAAAAGGCATCACCGCTTTTGACGCAGGAACGGCTAATCCTGCATGGCCTAAATAAACACAGATGCTTACCGATTTAAGAAATGTCGATTTGCCTGACATATTAGGCCCCGTAAGCAAAGTGACTGATCTGGTGACATTAAAGTCATTTTTTACCGGGTCTTTCAGTGCAGGGTGATATATCCCTTCGAGTTGAAAATATCTGTCATCAAATTCCGGAAAGACCATTCCCTTCATTGCAATGCAGTAACTAATGGAAAGATAGGCTTCAAAAAGAAACCATCGTTTCCAGAAAGCGGCCATTTCCCCATTTGCCGTTTTCTTAGCAATGATTAGCATCAGGCTCACGATCTGCTTTACCCGAAATTTCTTTTTTAGGAAAGCTGACTCATAATATTCCAGATCAAATTCAGAAAAGAATTTTTTCATGAGTTCGAGTTCGCTCAAATAGGTGCCGGGAAAATCACCTGTGTCGATCCTGGCGAGATAACTCTTATTAATGGCATAAAAAATCCGTACCATTTGGATGAGTTTTCCCCTTCTTTTTTCCCTTTCTTTTTCCGAAAACCTTAATCTGAAACGGAGTTTACGGGGATTGAAATTGCCGACAAAGACTGTTTCTAAAAAGTCAAATACTTCGGATAAATCAAATCGATAATGAGAATAATCTTTTAAAATATGCTGGTTTGCTATAAGACCCTTCAAGAGCTGCTGTCGTTCGAGTATCCGTTCTTTGCTTTCAAGTGTTTTTGAAAGGATATTACTCAGTTCATTTGCGGAGTGAATATTATGGGTGATATCAAAAAATGATCTTACTTCATTTTCAATATGCAGATCATTTGTGTTGACCATGGCGTAACAATGCTATTGCCTGCTGAAGTTTCGTTTAATAATCTGAAATTAAGGATTTTCTGTTCACGCCGGCCCCATAAAAGATACGAATTCATATTTTGGCTCCCAATGTGTAACTTAATATACATTTAAGAATACGGATCATGACCAATCCAAGATCACCCAGATCATCTTTCATAGTTAAATTTATTGAATGCTTTCTTTTTGCGTTCGCCATATTCAATGTTTTCAACTGGTTAATCCTCAAACCAGTTAGCTTAAGTTCGGGGGACTTAAAACAAATGCTCCCGTTCTTGCAATTAGTTCTCTTTGTTTTAGTAATAGTTTGCGCACTTTTTATTCTTATTTATCCTATTGTGTATAGTCCGGTATTTAATCGGACAAATAATCGTCCTTTAAAAAGATTAATCCTGTCGGATCAAATATTTTCTTTTTAAGTTCTCTTTTTAATGTGTGAGGACATTGCCAAGAAAATATGATGCGTTCAAAATTGTACGATCAGTTTAAACTTGTCATACACTGTCTGTAAGGTTAAATCTTAGTTATTGAAAATTGAAATATTCTTCCTTTCCCCCAATAGTATTGATCAATTTTACTCAGATCTTATTAAAATAACTCAAAACTGAATTGAAAGCAGATATATCTCTGATGGAAGGCAGTCAGACCGGTTTGTGCCAGTATCATTGATTTAATACAATACCAATAATAGCGGAGCATGATT
>DATJWE010000047.1:0-30628 GCA_035501475.1 Puia sp. | reverse complement strand
CTGAATTGCAGGACCACCAATACTTTTCTGGGAGTAACAGCCGCATTTGATCTTTTGAATTGCTGTTTAAAAATGCTGACGGGCTTGAATGAGGAGAGATAGAAGGCGGGATAACTTCCTGCGAGCAGGCTTGTAAACAGGATAAACAGGAAAGCATACAACCAGAAATAAAAATTTCCGTACGGAATGGAAATTTGTGTACTAATAAGCAGATCAAATGAAGGCAATACAAGTTGCACAATCAGCAACGCCATGACGCCGGCAATACAGGCTGTTAAAAAAGCCTCCGTAATAAACTGGCCAATCAATAAGCTCTTACCGGCTCCCACAACCTTGCGAATGCCAACTTCTTTTGCACGTTTTTCACTCCTTGCTGTGCTGAGATTTATAAAGTTGATGCAGGCAATCAATAAAATAAACGCCGCGATAATTCCAAACACGCGGACTGTTTCTATCCGCCCGCCAACTGATTTCCCATTTTCAAATTCGGAGTAAAGATGCCATTTCTTTAATGGGAAAAGAAAGTGTGTCCATACATTATTGTGCCCGGTGTAACGGCGGGTGATATCGCTGATTTTTTGGTTCAGGGCTGACACATCTGTGTTAGGCTTTAATAATACGAACGTGGATGTATTATTGCTGAGCCATCTTTCGGTCTCATTAGCATAACCATCGTTTTGTGTAGCGCGATAAGCCCACGAGAGCAGGTAATCAAACTGAAAACGTGTATTCACAGGAGGATTTTTTAAAACACCAGTGACCGAGAAATTATCTGTATTTTCTGTTTTAATAATTTTTCCCATAGGATCTTCATTCCCAAATAATTTTTTAGCCATTTCCTGGGTAATAATAATACCATGACTATCCCTTAATTGCCTTGTTATATTTCCTTTTATGAGGGGAAAACTAAACATTTGCAAAAAAGAGCTGTCAACAATAAAACCCTGCGTCGATATGAGACTTTTGTTGTTTGCAGATAATAGCCAGTTCCTCAATTCCCATACACGGGTAAAATCAGCAATTTCCGGGAAGTTTTGTTTTAGGGCCGGCCCCAGGGGTTGGGATGTTGCATTCACAGCTCTTGGGTGTCCATCTGTATTGCTGGTCAAAGCATAAACCTCATACAGGTTATTTTTATTGGCATGAAATTTATCAAAGCTTATTTCATTCCGGAGCCAGAGCAAAATAAGTATTGATCCGGCCATACCGATGGCAAGGCCGGTGATATTAATCAGCGAAAAGCTTTTTCCTGCAATCAGGCTTCGCCATGCGGTCTTGAAGTAGTTTCTGATCATAAAATTCTTTTACTTGCAGTTATATTAAACCTCCGGGGTTCCCGGGAACCCCGGAGGTTGCCCCTATTCTGTTCTCAAACTCTTCACCGGGTTCGCGATTGCAGCTTTGATCGCCTGCGCGCTTATCGCAATCAGCGCAATCGCCAGGCTGCTGATACAAGCCAATACGAATACCGTCATTCCAATACGAATTCGATACGCAAAATCCATTAGCCATTTGTTCATCGCCCACCAGGTAAGCGGAATGGCAATAGCAAATGAAATGAGGACTAGCAATAAAAATTCTTTTGACACCAATAATAAAACCTGACGAACCGATGCTCCCAACACTTTTCGAATCCCAATTTCTTTTGCACGTTGTTCTGTTGTAAATGTCGCCAGGCCAAATAAACCAAAGGCGGCAATAACTATGGCAATAATGGCAAACAGGCTAAATATTTTTCCTGTTCTTTGTTCTGCGGCATATAGAAAGTCAAAATGGTTATTCAGAAAATAATAAGAAAAAGGAGCTGCCTGGTTCAGGGCCCTCCATTTTTTTTCAAGGTCTTTCAGAAAACCAGGAATATCCTCTGTCTTTACTTTAATGATCAATCCCGCACCGGGCCTGTCCAGTCTCATCATCAGCGGAGCAATTTGCTGTTTCACAGACGTATAATGAAAGTCGGCGACCACCCCAATGACTTTAAATTCGTGTCTGCCCGAAGTAACAATCGTTTTGCCAATAGGATTCGTGTTCGACCAGCCCAGATCACGGACTGCTGTTTCATTAATAACTGTAGCGAATGAATCGGTGGGAAAATCTTTTGAAAAATTCCTGCCCATCACGACCTTCATTCCCATCGTTGATAAATAATCATAATCTACATGATATATATTGGCATGAATTTCTACATCATTTTCGTTTGATTCTTTTTCTTTCGGATAGATCTGTGTTCCGTCCATATTCAGATTGCCGGGAACATCCGTTCCGATACTTGCGTTGATGACCCGGCTGTCGCTGGCGAGCTGTTGCCTGAAAGCATAACGGATATCCCTCCTGCCAATCAGATAAGTGTCTTCGAGATATACAACCTGATCTTTATCATATCCCAGTTTCTTATTTTGCATGTAATGGAGTTGCTGATACACGATAATTGTTGCGATGATCAGGGCGGTTGAAACAAAAAACTGGAATACAACAAGACTGCTTCGCAATATGTTCCTGGAATTACCATGTTTGAAAAAAGAACTTTTTAAGACTCTTGCTATATTCAAAGAAGATAAGATGAAAGCGGGGTAAATACCTGCGCAAATACCGGTTAAGACAGCCAAAACCAGTGCCGCCAAAATAAATTTGTAATTGATGAGCGAATGATAGTCAAAATGCTTTCCGGACAATTGATTGAAATAGGGAAGAAGCGCGGATACAAGAATGCAGGCCAGCAACAAGGCGAAGAAGGTCAACAAAATTGACTCCATAAGGAATTGAAAAACCAATTGCCCTTTTGCCGAACCCATCACTTTTCTTATCCCAACTTCTTTAGAACGCTTCGAACCATAAGCAGTAGCTAAATTGGTAAAGTTTACGCAAGCCAGCATCAGGATAAATACAGCCAGGGCGCTGAATATATAGACATATTGAATGTCACCATTTGCTTCCAATTCGTATTTGGTATCCGAATGCAAATGAATATCTCTTAATGGCTGCAGAAAGAAACGGAAAGTGTTCACGGATTTTCTGGCTTCCGTAAGACTTACACCCATATCATGCTGCACTTCGGGAACTACATATTTTTCGACCAGTTTGGGAAACTTTGCCTCAATTTTTTTAGGATCTGCGTTTTTATTCAACGACAAATAAGTATAGAAACCAATATTACTCCAGGTGTGATGCTCGAAATGCATTGTAGGCATACTGATAAGGGCATCGAAATGAAAATGCGAGTTATCAGGAATTTTATCGATAAGACCAGTTACTTTTAATGTCAGTATCCCCGACACGAGTGTTTTTCCCAGAGGATCTTCATCGCCAAAATATTTTTTGGCAAGCTGTTTAGAAACCACAATGCTGTTGGGTTCAGCTAGGGCCGTTTGGCGATCGCCTTTCACCAATGGAATAGAAAAGAAACGGAGAAAATTAGAGTCGGCGAATGCCAGTTTTGTTTCTTTGAATTGTTTATTCTCATAATTCAGGAAGATTTCTGTCTCGGGTAAAATCCTTGTAAAGTTTTCCACTTCGGGGATTTCATTTTTAACGCCTGGTCCTACACCCTCGTCAGGATCAGGATAGACAACCGTATTGCCGTTTCCTGTGACGTTGATTCCTAATCGATAAATCCTGCTGGCATTTTCAGAATAATTATCAAAATTTAGCTCGTCATGAACGAACAAGGCAATCAATATGCAGCAGGTCAGGCCAACTGAGAGGCCGACAACATTAATGAGAGAGAATATTCTATTTTTTCTCAGATTTCTCAGCGCAATCAGAAAATAGTTTTTAAGCATATAAGCGATTTTTTATTTGTTCTTTCAGCCCGGCATTTAAATGCCGGGCTGAAATCTGCACATTTTCATGAACCTCCGGGGTTCCCGGGAACCCCGGAGGTTCGCCTCATTCCGTCCTCAAGCTCCTGACCGGGTTTGCCACCGCAGCTTTTACCGCCTGGTAGCTGATCGTCAACAATGTAATAAGAATGATTAACGCGCCCGCTATTGCAAATACTAATAAGCTGATGTTGATGCGATAGGCAAAACTTTGCAACCACTTATTCATTGCCCACCACGACAAGGGGAATGCAATGAGTATAGCTATCAATGTAAGCAGTAGAAAATCTTTCGATATCATGATAAAAATATCACTCACCGATGCGCCGACAATTTTTCTGATACCGATTTCTTTTTGTCTTCTTTGTGCCGTAAACGCTGCTAAGCCAAAAAGCCCGAGACAAGAAATAACAATTGCCAGTACCGCAAAATATTTTGAAAGGACCGAGACAATCGTTTCTGCTTCATATTGTTTTTGATAAGCGGTATCCAAAAAATCAAATTCAAAAGGAAATCCGGGATTGAATCGTTCATATAAATCCTGAATACGCGAGATGGTTTCTTTCTGCCCGGCACTGTTCAATCTTACCATCATTCTATCCCAGGTTTGTCCATGGTTCAATGCGATGTAGAGTGGTCCTACGGGCTCATGCAGCGACTCAAAATGAAAATCTTTCACGACTCCGATGATATGCATATCATATCCGAACCATTTTATTGTTTTACCAATCGGGTCTTTTAATCCCATCGTTTTGATCGCCGTCTCGTTAAATACGATGGGCGATGAATCACTGGCAAAATTTTTCGAATAACTTCTTCCCTCCGCCATTTGCATTCCCATTGTTTCTACAAAATCATAACCCGCATAAATGCCTTCAAAATAATAAATGCCGTTTGGATCTTTTCCCGGCCATTCGACCATATTTCCTCCAAAATTTCTCCCGACCATGGCGTGGGTAGTAGTTGAAGCATTAACAACACCGGGAATTCTTTTTAATTCCGTCAAAAAATTTTCTTCATTGGTTAAAACTTTGCCTTCTGCGTTAAAGCGAAGAATATTGTCCTTGTTATAACCGAGATTTACAGATTGTATCAGTGAAATTTGTTTGTAGATGATAAGTACAGCAACAATTAATGTAACAGTGATCGCAAATTGAAATACAACCAGACCTTTTCTTGCCCACACTTCACCGATAGATGAACTAAGTGTATTTTTCAAAATAGCGATCGGGTTGAAGCTGGAAAGATATATTGCAGGATAGCTCCCTGAAACAATGCCGGTGAATAATGTAATGCCCAATACACCCAGTAAAAGCTTTGAATCGAAATAAAGCGACAGATGTTTATCTGTTAGCTGATTGAACTCCGGCAATAACAGAAACACAATGAGCAAAGCGAGAACAACTGAAATGAAAGCAAGCAAAACCGATTCGCTCAAAAATTGAAAAATAAGCTGCTTTCTCACCGCGCCTACCACTTTTTTTATTCCTACTTCTTTTAATCTTCGCGATGCTTTTGCAGTAGAGAGGTTCATGAAATTGATGCAGGCAATGGTAAGAATAAAAAGGGCGATCACTGAAAAAAGCCGCACATATTCCATTCTTCCGCCAATGCGTGCACCATGAGTAAATGTGTTGGCGAGGTAAGTACTTGCAAAAGGAATAGCCACAACAGTCCGGTATTTATCATCGAAATTTTTTTGAATTATTCCTGAGATCCTTTTGTTAAAAGCTTTAATGTCTGTTCCTTCTTTTAGCATTACATAATTATGCGGGCCTGTATTGCCCCAGGTGCGAACCCATCCCGCAACATCTCCATAATATTCGAACGATAAGGCAAAATCGAATTGAATGGAAGAATTGTGCGGAATATTTTCAAAAATTCCCGAAACAAAAAAGGTAGTGTCTTGCTGAAAACGGATCGCTTTACCAAGAACGTTTTCAGTTGTGCCAAAAAGTCTTTTTGCCAGGTCTTCTGAAATAACGATTGAGCTTTTGTCTTTCAAAACATCTTCTTTAGCCCCTTTGATAAGATTGAAGGAAAACATTTTGAAATAATCTTCTCCAACATATTGACCTGATGCTTTGATATTTTTTTCACCAACGCTGAGGGTGAATTTCTGAAACCAGTTCGGTGGCGCTACAGGCGAAGCATATTTTACTTCGGGCATTTGTGCTTTGACGGTTTTGCTTAACAGACCCGAAGATTCATCAGTAATTCCTTCATGTCCCGGGTAATTTCTATTCTCCATTAATTGATAAAGCTGCGCATTGTTGGCATGAAATTTATCAATGCTCAATTCGTCGGCCACCCATAAATAAATTAATAATGTGCAGGCAAGACCGGTTGCCAACCCGGTTAAATTAAGCAAGGTGAATTGCCTGTCCCTTATCATATTCCGCCATGCGATTTTGAAATAGTTTTTCAGCATAATATTTTTAGTTGACAGTTGACAGTTCACTGTTTAAAGATGACCGGTGATCGTTGGCGGATGGCCGACTTCTGACGCAAGTCTCAACTAACATCGACCAACGATCATCGGCCATCGCCCTATTCCGTTCTCAAACTCTTCACCGGATTTTCCATTGCCGCTTTTATTGCCGTATATCCAACAGTCAGCCAGGCAATGAACAGCGAGCCTAAAATCGTCACTGCAAAAAACCATACCCCCAGCGTAACCCGGTAAGTATATTGCAGCAACCACTTATTCATGAAATACCAGGCTATCGGCGAAGCGATCACAAAAGCAAGGGCAATGAGGATTGTAAACTCACGCGAAAGCATGATCACAATATCCTGAACAGGGGCACCCAAAACTTTTCGAATGCCGATTTCTTTTCTCCGCTGAATGGCCATGAATGAAATCAATCCGTATAACCCAAGGCATGATATAAATATGGCAATGCCCGAAAATATTTTATATAGCTGGGCAAGTTGGTTTTCCTGCTCATAAAAGAGGGCAATGGATTGATCCAGGAAATTGTACTCAAAAACGAAATCAGGGAAATTTCTGTTCCAGATTTTTTCCATAGACGCGATAATTTTTTTCGCATCACGCATATCTATTTTAATATTTGCCAAACCATATTGATGCTTGCTGCTGGTCATTACTACGGCGCCGATAGGATCGCGGAGGGAGTTTATATGATAATCTTTGACCACGCCAACGATCGGGAATGCCGTTGGCCCATTTACCTCAATGAGTTTGCCTATTGCCTTTTTTGGATCCTGAATTCCAAGCTTTCTCACTACAGCCTCATTGACTACATATTCACGTGTGGTGTCTGATTCAAAATATATTCTGCCGGCTACAAGTTGTAAGTCATACAAATGAAAATAGCTCGTATCAGCAGGTTTCATGCATACGATCATGTCGGGTTCGTTGCTGTGATTGCCATTCACGCGCAGATCAGTATACCAGCCGCCCCCTTCAGATGGCGCAAAACTGCTGAAGCTGACATTTTCAACTCCCTGCATCTTTAATAATTCATTTCTCAACAAATCCACTTTTGTCCGGCTCAGACTATCGTTGGGGAAACGGGCATTAATGATTGCATTTTTCCGGAATCCCAAATCTGCGTTCCTGAAATAATCCATCTGTGAGGCGACCACCAATGTCCCGATGATCAACGCCTGCGCAATCACAAATTGAAAAACGACCAACCCTCTTCTGAAGAAAATTCCTTTTTTGTGGTCCATGCTTATTGCGCTCTTTAGTACAGTTGCAGATTTGAACCCGGATAGCACGAGTGCCGGATAAAAACCTGAGAGAAAAGTAACCAGCACTAAAGCGCAAATAATAAATAGTATTGACCTTCCTGTATACAGAATGTCAGTCGACAAATGAATATCCAGCAAGCTGTTTAAGAAAGGAATGAAGACGATGGCGATGATAATGGAACCGATCAGCGCCAGCAGGCTGGTTAATCCTGTTTCTCCTAAAAACTGGAATACGAGTTGTGCGCGATTGCCCCCTAAAACTTTTCTCACACCGACTTCACGGGCGCGGTTCACTGCCTGTGCAGTGGTGAGATTGATAAAATTTACACAGGCTATAATTAATAAGAAAAGGCCAATAAGACTTAACGCAAGAATTAAATCTTTGCTGAATGTTCGGCCGTTGAAATTTCCGAAACGTTCATCATAATGTATTTCACTCAGCGGCTGAAGTAAAAGATCATAATTAGGGTTAACAGCTTTGATGTGTTTGTCTACAAAACCCTTCAGCAATTCATTAAACTGTTTCGGCGAAGAACCTTTGTTGAGCTGAACAAAGCAATAGTTCAGATCAGAAATGCTGCTCCAGTTGTTCATGTTCACATTCTTAACAAGCGTTGCGTATGAGACTACAACCCGTAGCGGGAAATCCGTATTCGGCGGAGGGTCGTTTAGAATGCCAGTCACTTTCATGTTGAAGCCAAAGATGCCCAGCGTTTTGCCAATAGCTGTTTTCCAATCACCAAAATATTTTGCAGCGATGGACTTCGTGAGTAAAACAGTATAGGGTTCACTAATTGCCTTGTCGGCATTTCCTTCGGCCAAAGGAAAATCGAACAGATGAAAAAACTGCGGCTCCGTAATAAATACACCGTCTTCTTTGAATTTTTTCAAGAGAGAGCCATCGGGCGAAGTAACATTAACCTGTACACCATATTCTTCAAAAATGGCAGCGGCATTGGAAAGCTGCGGAAAATCGTTGCGTAATCCCTGGGTTACCGGGAAAGGTACGCCAGCCCGGTATTCCTGGTTCACCAGGTTTTTACCAATACGATTCACACGGTATATGTCTTTTTTGTTGGCGTGAAAGTCATCGAAGCTCCGTTCATATTGAATTACCAGAAATATCAGCAGGAAAGCGGCAAAGCCAACCATTAATCCGGCGATGTTTATGATCGAGTTGGTTTTGTGTCTTGATAAATTTCTTAGACCTGTCTTGAAATAATTTTTAAACATAATTTTTAATTGACAGTTTACGGATGATAATTGACAGTATAAAAACCTCCGGGGTTCCCAGGAACTCCGGAGGTTTGCTTCACTCGGTTCTCAGGCTCTTCACCGGGTTCGCAATCGCCGCCCTGATAGCCTGGAAACTTACCGTTGCCAATGCAATAAACAACACGATGGATCCTGCAATGGCAAACATTTCCCACCTCAATTGAATGCGGTAAGCATAGTTAAGCAGCCACTTGTTGGCAAAATACCAGGCGACGGGCATGGCCAGGATCATTGCAATGAACACCAGTTTTAAAAAATCTTTTGAAAGGATCGTCACGACTCCCGTAACTGAAGCGCCCAGCACTTTACGGATCCCAATCTCCTTGGTTCTTTTTTCTGCAGCCAATACCGATAATCCAAACAATCCAATGCAGGATATGAATATGGTGAGAACGGCGCCGAACAGCATGATCTGTTTCCATTTTGCTTCGGCCTCATAACTTTTAGTATTTTCTTCATTCTTGAATGTGTAACTATACGGACTTAAGGGAAACAGCTGTTTAAAAGTTTTCTGAATGGTGCGAAGACTTGCTGCTGCACTGCCTGGCATAATTTTTATATAAACCATCCCATACCTGTTACTCTTCTTCATCGTAAATACCTGTGGACCGATTTTTTGATTTAGTGGTTCATAATGATAATCCTTCACTACACCGATCACAGTGTATTTTTTGTTGTCCTGGTACCAAAAGTTCAGGGTCTGTCCAACAGGGGTTTTCCATTCGGCTTTTTTTGCAAATGCTTCATTCACCAAAACAGAATTTGCCGAATCAGAAGAAAATTCAGTTGAGAAATTTCTGCCTTGTACCAGTGGGATTTTCAATGTTGATAAATAAGCTTCATCCACCGTTTCGTAATCAAACCCTATCGTTGAATCGTTGCTCACTTTTGCTACAGTTCCCCATTGGCCGCCATTGCGGGGTGCAACACTCAGGATATTGTGATCTTTCAACAATTCACGCTTAAAAAGTTCTGCGGCATCATGTGTTTTAAAATCGTTGTGAACAATCACCAGATCGCTGTCATCGTAACCTAATTTTTCATTCGTTAAGAAATTGAATTGTTGATAAATAGTAAATGTAGCGATGATTAAAAACGAAGCCAGTGCAAACTGCAATACTACAAGTGATTTCTGTAAATAATTTTTACCGGCCAGGTTAAAGCGGCTGTATAAAGTTTGCACGGGATTATATCCGGATAAAACAAGCGCCGGATAAAAGCCTGCGAGCAGACTGGTGAGCGCAAAAAGTAAAAGATAGCCACCAATGAGCTTTGCATCAAACAAATAAGAAAGCGCAAGCGCTTTGTTGGAAAGATCGTTGAACACAGGCAATATAAGTTGTACCAATAGTATTGCCAACGCAAATGCAATGGCGCAAAGAAGGGAAGATTCTCCTAAAAACTGAATGATGAGTTGTTTTCTGTCGCCGCCAATAACTTTTCGAATGCCAATTTCTTTTGCACGTTTTACAGAACGCGCGACAGTCAGGTTAACAAAGTTGATGCATGCAATCATCAGGATAAATAAGGCAATACCGGATAGAATGTAAGAATACATTGGGTTGCTCGCACCTGAAAGGCCATTTTGTGCAGGCAATTCAGTGTTCATATGCATATCGAGAAATGGCTGCAATAAATAATCAGTTTTCCAATTGTCTACCTCGTTGCCAAACCTGGCTTTTAGAGATGTTATAGCATCTTTTGAATCTTCATTATAAAACTTAGTCATTTTAGAGTCGACAGCCTGAATATTCGCATGGGGATTCAAAACGACGAATGTGTTGAGGAAAAAACTAAAATAATTCTCACTGTTTATTTCGTCTGATTTTGATTCCCTGATGGGTAACAACATATCAAATTTTACGGAAGAGTTTTGCGGGCATTTTTTTGCAATAGCTGTTACTTTATGCGGAACGAAAACGCTATCATCCTTCAACATTACAATTTTGCCGATGGCATCCATAGTGCCGAATTGTTTTTTTGCGGCGTCCTCAGAAAGAACGACTGAATAAGGATCTTTTAAACAGGTATGACCGTCACCTCTAATTAACGGGAAAGAGAATATATCAAAGAAAGTTGAATCAACGTAGAGCAAATCCTGGTTTTTTACTTCAGCGCCGGTCTTTATATTCTCCTCTCCACTTTGTATGCGAACGAAAGATTTTATTTCAGGAACATTTTTCGAAAAGCGTGGACCCTGTAAGTAACCTGTGTTGGGGTCTTTACGACCTTTAACCCCATTCTTCTCAACACCCTGTGTGACTATACGGTAAATATTGCCGACATTTTTATGAAACCGGTCATAGCTCACTTCATCTTTAATATATAAAATAATCAACATGGCACTGGCCAGGCCAAGGCTCAGTCCGATAATATTAATGAATGAGTAAACTTTGTTTCTTACAAGATTTCTGAATGCTGTTTTGAAATAATTCCTGAACATATTTTTTAGTTGACAGTTAACAGTTGACAGATGGCCAATGGCGCTTCGCAGAAGGCCGTCTTTTATTTTTCATTTTCACATTCCCACATTCTCACATTTTCACATTATTCTGTTCTCAAACTCTTCATCCCGAAATACACGGGATTTCGTATTGCTCACTCCGTTCGCAATGACTCAACCGGATTTGCCATTGCTGCCTTGATGGATTGAAAACTTACTGTGATCAAGGCAATGAATAAAGCTGCGATTCCTGCTGAAGCAAATACCCACCAATGTAATGTTGTTCTGTACGCATAACCCTGCAGCCAATTGTTCATAAACCACCAGGCAACAGGGAAAGCAACAAGACATGAGATGGCAACCAGTTGTAAAAATTCTTTCGTTAATAATCCTGTCACCTCCACAATAGAGGCACCAAGGACTTTACGAATGCCAATTTCTTTGGTGCGGCGTTCAGCAGTGTATGCGGATAGCCCGAATAAGCCAAGGCAGGAAATGAAAATGGCAAGTATCGAAAATACTCCGGCCAGTCTGCCAATCAGGGTTTCGGAGGTAAACAGTGCATTAAACTCCGTATCAGCGAACTTGTATTCGAATGGAAATCCCGGGTTTTCCGACTTCATCACTTCCCCGGTTTTTTCTATGGCCTGAATCAGATTCACACCAGGTTTGAATCGCAGCGCCATCTCTGTGGCAGAGTACCTACCGCAGAAGAATATGAGTGGCGAACCTTCTCCGTACACATCATTATAAATAAAATCTTTAGTAATGCCTACAATGGTTAGCGTAAACCTGCCGGCGGTAATAGTGCCGCCAATCTTTCCCTCTTTGCCCATTACATTCGCCATGCTTTCATTAATGATAACGTTGGTACTGTCAGTATTTTCGGGGTAAAAATCCCTGCCGGCAATCATTTTCATATGCATCGTTGAAACATATTCGGGGCTCACTACATTTGAATGAATGCGTAATTTGCTATTCGGATTTTTTCCCTGCCAGGTAAATCCATCACCATAACTATATACATGTAAGGCATTGTGCAGACTTGTCGCCGCGTTCTCTACGTACCCTGTTGCCATAAGACTATTTCTGATTGCGCTGAAATGATCTTTCATGTTACCCTGCAAACCCATATATACTAAATTGTTTTTGTTATATCCAATATCTCTGTTTTTGATATGCTGAACCTGGCGGTAAACAATGATCGTCGATATGATCAAAATCACCGAAGCTGTAAATTGTGTGATAACGAGTCCTTTGCGGATGAAGATGACGCTGGCAGAACTTTTTATTTTTATCCCTTTTAAAACCCCGACTGGGTTGAACGATGATAAGTAAAATGCAGGGTAGCTTCCTGCTACCAGCCCGGCGATAATCCCAATGCCTAAAACACAACTCAAATGCAGCGGATTGGACAAATCGACTGACAATTGTTTTTCTACAAGTTCATTATAAAAAGGCATCAATATATACACCAATCCAACAGCTAAAATCACGGCTGTAAATGACATCATCAATGATTCGCTGATAAATTTTCCAATCAGACCCTGCTTTCCTGCACCCATCACTTTAAGTACACCCACTTCTTTAGCTCGCTTTTCCGATCCGGCGGTGGCGAGATTCATAAAATTGATACACGCAATAAGTAATATGATGAATGCTATTGTTGAAAAAAGCTTTACATATTTGATATCGCCTCCATCCTGCACACCATTTACAAAATTGGCACGCAGATGCCAGTCGTTCATGCTGAACAAAAAGCATTGGTTGGTCGCGCCATTTATTTTAGTGCTTAAATAGTTCGACAATTTTTTATTGATGGATACGAGATCGGCTGTTGGTGAAAGTTCAACAATTGTTTCAGTAAGATTATTGCTCCAGGGTTTTAACCAGTCATTTGCATTCTCCCATGTTTCATAGGGAGAAAGCCATTGAAAATGGTAATAGCAGTTTTGAGGCAAATCTTTAAAAACTCCTGTAACTGTATAAAGTCCGTCGACGCTGTATGCAGCCCTGGCATTCATTTTTAATGTTTTCCCTACAGGATCGCTGTCGCCAAAAAACTTTTTCGACATGGTTTCGCTGATTACTACCGATTGAGGATTATTTAAGGCTTTTGCCGGATCACCATAAATAAAAGGCATAGCATACATGGAAAGAACGGAAGGATCAGCATACATCCCGTTTTCTTTGATGGATTTATCATTCAGCATAGCCAGTTCATCCATTGCCCAGCTAAGTCGGCCACTGTTTACAATACCTGGTACATCGGCTTTTAATGCTGCAGCCAGGGGACCGGGGGTAGAACCGTTGGTGGATATGCCTGCATCATTTTTTTCATTTTGCATTACGTGATACAGGTAATTACGCCTGGCAAAATTATGATTGAAATTAAGCTCGTCTTCAACCCATAAAAATATCAGGGCGGCACAGGCAATGCCTACAGCCAGACCAAAAATGTTGAGTAGGCTGTAGCTCTTATTTTTCCAAAGATTTCTTAAGGTTGTTTTGAAATAATTTTTCAGCATATTTTTTGGTTGACAGTTGAGGATCAGCCGACTTTTTTAGCCGGTAGTTTAATGCCGGGCTAAAATTCATTCCGCTCTCAAACTCTTTACTGGATTAGCTATTGCAGCTTTGATTGCCTGGAACCCTACTGTTAATAATGCGATAATGATCGTTAGCAAACCAGCGACAATGAATACCCACCAGCTTATGCTGATGCGGTAAGCAAAACTTTGCAACCATTTGTTCATTACCCACCATGCTATCGGAAATGAAATCACGGAAGCAATCAAAATAAGTTTTGCAAAATCTTTGGAAAGCATAGCCACAATTCCGCCGATATTGGCGCCGAGTACTTTTCGAATTCCGATTTCTTTGGTGCGCTGCTCAGCGGCATAAGTCACTAATCCAAACAGCCCAAGACAGGCAATGAATATGGCGAATACAGTAAACGTGATGAACAGTTTCCCTGTTCGCTGCTCAGCCTTGTATATGTTATTAAAATCATTATCCATGAATGTATAGCTGAATGGTTGCCCCGGAGTCATGGTGTTCCATTTTTTTTCAATTTCGTTCAGTAAGGAAGGAATATTTTTTGTGCTGATGCGTACGGATATACTTCCCCAATTTTCGTCCAGCCTCATGACAAGCGGACCCACTTTATCGTGCATGGAGCTGAAATTGAAATCCTTCACCACACCAATTACATGGTATGGCAGGGCCTTGGGATTTTCCTGTGATCCTCCCGGACGGTAAAATGTTTCGGTCAGCGGGTTTTTAAATCCAAATAATTTAACAGCAGCTTCATTCAAAATAACACCACTCGAATCAGTTGGGAAATCGTGTGAAAAATTTCTTCCTGTCAGTATTTCCATGCCCAGGGTGGGGATATAATTTTCGTCAACCACAAATTCAGTCATGATCACAGCTTGTTTTGCATTAAGTGTCGGATCACGAAACCATCCATTTTGATTAAATCCTGATGCTGTGGGAAGATTACCGGAGATAGAGGCGTTTTCCACTCCCGACATTTTTAGCAATTCCTGCCTGAATGGTTTTATTTGTTTGTCGAGATTATAGGCATTGTGCAGCACCAGAACCTGTTCGCGGTTGTAACCGATTTTTCTGCTGCGAATATAATCGAGCTGATTATAGATGATGATTGTACCGATGATCAGCGTGATTGAAATACAAAACTGGAATACAACCAGGCCGCTGCGAAGCCAACTGCTTTTAAAACCCTTTGCTATTCTGCCTTTCAGCACCTGCACAGGTTGAAAGGAAGAAAGATAAAAAGCAGGATAGCTACCCGCGATACAACCAACCACAAATACCAGTCCGACCAGTTCGGGCAGGAGCCATGAAGAATACAAAGTAGCTGCCTTCATTTCTTTGCCGGCAAGCTGATTGAATAAGGGAAGCAGCAAAGCTGCAATGAGGAGAGCCAATAACAAAGAAATAAAGCTTACCAAAACGGATTCAGCTAAAAATTGAATGATCAGGTTTGATTTTAATGAACCCGCTACTTTGCGTATCCCGACTTCTTTTGCTCGGTTTGCGGACCTCGCAGTGGAGAGATTCATAAAATTTACGCAGGCGATGAGTAAAATAAATAAAGCAATCACTGAAAAAATGTATACATAGTTAATGTTCCCGTTTACTTCAAATTCATACGATTTATCGGAATGTAAATGAATATCAGTTAGAGGCATCAGGTGATATAGAAAATGGCTTCCCTGTTTCTCCATATCCTTTGCAGACGCATGTACAATCTGCTCCAACTCTTTCATCAAATATTTATTGACCACGGCATCGACATTACTTTGAATGGATGCCCTTGTTGCTCCTTGTCTGACTAAAATATAAGACTGGTCATTATTGTTTAGCCATTCCTGTGCATTTTCCCTGTAACTGTCCCGCAACGGCCTTATAAAGCTGAAATGAAAATGAGAATTTGCAGGCATGTCTTTTATGACTCCTGTTATTTTGCAGTACACTGAATTATTCACATACAGTGTTTTCCCAACAACATCTGTGCTATTGAAATATTTTCTTGCATTGGTTTCATCAATTACTATTGAATTGGGCTCATTCAAAGCTGTTAAAGGATCGCCATGAGTCATGGGAAGTGTAAATACCTTAAAAAGCGTTGAGTCGGCAAATACCGCATTGTGGTTTTGTATATTCTGGTTATCTTTTTTTATCAGGATATCTCCTCCGTCGGTAAATCTTACCATTTGTTCTATTTGAGGATATTCCCTCACTAATGTTGCGGCCATCGGTTCAGGAGATGTGGCGGATGAAAACTGTGTTCCGTTGAAATAAATATCTGCATCCAATCGGTAAATGCGGTCTGCATTGACATTGTATTTGTCATAGCTCAGTTCATCAGCTACATATAAAATGATGAGCAGGCAAACGGCGAGCCCTGTCGAAAGGCCGATGATATTAATTGCAGAAAATGCTTTGTTTTTCCACAAATTGCGCAATGCGACTTTCAGATAATTTTTCAGCATTTGTACTTCTTTTTCTCCAGGTAAAGAGCCTGGTATCTGGTTTAAAAATGCCCGTAAAAAATAGGAAGAAGGAACGCCTGAAATTAACCTAATTGCATGCCGGAAAGCAATGTAAATGATTTACAATGTAGTAGTTATTAAAAATATACGAATCGGTTCGTTTTTGATACAGGGGTTGTCCGGTTTTGATACAGTAACCGAGATGGTTGGTCGTTGTCCGTTGTCAGTTGACCGATTCGCCATCAAACCTCCGGGGTTCTTCGGAACCCCGGAGGTTTTTATTATTCCATTATCAAACCTGCCTGTAGACAGGAAGGCTCTTCACTTATTTGTACTCACTCTGACCGTAATGATTTCGCCGGATTGGCCAATGCGGCTTTGATGGCCTGAAAGCTTACAGTCGCAATCGCAATAAAAACAGCTAAGAAACCAGCCACAACAAATATCCACCAGCTGATATGAATCCGGTATGCGAAATTCTGTAACCATTTATTCATTGCCCACCAGGAAACGGGAAAAGCAACAATCGCTGATACCAGAACGAGGCGCAGAAAATCCTTCGACAAAGTGCTCGCCAGGGTAATTACGGATGCACCCAATACTTTCCGGATTCCGATTTCCTTGGTACGTTGTTCAGCAGCATAAGTGACCAAACCAAATAAACCCAGGCAGGCGATCAGGATGGCAAAAATGGCGAATGAGATAAATATTTTCCCGATCCTTTGCTCTGTCTGATATATATTGTTGAAATCATCATCCATGAATGAATAACTGAAGGGCTGCGAAGGGGCCATTGTCCTCCATTTGGCTTCGATTTGTGAGATCAGCCCGGGAATATTTCTTGTATCAATGCGGAAAGCCATATTACCGTTTTGCTCATTCAGGAATAATACCAGCGGAGTAACTTCTTCGCGCAGCGAATTAAAATTAAAATTTTTGACCACTCCAAGAATTGTATAGCTGACTGATTTATTGCTCCTGATATCCTGCAGTGCATATACTTTCTGATTGACCGGATTTTTGAATCCTAATAATTTCGCTGCCGCTTCATTCACAATAACTCCTGAAGAATCACTCAGCATTTGTCTTGAAAAATTCCTGCCGGAAGCAACAGTCATTCCTAATGTGGGGATATAATCTTCATCCACCTGCCACATCTGAGTGCTCACCGCTTTTTTTGCATCCAATGAAGGATCCGGCCATATCGGGCTATCACTTCTCCAATCCGAAGTGGGCAGGTAGCCGGTCATGGTTCCGCTTTTTACTGCGCTTAATTTGAGCACTTCTTCCTTAAATGTTTTGGCCTGCCTGTTTAATGCATTAGTGTTTTTAATCACAAGGACCTGCTCCCTGTTAAAACCGATATCCTTATTCCGGATATAACTGAGCTGATTGTAAATAACTACGGTGCTGACAATAAGAATGATTGAAATAAAAAACTGGAACACCACAAGTGAACTCCGTAACCATCCGCTCTTGAAACCTTTCGCAATATTTCCTCTCAGCACTTCTACAGGCATGAATGCAGAGAGAAAAAATGCAGGATAGCTTCCTGCAAGAATGCCGACAATAAAAACAAGAGCAATCAATGAAGGCAGTAGCCAGGGTTTGGTGAATAATTCAAGCATGCTCATCTGCTTACCGGACATCTGATTAAAATAAGGCAATAGCATCCACGCGATAATAACGGCCAGCAATAGTGAAATGAGACTGATGACAATGCTCTCTGTAAGAAATTGTGCGATGAGTTTGCTGCGAATTGATCCAAGTACTTTTCGGATTCCCACTTCTTTGGAGCGGCTTGCCGATCTTGCAGTGGAGAGGTTCATGAAATTCACGCAGGCAATGAGTAATACAAGAACTGCTACGATCGAAAATATATACACATACTCGATGCTGCTGTTGGATCCCAGCTCAGCAACTTTATTGCTGTGCAAATGGATTGAAGTGAGCGGGGTCAACGTATAGTTGACATAGTTGCCCGTCTTTCGAAATGCTTCTTTGTCATTCATATCTGCATTTAATATGGCTTTTACCTGCGGAGCCATATACCTGATGACGAGATCATTTAATTCACCCTCTGTTTTTTTAGGGTCTGCACCCGGGTTTAACACGATATACGTGTTCAGGTTATTGCTTACCCAGTTGTTGATTTCCCACGGCTGAATCGCTCCATTGGAAGAAACAAAAAAATCAAAATTAAAATGCGATTGCTTGGGGATATTTTTTATGACAGCAGTAATTTTAAGATTGCCGGTGTCATTAATCTGGAGTGTTTTTCCCACCACGTCGGTAGAATTGAAATATTTCCTGGCTATCTGTTCGGTAATGACCACAGTTTTTGGCTCAACCAATGCAGTATGCGGATTTCCGCCAATCACAGGAAAAGTGAACACATCGAATAGGGTAGAGTCAGCATAAATCACTTTATCTTCTGCGACATTTTGTGCACCTTTTCTGACAAGAAAACCGCCGTAGTTACGAAAACGGCAATATTGTTTTACCGCTGGGATATCTTTTTTCAATGTCGGCCCAAGGGGCTCCTGGCAAACGGCAAGCACAAAATGATTGCCGCCGAACTGGATGTCTCCATCAACCCGGTAAATTCTGTCGGCCTGGGAATTATATCTGTCATACCCCAACTCATCAGCAACAAAAAATAAAATGAGCAGACAGGTTGCGAGTCCGACTGCGAGACCGATAATATTGATGGAAGTGTAGAATCTGTTCTTCCAAAGATTCCTGATAGCGGTTTTGAAATAATTTTTGAACATGATACCGATTTTAGATTCCTGGTTAGACGAACATGCCCCTCTCTATGTTACATGCTTCAGTATCTCGTTTTTCGGGTTCAGTATTGATTTTTAGTCCGGGATTTAAATCCCGGGCTAAAAGGTTCACATCATTCCGTTCTCAAACTTTTCACCGGGCTGACAACTGCCGCCCTGATTGCCTGGAAACTGACCGTTGCCAATGCAATGAATACAGCGAGCAAACCAGCCAGTATGAATATCCACCAATTGATATTGATACGGTAAGCAAAATTTTCCAGCCATCGATGCATCACAAACCAGGCAATGGGTGATGCAATCACAAAGGCGACGATGACCAGTTTGACAAAATCTTTCGAAAGCAACAATACAATATTGGAGACTGAAGCGCCAAGCACTTTGCGTACGCCGATTTCTTTAGTTCTCTGCACAGTCGCGAATAATGACAAACCAAGTAAGCCAAGGCAGGCAACAAAAATGGCAAAGCCGGCAAATATGCTGAATACTTTTCCGAACAACTGGTCGTCTTTGTACTGGTCATTGAACTTTTCATCCATAAAATAATAATCAAAAAGATTGCCGGGGAAGAATACATCGTATTGTGCTTTGATTTGAGCAATCGTTTCATTGATCTTCGACGGATTTACTTTTATCGAAATGGGATTGTAGGTTCCATAAGTCGGTAAGAGGATCATAGGTTCAACAGCGAAGTGAAGAGATTTCTGATGAAAATCCCCAATCACTCCAATCACATCCCATTTCTTATTGTACATCATGACTGCTTTACTAAGCGCATCCTGATTGGATTTAAAGCCGAGCAATTTTACAGCTGATTCATTTAGCAGGGCATTGTGAAGGCTCTCCCACTTAGGATTGTAATCATCATTGAAAAAATTTCTACCTGCCGCCATTTTGATTCCATACACATCGAGAAATTCACTGCTCACTCCATATCTGCGCATAGCGTATCGCACGTTTGGATCTGCACCCTGGCGATACACATTAAATGCTCTGGCCATATCGGTGCCGAGCGGTCGGTCGGTAGTAGCTATATTTTTTACATCCGGTATTTTTTTTATTTCTTCCTTAAAGCTGTTTTCCCTGCTGATGAATGTGGAATCCCAGTTGGTAAGTTCCGGAGCCCTGATGATCATTACCTCATCCAGGTTCATTCCCAACTTTTGTTCATTGACATATTTCATTTGCTGAAACACTATAAAAGAACCAATGATCAATGCAACCGTTATAGCGAATTGTCCTATGACAAGTCCTTTTCTTAGCAAAATACCTTTTTTGGAAGCGCTGAATTTTCCTTTTAATACCAGTGCAGGTTTGAAAGCAGACAAAACAAATGCAGGATAAAAACCAGAGACGAGTATACCTGCAATAATAAGAGTAATCAACGCTATGGTGATGGCATAACCGTTCAGTCCTTTTTGGAATAAGTATGACAAAGAAAGATCGTATTGTACCAGGTGATTGAATCCGGGTTGAAGAAGTAACACCGATGCGAAAGCGATCAGCAGTGCAATGATATTGATGAAAAGAGATTCGGCAAGAAATTGTCTGATCAATTGCGCCCTGCTTGCCCCAGACACTTTTCTTATGCCCACTTCCTTTGCTCTTTCGACAGAACGGGCAGTGGAAAGATTGATATAGTTAACCCAGGCAATGACAACAATAAACAATGCGACAATCAGCAAGCCCCATACTACAGTAGCGCTTCCCGTTGCACCGATTTCATATTCAAAATCCGAATAGAGATGGGCCTTACCAAGCGGTTGCAGATAGAATTTTTCAACACTGCCGGATATTTTATTTCCCTGGAAATGCTTTTGGCTGAAGGCAGGAAGCTTTGCCTCGAAAGCTTTATAGTTGGTTCCATGCTTCAATTGTATGTAATGCCAGAAATCAGAATCGGTAAAATCATATTGAGCTTCTTTCCAGCCTCCGTTTCCACCGCTGTACAGCGAGGCATAGGACATTAGCAGATCAAATTGCAAGTGTGAATTCTCAGGAAAATCCTTACAGATCCCCGTTATTTTATAAGGAAATGAATCCCTTGAAATGACCACAGCTTTTCCAATGAGGTTTTGAAAATCATTTCCTTTGAAATCAAAAATCTTTCTTGCCAGTTTTTCAGAAATGACAATTGAATTAGGTTCTTTTAAGGCAGATACCCTGTCGCCTGCCAGTAATGGATAATTAAACATGGTCAGGAAAGCAGGTTCAGCTGCGAGAATATTCTTTTCTTCAATTTTTTTATCATGGTATGTAATGACCTGCCCACCCAAAGGCACTACCCTTGCATGATTCACCACTTCCGGATAATCATCCTGCAATGCTTTCCCGACAGCAGAATAAGTTATTGTTCCATGTTGAATCAATTTGCCATTTTGATAACGATCATTGTATACCCGGTAGATGTCTCCGGTATTTTGGTTGAATTGATCATAGCTAAGCTGAAAACTCACATATTGAAGAATGAGCAGACAGGCTGCCATACCAATTGCAAGACCTGCAATATTGATTATTGAAAAAGCCTTATTCTTTCGCAGGTTACGTAAAATGGTTTTGAAATAATTTCTTATCATATTTTTTTAGTTGACAGTTAACAGTTGACTGACATGTTTGAAACCTCCGGGGTTCTTTGGAACCCCGGAGGTTTAGATTATTCTATCCTCAAACTCTTCACCGGGTTGGCCATCGCTGCTTTGATTGCCTGGAAGCTTACTGTTATTATTGTGAACAGAATTACCAGTAAGCTTACAACCACATACAAGCTCCAGCTGACAGTAGTGCGATAACTAAAGTCCTGCAGCCATTTTGTAGTTGCCCACCAGGCCACCGGAATGGCAATAACAATTGCAACAAGAATAAGCCGGATAAAGTCTTTTGAAATAGTGATAATGATATTGCTTACGCGCGCCCCGAGAACTTTTCTTATTCCGATTTCTTTTATTCGTTGCTGCGCGACATAAGATGAAAGCCCGAACAGACCCATACAGGCAAGTAATATCGCTATACCTGAAAAAACATTCATTACTTTACCCAACCGGATCTCGGCATTGTATAACCTGTCATAATCCTCATCCATAAAGCGATATTCAAATGGACGATCCGGCACAAGAGTTTTCCATTTTGTTTCAAGAGAAGAAATAGTTTGAGGAAGATGTTGTCCGCTTAGTTTTACCAGTAATTCCCTTCCTCTCATTTCAGTAAACAATACAAAAGGTTTAATGGCTACATGCAATGATTCAAAATGAAAATCCTTTACTACTCCTTTTACAAAGCCGGCACGAGGTCCCATGAACATTTTTTTTCCAACGGCCTCCTGTGGAGACCACCCCAATTGTTTTGCTGCCGATTCATTCAAAATAAAATGGTACACGTTTTTGTCCCAGCCATTGTGTGATACATCTTTTACATCCTGTTCTGAAAAATCCGAACCGGCAATGATTTGCAGACCGGTTGTTTTGATATAATCTTCATCGACAGGGTTCGCAGTCACATTTACCTGCTGATCTTCAGGCATCGTGGAAGAGCGCATATTATAACCACCACCACCTTCAACAGGAGACCTTACGCAACGTGAGGCGTCCATCACACCCGGAATGGATTTGATTTCCTGTTTTATTACATCAATCTTCGCGAGCATTTTGTCATCCATTGGCAATACCAGTACATGCTCCCTGTCATAACCTAATTTTTTATGCTGAATGAACGAGAGCTGGTTTTGTATAATGAATGTGGCTGAAATCAGAAATACTGAAATAATGAATTGGAACACAATCAGCGATTTCCTGAGCCATTGTCCTGAACGGGTATTTTTAAATGCGCCTTTTAATACTTTTACCGGCTGGAACCTGGTTAGGATCAGCGCCGGATAACTGCCAGCCAAAAAGCTTACGCAAATGGCAATAATGAAAGAGAATGATAAAAATGGCAAAGAAAAAAGAGAGGAAGCTGCAAATTGTCTTCCGGTTAACTGGTTAAATGAGGATAGTAATAGTGTTGAAATAACAAGACTTAAAAACACAGAAACCAGGCACAACAATGCAGACTCGCCAATGAATTGCCAGAAGAGTTGCCTTTTTTCTGCACCAATTACTTTTCTCACGCCTACTTCCTTTGCTCTTTCAATCGATCGTGCTGTACTGAGATTGATATAAGTGGAGCCCGCAATAATTAATATAAGCATAGCAACCGCAGCGAGAATATAAATGTATACGATACTGTTGTTGGGGTCAAAGGCATCATAAGGTGAGTACAAATGAATTCTGTTAAAAGGTTCGAGGAACATATTGATGACAGCGCCTTGCCCCGCCATTTCTTTTTTCATAAATGCAGGAAGTTTAGTTTGCAGGCTATTAATTGAATTTTTATCTTTAAGCAGTAGATAAGTCGTGTAATTTGCATCCCAATAAGAATCTTCATAGTCTTTGGTTAAGCCGAGTGAAGAGAAAGAAGCAATGAAGTCAAATTTTATTTGCGAATTGAAAGGGCAGTCCTGCACAATGCCGGTAATCTGATACAGGTTGCTATCGTTGCCAATATGCAATGATTTGCCAACTGGATTTTCGTTCCCAAAATATTTTTTTGCAGAAGATGCGGTCAGTACAACCCGGTACGGCGCAGATAAAACGTAATGTGGATCTCCTTTCAATAACCGGAATGAAAAAATATCAAAGAAAGTTGAATCAGCATACATGAAATTTTTTTCATTGATCAGCTTATCTTCATATCGAACCACTCTTTCATATTCTGTCATTTTTATTGAAGATTCTACTTCCGGGAAATTCCGTCTTAGCACACTGGCTACTCTGACACTTGTAAAATTCCCTTTGGCAGAGGCGTTGCTTCCGGCAAACTGGTATTCCATAATTACCCTGGCAATCCGGTCACCTTTTAATTCAAAATCATCATAACTCAGTTCGTGCCGGATATACAAGGCAATCAGCAGGCAGCAAGTCAGACCGACAGATAGTCCAACAATATTGATAGCAGAGGAAGTTTTGTTCTTCCACAAATTTCGCCAGGCAGTATGGAAATAATGTTTGAGCATTTTGTTAGCGATTATAGTTTACAGTTGGCAGAGTACAGTTAACAGATGATCGCTGGCCGTTGGCCATTGCAGCCCGGAGTTAAGTCCCGGGCTGCAATTTTCGTAAACCTCCGGGGTTCCCGGGAACCCCCGGAGGTTTGGCTCATTCCGTTCTCAGGCTCTTCACCGGGTTGGAAAATCCTGCTTTAATTGCCTGAAAACTGATGGTGATTAATGCAATCAGAGCAGCGATGATTCCTGCCAGCACAAAGACCCACCACTCGATATCAATTCTGTATGCAAAATCTTTAAGCCAGTTGTGCATCGCCCACCAGGCAATGGGGAATGCAAGCAGCGCCGCTACTCCGACCAGTTTTAAGAAATCTTTTGATAATAATGCCACGATGCTACTTACACTTGCGCCCAACACTTTTCGAACACCGATTTCCTTGATGCGTTGCGTGATAGAAAATGAGGATAAACCAAAAAGACCAAGACAGGCGATAAAAATTGCAATGAAAGAAAAGAGTGTAAAAATAGCCGCCTGTTTTTGTTCGGATTGATAGAGCTTGTCGTATTGCTGGTCAAGAAAGCTATAGTCGAAAGGAGTTTCCGGGAAATAATTTTTCCATTTTTTTTCTACATAATTCAAAGCCTCTGCAATATTGCCACCACCGAGTTTTATCGAAATAGCGTTATAATAACTCTGTGAAGGAGGAAGCATGATCAATACCATGGGAACGATTTGCTGGTGCAGGGATTCAAAATGAAAATCTTTCATCACCCCGATCACACGTCCCCTGATTCTCCCATATTGAAAATCTTTGCCGACTGAATTCTCTGCGGTTTTCCAGCCGATCATTTTTATCGCTGTTTCATTCAATACATATCCGGCAGTATCGGTTTTGAACTCACGTGAAAAATTTCTTCCAGCAGCGAGCGGAATATTATAGGTGTTCAAAAAATCGTAGTCGGTCGCAACCATTTTGATATCGGTGTTTAACGGGCGCATGGAATCTCCGGCAAGCGTAGCCGCGCCCATATCATCGAGTAGTCTGCCCGTGGGTATACGAGAAGACCTTGCTATATCCCGTATTGCTGTATTTTGCAGGACATCGGTTCTGAAAGCTTCATACTGTTTAGCTACTTCCGAACTGTACATAAGGGTAATGATGCGGTCTTTATCATAACCCAGCGACTTCTGCTGCATATATTGTAGCTGTCTGAATACAATGGCGGTAGTAATAATCAAAATAATGCTGATAGCGAATTGCGCCACGACCAGCACTTTCCGGAATGAAATGCTGCTGCCCCCTGTTTTAAATAAACCTTTCAATGTTTTCACGGGCTGGAAAGAGGACATAAACAGCGCAGGGTAAATCCCTGAAATGACTCCGACCACAAAAGGTGTAAGGAAAAGGGGAATAAGAATGCGGGCCTGCAAGAGATTTTCGAGCCGCAATTGCTGCCCCGACATTTTATCAATGAGAGGCAATAATAGCCAGGTGAAAATAATGGCAAAAATTATTGCAACCCAACTGATGAATATTGATTCGCTCAGAAATTGAAAAACAAGTTCTTTTTTTTCTGCACCCACCACTTTCCGGATGCCGATTTCCCTTGCTCTCAAAGCCGATCTGGCTGTGGAAAGATTCATATAATTGATGCAGGCGATCAACAGGATAAACAGCGCAATCGCGGAGAAAATATATACGCGCTTGATATCTCCGTTAGCCTCTGCTTCATAGTCAGTATGTGAATATAAATGAATGTCAATAAGCTTTTGCAGGCCGAGCGATGTGAATTTCGAGGGGTCGGCTCCGTTATAATCCCCATGGGGCATGTATTTGTCAAGGAATGCGGGAAACCTGGCTTTCATTTTTTCAACAGGATAATCTTTGGGCATCAGCAGAAAAGTGAAGAAAGAATTATTGCCCCAGTTGGTGCGCAGGTTTTCTTCACCGTACACTAAAGTATCTCTCAGGGTATTGAATGAAACCAGTATTTCCGGATGTGCAAATGAATTAGAAGGAAAGGGGGCAAAAATGCCTGTCACTTTACAATTAAACTGGCCATTCAGTTTTATTGATTTATCCATTGGGTCTGCATTCCCGAAATATTTTTTAGCTACATCTTCTGTTAGCATCACCGTAAACGGATCATTGAGCGCTGTCTTCGGATTGCCATGAATTATTTTTACCGTGAAGACATCAAAAAGGTTTTCATCCGCGAAGTACACATTTTTTTCATTAAACACTTTGTCCTCATAACGCATCGATGTAGTTCCATTAGGCAATAGTCTGGTTATTTTTTCTATATCCGGGAATTCATTTTTCAGCAATGGACCGAACGGCGGAGCTACTGTGCTGAGACGTAGCGAAATCGTGCCGTCCTGGTTATTGAAATTCCGGGTTACCCGATAAACCCTGTAAGCATTGACATTATATTTATCATAACTCAGTTCGTTGAGTATATAAGTTAAGATTAGCAGACAGCAGGTTAACCCAAGCGTCAGGCCAAACAGGTTAATGAAGGAAATAAATTTGTATTTCCTCAGGTTGCGAAATGCAGTTTTGAAATAATTTCTAAACATATGATGAGGTTTATAGTGTTAGCAGATCGATGGCTGACGGCCTGTTAGTTAATTTTTTCCATCCGAAAGGGCGGAACTATTATTTTTTCCTGCTCCGCATTTAAATGCGAAGCGGGAATTCGCATATTTATACACTAGCTATTATCTGAATGTCAGCGAAATTCTTCCGCTTCCGGCATCAATATCAATAGGAACACCCCCTCCGTTTAATTTCCCGCGGAGCTTATTTTCTTCCATCGTTCCACTAAAATTGTTCAATGGATCAGTCTTTATTTTTTCTGCGCTCAATTTCAAATCTAATCCTTTGTCTTTCGGGACTTGCAAATCCACATGCCCGGATGAGTTATCAATTCTTACATATTCACGAAGCTCTTTGATTTCTACATCGATATTTCCACCGCTGGTGGAGGTTTCAAGACTGCAGGACAAATCGTCCAGGGAAACATTTCCTCCGGAAGTACGTGCTTCGAGCTCACCATCAATAGTTCTTCCATTAACACTCCCGCCGCTGGTAGTTGCTCGGATATTACCTTTTAGCTGCTTAAGTGTCAGAGATCCGCCCGAAGTGTTGAGTTTGATTTTGCCCATGCAGTTGGTGGCTTCAATGCTTCCGCCACTTGTACGGAGATCAATATCATCTTTTGAATCGGATACATCAATGCTTCCTCCTGAAGTTTCTCCATTGACTTTGCCTGTGACTTTTTCTACGGTCAGGCTACCTCCGCTTGTTCGGAAATCCTGTGTACCGGATAAGTTCAACAAACTAATGCTTCCCCCGCTGGTAGAAAGATCTGTAGATGTGTTTTGAGGAACATAAATTTTAAATGAAATGTTGAGCGCATGATTCCAGTTCATGTTTTTGTCTTTCGTTTTTGCAATTGCTGTGAGCTTCCCACCGCTAACGGAGATGTTCAGGTCATATTCTTCGTCCAGCCTTTTTTTGATTTCGTCTTTTGAAAGATCAAAAACCCTCCCGTTTCCTGAAATATATACCTCCACTTTGGTGTCTGCGACAGCCACTCCCGAAACAGAAATGCTTCCTCCCTGCGTTGAAGCTTCTACTTCCTTCACCGATTCGCTGGCAAGTGATTTGGTCAGGTACGGAGTTCCGTGTTGCGCACTCGCCCCAATAGCGAGTAATGTGATCATTGTAATGATAAGTTGCTTTTTCATGTGTTTGATATTTAGTTTATAGTTTTTAGTTGACAGTATCGATGACTATTAGCAGAAACCTCCGGGGTTCCAGAGAACCCCGGAGGTTTGTTTCAATGTCTTCACTCTGTTCTCAAACTCTTCACCGGATTTGCCACGGCTGCTTTGATTGCCTGGAAGCTTACTGTCATGAGTGTAATAACAATAGCTGCAATTCCGGCTATCGCAAACATCCACCAGCTGATCTGCGTTTTGTATGCATATTCTTCCAGCCATTTGGTCATGGCAAACCACGCGAGCGGGGATGCAATGAGCAGTGCGATGAAAACTAGCAGCAGAAATTCTTTCGAGAGCAGCGCAAACACAGATCCAATGCTTGCTCCCAACACTTTGCGTATCCCGATTTCTTTTGTTCTTTGTTCTGCCGTGAACATTGCCAATCCCAAAAGACCAAGGCAGGAAATAAATATGGCGAGGAATGCAAAACAATTGGAAAGCTTTCCTATCATTAGCTCACTTGTATAAAGTTTTTGATATTCCTGGTCAGAAAACTGGTATGTAAATGGGAATCTGGGATTTAACTGTTTACACAATTTTTCAAGGCTGGCCAAAGCTTCTTTGGTTTTACCAGGTTGCGTTTTCACCAGCACATTTCCCCAGTCATCCGTTTCACCCAGCCGCAACACGAGTGCATTTACAGGGACGTGGAGAGAATTAAAATGGAAATCCTTTACTATGCCTACAATGGTTCCCTTCTTACCCCAGAAGGTTAACCGGCTGCCGATTGGATTTTTATATCCTACTTTTTTCAACGCCTGTTCGTTCAATATATATCCAGCCGTGTCTGTCCCGAAATCTTTTGAGAATTCTCTTCCCTTCAACATCTGCACTTTCATTGTTTTCACAAAATCATATCCGATAGCAGCCTGTGTAAACATGGGTTTGGAATTAGGATCTTTTCCATCCCAGTCAACACCATAAGTGCCATTTTCTATTGCTGTCGGAGTTTGCGAGATTCGCGAAACAGCTTCTATTCCAGGCATATTCAATGCCTGCTCTTTTAAGTATTTATATTGCTTTGTAAGGTCTCCTTCCAGTGGAATATAGATAAGGTTCTCCCTGTCGTAACCGAGATTTTTTGTCTGAACATAATTGATCTGTTTCGAAATGACGATGGTCCCGATGATGAGCACAATGGAAAGTACAAACTGAAAAACAACTAGTCCTTTCCGAAACCAAACCGATCCTGATTTCAATTTGAGTGTGCCTTTTAAAACCGTTACAGGATTAAACGCTGAAAGGAAAAGCGCAGGATAACTTCCAGAGATGATTCCTGTGATCGCAGTTAAGGCGAGGATGCTGATCCAGAAATACGCATCGCTGAAAGGAAAACTGATTTGTTTTTGAGTAAGTGAATTAAAAGAGGGTAATAACAATATTGTCATCAATATGGCGACAATCACAGCGATGAACGCAAGGAGTACAGCTTCGCCGATGAACTGTCGTACCAATGAAGAACGAAATGCACCCACTACTTTTCTCACGCCTATTTCCTTCGCTCTTTTCACCGAACGGGCTGTTGTCAGGTTCATAAAATTGATACATGCGATGAGCAAAATAAAAATCGCTACGATACTAAAGAGCCGCACATATTCTATTCTTCCTCCCTCCAATTTACCGTCGGCTGAAAAATGGGAATGAAGATATATGTCATCAAAACGTTGCATGCCTAATTCAATCCGGAAGCCATGTCCCTGTTCCTTATTATAATTGTCTAAGAAATGAACAATCTTTTTTTCGAATGCAATGGGGTCGGTTCCCGCCTTCAGCACAATGTAAGTGCGTGGTCCGTTATTTCCCCATTCCTTGGCCCAGCTATTGTCCTCAAGGAAAGCGTGCCAGTTGATCAGGTAATCAAATTTTTCTGAATTCGTTTCGCCAAGGTTTTCAAATACAGCAGTGATCGTAAAATCCTTCCTGTTTTCATAACGGATTGTTTTACCTATGGCTTTTTCGGGACTGCCAAAAAAATCATTGGCCATTTTTCGGGAGATGGCAATCGTTGCAGGTGTGTTCAATGCAGTAGTTGCATTTCCCTGGAGAAGTTTGTAGCTGAAGATCTTGAAAAAATCCATTCCGGCATGATTGCCATTTTCCTTGACAATTTTATCGCCCACCTGGAATGTGGTGAGTTCATTCCAAGCAAAATTGCTTGCATACTGCACTTCAGGCAACACTCTTTTCATTTCATCGGCAAGTACACCGGGCGTGGCATGAAAAGCATCAATTTTATTATCGTAATACTGTCTTTCATAAATACTGTACAGCGTTTCCGTGTACTTATTTTGTTTATCCATGCTTCGCTCATTGTTGATCCATAACAGGATGAGCAGACTGCAGGTCATACCCAGTGCCAGACCGGAGATATTGATGAAAGAAAAGACCTTATTTTTTTTCAGATTCCTGATTGCAGTAAGCAAATAGTTTTTTAACATATTTTATTTTTAGTTGACAGATAAAGGTCGACTGTTAATAGTTAACTGTTATAAAGTCGGATTAGAGAACTAATTGTTGCATAACGACGTGTAATCTTTTCCCTGCTTCGACAGGGCTTTAGATTGAAAATAAATTCAATCAATTATTATTCTTGTGTAGTAGTGATCACTTGCGAGCTCCTGATGAGTATTCTTAAACTTTTTGAGACAGGAGCTCATTCAGTTCTCAGGCTCTTCACCGGATTGGGAGGTGCAGCCCGGATAGTCTGGTAATAAATCTCCGGGGTTTTGCAGAA
>DATJWE010000046.1:0-6809 GCA_035501475.1 Puia sp. | reverse complement strand
CGTTGGTTGCATTGCGCCAATTCAGGATAGGTCTATAGGTCACATTCTTCATTAACTAAAGGTACGCCATACTGTAAAACAAACCGTAAAACAAACTGTAAAACATTTTGCTCAAATTACCCAGTTTTAACGAAAGTTAGGAAAATGAAAAAACCCGCTACAATTAAGCATTGTAGCGGGTTTTGAGCTTTGTTAGGCCTCGTTTGGTTTTGGCCTGGGTTGCCCGACGAGGATTCGAACCTCGACAAACAGAACCAAAATCTGTCGTACTACCTTTATACTATCGGGCAAGATATAAATAGTGAGGGCTGCAAAATTAAGGCCTGAAAGGAAATCCGCAAAATTGAAATCTCCACGTTTCCAACGCTGACCTGATTTTTTTGGTACATTGTAAGCTAAAAATAGCAGCATGACCGTCTTTAACCGCAGAACATTTCTGAATTCCGTGGGTTCATTTTCTGCCACAGCATTTCTTAGCGCCCTTTCACAGCCTTCCTGGAGTCGGAACCTACACAAAGCTCTAACAAACGTGAAGAATATTTCTCCTGAAGAATTGGCGGACGACGAGGACTTCTGGTACTATGTACAGGAATCATTTACTGTATCGCCTTACCTTATCAACCTTAATAATGGAGGTGTTTCTCCTTCGCCCAAAATCGTACAGGATGCAATGAAGCGTTTTCATGATCTTTCCAACGAAGCACCAAGTTATTACATGTGGCGAATCCTTGACCAGGGACGTGAACCGCTTCGGGCCAACCTGGCAAAACTTGCCGGGTGCGAGGCAGAGGAGGTTGCTATTCATCGTAATGCTTCCGAAGCACTGGAGACTGTAATCTTCGGGCTCGATCTTAAGGCAGGTGATGAAGTTGTCCTGAGTAAGCAGGATTATCCGAATATGATCAATGCCTGGAAACAAAGAGCCCTGCGGGATGGAATCAAACTGGTATGGGTTAATCTTGAATTGCCGTCTGAAGACAACAATTATATCAGTGATCTGTATATGAAATCTTTTACAGCAAAAACAAAACTGGTTCATATCACACATATCATTAACTGGTGCGGGCAGATAATACCTGTAAAAAAAATAGCCAATACAGCGCATCAGCGCGGGATTGCCGTATTGGTTGACGGAGCACACAGCTTTGCCCAACTTGAATTTAAAGTTCCGGATCTGGATTGTGATTATTTCGGTTCGAGTTTACATAAATGGCTTGCAGCATGCATAGGGACCGGCTTACTCTATGTGAAAAAAGAAAAAATCAAGGATCTCTATCCTTTTTTTGCCAGCGCCGATCCTAAAAGCGATAATATCAGAAAGTTCGAAGCGCTTGGTACGAGGCCTTTTTTTATTGAACAGGCCACGGGCAAAGCCATCGAATTTTATGATATGATCGGGGCAAAGCGAAAAGAACAAAGATTGTTCTACCTGAAAAATTATTGGATGAATCAAATAAAAGATATTCCCAAGATCAGGCTGGGGACTTCCCTCAAACCAGATTTCGGTTGTGCCATCGGGTTAGTAGGCGTGCAGGGTAAGAAGCCGGCGGAACTGGAAGATTTCCTGTTCAACAACTATAAAATTCATACGGTGGCTATTGAGTGGGAAAATATCAGCGGCGTACGCATTACCCCAAATGTGTACACAAGCACAAAAAACCTGGACCTGCTTGTCGAAGCCATTGAAAAATTCGTGAAGAGCTGAGATACCGAATGATTATCGCAAACAGGCTATCACACGGCCCTGACGAGAAAATAGTTCTTTTTCCCTTTTTGAATAAGGATATATTTATCATGCAGAAGGTGAGATGTAGTCACCGGCATCGTCACGTCATCAATCTTATGACGGTTAATGCTCAATCCCCCGTTCTGAATCATTTTCCGTGCATCGCCCTTACTCGAAAAGATCTTCGTCTCGGCGAGAAAGCTGACAATATCTATCCCCGATTTTATTTTATCCAATGCATATTCAGACTTCACAATTCCTTCCATATTCTCTAAATCTTCAGCACTCAGTGTTTCTGCGGGCGCTGTCTGGTTGGCAAATAATTTGTCTGTGGTGGCTATTGCTTTTTCGTATTCCTGTTGCCCGTGAACAAAGATGGTCACTTCCCTGGCCAGTATTTTTTGCAATACTCTTGCCCCCGGGTCCTTCTTATGTTCTTCGAGTAGTTTCTCCACCTCCTCCTTTGTTAAAAAAGTAAAAATCTTAATCCATTTTTCCGCATCCGCATCTGCAGCGTTTAACCAAAACTGATAGAAATGATAAGGAGAGGTTTTATTTGGATCGAGCCAGACATTCCCTTTTTCTGTTTTGCCGAATTTTCCTCCGTCAGTGCGGGTAATCAGCGGACAAGTGAATGCAAACGCTTCCCCACCCCCTTTACGTCGAATCAGTTCCGTGCCGGTCGTAATATTTCCCCACTGGTCGCTTCCTCCCATTTGCAGCTTGCAGTTTTTATTCGCGTACAGCCAATAGAAATCATACCCCTGTACCAGTTGGTAAGTAAATTCGGTGAAACTCATTCCGGTATCTCCTTCAATTCTTTTCTTCACGCTATCCTTTGCCATCATATAGTTCACGGTGATGTGTTTTCCTACATCGCGAATAAAATGGAGAAAAAACATATCCTTAAACCAATCGTAGTTGTTTACCATTTCAGCTGCATTCGGCAAAGCAGTACTGAAATCCAGGAATTGTTGCAATTGTTTTTTTATGCCCGACAAATTATCCGCTAATGTTTTTTCATCAAGAAGATTTCTTTCTTCACTTTTCCCGCTCGGATCGCCAACCATTCCGGTAGCGCCGCCAACAAGCGCAATGGGCTTGTGACCAGCTTTCTGTAAATGAACCAAAAGCAGTATTGGGACCAGGCTGCCGATATGCAGACTTTCCGCAGTCGGATCAAACCCGATATACCCTGCGGTCATTTCCTTGTTGAGCTGCTCTTCGGTCCCAGGCACAATATCCTGGATCATGCCTCTCCATTTCAATTCCTTAATCAGCGACATATGGCTATTAACAAATTTTGGCAAAAGTAAGGGTTCTACCAGCTAAAACCACTGCAATAATTTGAATAAAAATACGTTAGAAAAGATTAGGCATTGTGAGGCCCGTGAATAACCAACCTGTTATTCATTGGTTACGTAACAATAGTATAGTGCAGCCAATATCCGTAGAATACAGTCTAATAAACTTATTATTCGAAAAGTGGTTCGATGAAACGGCCCGTACCGTTGAAGGCATTTCCAAAACGATAATCGTAATATTGGCTTATGATGGAAACTTTGCCGGGTGCGCTTCATCTGACAGGAATAATGACAAAGATCAGTCAGATGACCAAAGTCAAATCTTTACTAACCCTGCTTTTAATACTGACTTGTTGTGATGCTTTTGCCCAATTCGCCACTTATTCAAACGAATTCCTGAATATTGGAGCCGGCGCCAGGGGTATGTCGATGGGCAATGCCCAGGTGGCCTCGGTAGACGATGGTACCGCGGGATATTGGAATCCTGCCGGACTGGCCAATGTCAAGGATAATCCGCAACTCAACCTTATGCATTCAGAATATTTTGCAGGCATAGGTAAATATGATTTTGCTAATCTTGTTCTTCCGTTGAAGGACAACAAGAGAACGCTTGGCCTCACCCTCTTGCGCTTTGCTGTAGACGATATTCCGAATACAGTTTTCCTCGTACAACCCGATGGCAGTATCAATTTCAGTAATATCTCCACTTTTTCTTCTGCAGACTATGCATTTCTTTTTTCTCTTGCACAGCAGGTAAACTGGCAGGAAAATAAAAAAGTAAGCTTCGGTATCAATGCAAAAATCATTCGCCGGCAGGCCGGAGATTTCGCGAGAGCCTGGGGTTTTGGGATTGATGCGGCAATGCAGGTGATCGGTGACCGCTGGAGAATCGGTATCGTGGCCAAAGACGTCACAACAACCTTCAACGCCTGGACATACAATCTCGATTCGCTGACCCGGGAAGTATTTTATGTGACGCAAAATGAAATCCCATCCAAATCAACTGAATTGACCGCCCCACAATTAATACTTGGTGGCTCTTATAATTTCAAAATAAATAAAAAACTAAGCCTGCTGGCGGAAGCAAACTTTGATATTACTTTCGATGGCAAACGCAATACGGTGATCAGTACGAATCCGGTGAGCGTTGATCCTAAAGTGGGCCTGGAACTATCATATAATAATGTACTTTTTGTTCGTGCGGGGATCAACAATTTCCAGCAGGTGTTGGATGATAAAGACACAACGAATAAAAAAAAGATATGGATTTACCAGCCAAGTATCGGCGCCGGTTTTAAAATTGGCGATGTAGAGATCGACTATGCTTTTACCAACCTGGCCAATCAATCCAATCCTTTATACACAAATGTATTTTCTTTAAAAATTGATCTGAGAGAATTGAAGAAGAAAGAAAAAAAGAAATCCTGACCAATGCCCAACGTCAAACCGAAACCGAACAACATGAAGAAAATTTTTACAATATTGTTATTACTGGTCACTTGGGGGCTAAGTGCCCAACCCTACAATAACGAATGGATCGACTTCAGCAAGACTTATTACAAATTCAAAGTCGGCGCCAATGGCCTGTATCGTATTCCACAATCAGTTCTTGCCGGTGCCGGTCTTGGAAGCACACCCGCTCAATATTTTCAGCTGTTCAGAAATGGACAGGAAGTACCCATTTATACTTCGGTAGACACAGGGGCCCTTGGTCCTACTGACTATATCGAATTCTGGGGATTGATGAATGACGGAAAAGCTGATAAACCACTTTACAGGAATCCTGCCTATCAGCATACAGATAAATGGAGCTTACAAACAGATACCGCCGTATATTTTTTAACAGTAAACCCAACATCGCCCACTTTTCATTTTGCAAAGGCAACCAACGATACAACGGGCAATATACTTCCGGTAGAACCTTATTTCATGCACAAAGCTGCAACCTATTTCAAAACCCAGTTGAACCCCGGATATGCCGTAGTACTTGAACAATATATCTATTCTTCATCCTATGATATTGGTGAGTTCTGGAGCTCAGCCTTCATATCACAGGGAGTTCCTTTGCTCGACAATCAGAGTAACTTATTTATTTATAACACCGGTCCTGGTGCAACATTTAAGTTTGGAGCAGTTGGATGCGCAGATACCCTAAGACATATACAGGCTTCAGTAAATGGATTTTTGTTGAAAGATACTATAATGAACAGCTTCAATGATTTGGTGACGAATGTAAATCTTCCTTTGACCGATCTCAACTCTGCCTCCAATAATATTCAATTCACAGACATCACGCCGGCAACTCAAATGACAGACAGAGCGGTAGTATCGTATTATGAAATAACTTACCCGAGGCAGTTTAATTTTGGAGGACTCAGTAATTTTTATTTTGAATTGGCTCCCAAAGCCAGTGGCTATTATCTGAACATAAATAATTTTAATGCCGGCAGCGGAGTTCCTGTTCTCTATGATCTGTCTTCGGGTCAACGATATGTTGCTATAATAGGGGGTGGCACGCTCTATTTTGTTTTACCCGGCTCTGCATCGACAAGGAAATTTGTCCTCGTAAGTGAAGACCCTTCCAATATAACTGCCGTGGGTACTTTAACCCAGAAAAATTTTATTTCTTTCAGTAATCCTGCCAATCAGGGGAATTATATCATCATCAGCAATCCTTCACTTTATACCGGCACTAACAACAACAATCCTGTGGTTGATTATAAAAACTACCGGAGTTCTGCTGCAGGCGGTAGTTTCAATACGCAGTTAATTGATATCAACGAATTGGTAGATCAGTTTTCATTTGGAATCAAGAAGCATCCTTCTTCCATAAAAAATTTCCTCAATTATGCAAGAAGCGTCTATGCATCAAAACCACAATTTGTTTTCCTGATAGGAAGAGGAATGACCTATAATGATTATCGGACCAATGAAAGCAATCCTTCGACAGATATTTTGAATCCTGTTCCGACCTTTGGATATCCCGCATCCGATAACATGCTGAGCACGCAAGACGGAGCACAGACTGTTCCACTTACCCCAATCGGGCGATTGGCTGCCATCAGCGGTCCTGAAGTTGAAATTTATTTAAGTAAAATAAAAGAATTCGAGCAGGCGCAGCAAATCAACCCGAATACAATTGCAGGAAGGGGGTGGATGAAAAATGTGATTCACATTACCGGCGCAACCGATCCATATCTTGAAGCCATCCTGTGTAATTATATGAATTACTACAGAGGAATTATTATTGATACTCTGTTCGGAGCGAACGTGACCACTTTCTGCAGCACTTCCGTTGATCAAAATGATCAGGTTTCCGCCGCAGCATTTCCGCAACTTTTCTCTAACGGAATTGGTATGATGACTTATTTTGGCCATTCATCAGCCTCATCACTGGGGTTTAATCTCGATGATCCGACTATTTACAATAACCAGGGAAAATATCCGGTGTTTTATGTGAATGGGTGTTATGCAGGGAATTTTTATACGTTTGACCCAGGAAGGTTATCATTATCTAAAACCTTGTCAGAATCATATGTATTAGCCAAAGAAAAGGGATCGATTGCCTTCATTGCAAGCACACACTATGGTATTGTGAATTACCTCAATCTTTTACTTAATGGATTATACAATCTCATTGATAACTCAGACTACGGAAAAGGGATTGGCGTAATTCAGGCCGACGCAGCACAAAGCCTGATGACAATTCTTCCAACAGATTTCCTCGCCCGTTCGGAAGCAGAAGAAATGAATATCGATGGTGACCCTGCTGCAAAAAT
>DATJWE010000045.1:0-97051 GCA_035501475.1 Puia sp. | reverse complement strand
CCGGTTCGCATGTATCGTTTATGTAAGATTTTTGAAATACTATGTTTTGGCTTCGTGTTCCAATACGCGAATGCACAGGTCTTGCAATCGCTGCCTTCAATAAAGCACCGGTTTATCGTGGTGGCTCACAGGGGAGACCACACCCGGGCTCCGGAAAATACCATTGCTGCTTTCGAAAATGCTATTCGGGATAATGCGGATTATATAGAAATTTATTTGCGAACCACTCTCGACAGCCAGTTGATCATCATGCATGATGCTTCAGTAGATCGAATGACCAACGGCAGGGGATTGGTAAAGGATCTGAATTTAGATAGCCTGAAAAAATTTAAAGTAAAAGATAAACTTCATCCTGACCGGGGAGAATTTGATGTCCCTTTGTTTAAGGAAGTATTGGAATTATGTAAAGGAAAGATCAACATTTATCTTGATTTTAAGAATGCTGATCCTCGTGCTGCATATAATGAGATCGTTCGTTATGGAATGGAGAAACAAGTAACGGTTTATATCAACGAGGAACAACCGTTTTATAAATGGCGTAAAGTGGCGCCTGAAATGCCGCTGATGATCAGCCTTCCCGATCATATAAAAGACACAAGTAGCATGAAAAATTTTTTGAACAGGTATCGCGCCGAAATTTTAGATGGAGATTACGCACAATACTCTGCGGATATGGTAAAAGTGGCCGGTCGTTTGGGTTATTTAGTATTGCCCGATATACAGGGCGATAATGAAGGACCGGAATTATGGAACCAGCCAATACAAAAAGGAATTAGAGGGTTGCAAACAAATCATCCCATGGCATTGATCAGTTATTTAACTGAAAAAGGATTACGTTAGCATATTTTATTGAATCAAAAATAAATTATGAAAAGAATTTTTTTATTTATTCTCTTGCTCAAAGTATCGTCCGGGATTGCGCAATCACACAAAACCGAAAATTTAATAATCGTAACGATGGATGGCATGCGCTGGCAGGAGGTTTTCGGCGGCGTAGATGCCGCAATCATGGGTGATAAAAGATTTACTCACGATTCTGCAGAGGTCAAAAAGGAATTCTGGAGCGATAACATAATCGACCGCCGTGCGAAATTATTTCCTTTCCTATGGAGTACCATAGCTGTTCACGGTCAATTATACGGCGACAGGAATAATGGAAGCGAAGTCAACAATGCGAACCGGTACAAATTTTCTTATCCCGGGTACAATGAAATATTTACAGGTTATCCGGATTCAGCAGTCAATTCAAATGATAAGATTCTTAATAAAAACAGGAATGTACTCGAGTTCATCAACAGTCAAAATGGATTTGCCGGTAAAGTAGCTGTTTTCTCTACCTGGGATGTATTTCCATATATTCTGAACAAATGGAGGAGCGGCATCTATGTAAATTCAGATGTTGATACATTAAAATTTGATAACACCCAATTGCAACTGATTAATGATATGCAGTTCCTGACTGCAAAACCTATTGGCTCAAGACCGGATTTACTGACTTATTTCGCCGGTCATGAATATTTGAAAGCTTATAAACCAAAAGTGTTGTACATCGCTTTTGACGAAACGGATGATTTCGCGCATATGGGCGAATATGATCTCTATCTCGGCAGCGCACATGCAGAAGATGGAATGCTCGCAGATTTGTGGAAAACAGTGCAGTCCATGCCGGAATACAAGGACAGGACAACGCTCATCGTTACCTGCGATCATGGCCGCGGAGATAAAATAAAAGCGCAGTGGAGGGATCATGGAGAAAAAGTAGAAGATGCAGGTCATATCTGGATTGCTGTAATGGGCCCTGACACAAAACCAATGGGGGAAATAAAAACTATATCTCCTCTTTATCAGCAACAGATCGCGCCAACACTTGCTGCGCTGCTTGGTTTTCATTTTGTACCCGATCATGGAAACGCTCAGGCGATTTCATCAATTATTGATTAACTTTCGACGCGTAAACTGATAAAAATTTGTGTCATGAATAAACAAGCGGCTGCAGAAATAACGGATACGATCATGCGCTATTACGAAAAGCATGGGGGTGAGGAATATGCGGGCGAAAAAGTGTCCCAGCTTGAACATATGGTTCAGGCAGCTCAACTGGCTGAAGAGCAAGGGTATGATGTAGAAGTCATCCTGGCAGCATTCCTGCATGATATCGGGCATCTTTGCGAAGAGGGGCGTGGGATAAATGAAATGGATGGATTTGGCATCAGGAATCATGAAGAGATCGGTGCCGGTTTTCTTTTAAAAAATGGATTTTCGAAAAAAATATCCCGGCTTGTTGAATCGCATGTGGAAGCAAAACGTTACCTGACATATAAATACCCGGAATACTATGATAACCTTTCTGCCGCCAGTAGGAAAACGCTCGAGTACCAGGGAGGCCCCATGAGTAAAGATGAGGCAGAAGCTTTTGAACAATATCCTTTATTTGATCTGATAATCCAGATGAGAAAATGGGATGAGCAGGCCAAAATCGAACATAAGCCCTTGCCTGATCTCCTTCATTACCGCGAAATGATCTTTCATCACCTCGAATCCCAACCTGACAAATGAACAAAAACGGAATAAAACTCGTTGTTTTTGATATTGCCGGCACAACTGTCCGCGACAATGGAAATGTTGCCACAGCTTTTCTCGACGCCTTTGCCAAATTTGGATATGAGATCAAAAAAGAAGAAGCCCAGCAGGTCATGGGGTTTCGAAAAATAGATGCGATCAGGATTCTTCTTGACAAAGGGTACCCAAATATTAAAGAAAATAAAGAAGAGCTGATCAATCAAATTCATGAAGTGTTCACCGATAACATGATCCGTTTTTACAAGGCAGATGAGGAGCTCCAGCCGCTTCCGTTTGCAGAAGATGTATTCGACTGGCTCAGGAAAAAAGGAGTGCGCCTTGCATTAAATACAGGGTTCACCCAAGAAATAACGGATACCATGCTGGAGCGCCTGGATTGGAAAAGCGGATCCAACATTGATTATGTGATTTCAAGCGATGAAGTAGCCCAGGGTCGACCGCATCCAGACATGATTTTTGCCATTATGGAAAAACTGCACATTGGAAACCCGGCTTCAGTTGCCAAAGTGGGAGACACAGAAGTGGATGTGGAAGAAGGGCGACATGCGGGTTGCGGACTGGTTGTCAGCGTAACCACGGGGGCGTATAGCCGAAAAAAACTCGAGCAATATCATCCCGATTATATTATTGATAGTTTGTCAGAACTAAAATCCATCATTCAATAAGCCGTGAGTAAAACAATTGCCAGGGCTTACACCCGCAGCCAGATGCTGGTCGCGCTATATGCTTCCATCATAACTTTCCTGACCTATGCCACGGTGTATGGATTCAGAAAAGGATTTACTGTTTGTACCTTTGAAGGAATAAGCTTTGCCGGCATCAGCTACAAAACCTGGCTTGTCATTACCCAGGTGCTTGGATATGCAGCTGCTAAGTTTTATGGCATTCGGTATATCGCTGAACTCAAAAAAATGGGGAGAGGAAAAATAATTCTCTTTCTCACAGGCATATCCTGGCTCGCCCTGTTGTTGTTTGCAATCATCCCGGTTCCTTACAATATTATTTTTATGTTCATCAATGGTTTTCCTTTAGGGATGATCTGGGGTATTGTTTTTTCTTATGTGGAAGGAAGAAGCGCTACCGATTTTATTGGAGCTGCTTTGTCGGTAAGTTTTATTTTCTCTTCAGGATTTGTTAAATCCGTGGCGGAGTCGCTACGTATAAATTTTAGCCTGAGCGAATTCTGGGTTCCTTTTGTGACCGGTCTTGCCTTTGCTCTCCCACTTATCCTGTTTATCTTTTTACTGGAAAAAATCCCGGCACCTTCTGCTGAAGATGTCGAACTCCGAAGTAACCGTGTGCCAATGACCAAAGAAAGCCGGAAGAAATTTATTCGTATGTTCCTCGCCGGTATAGTCACTGCCATCACCATTTATGTATTCTCCACCTTGTTCCGCGATATCCGGGATAATTTTATAGCTGACATGTGGAAAGAAATGGGATATACCAACCAGCCTTCCATATTTACCAAAACAGAAACCCCTACTACGATCATCATACTGGCCCTGATCGGAAGCATGATACTTGTAAAAAATAATTTTAAGGCATTGGTATATGCGCATTATTTTATTCTGCTTGGCTTCGTGATAGCCGGGCTCAGCACTTTTTTCTTTGTGCAGCACCTGCTTTCCCCTTTATGGTGGATGACATTGGTCGGGCTGGGGTTGTACATGACCTATATTCCTTTCAATTGTATTTTTTTCGAGCGCTTGATTGCGGCATTCAGGTATCCGGGTAATGTCGGCTTTCTGATTTATGTAGCTGATTCATTCGGATATCTTGCCAGTGTAGTGGTGTTGATTACGAAAGAAATGTTGCACGTAAAAATGCAATGGACTTCTTTCTATTCTCAGAGCGTAATTATTTTATCGGTTGCAGGTGTGGTGGGGACTTTTATTTCGCTGGGTTATTTTTCAAAAAAATATAAAAGTGCTGTGGCTAATGAATGAGAAATCAGCAATCGTGATTGGTGCAGGTATTGTTGGCCTGGCGACAGCAAGAGCGTTGGCCGCGAAAGGTTTTTCTGTTAAAGTCTTTGAGCGGACACAAAAAGCAGTCGGTGCATCGATACGAAATTTTGGAATGATATGGCCGATTGGCCAGCCGGATGGACCATATGCGACTGCTCTTCGAAGCAGGAATATATGGAAAGAAATTGCGGAAGAAAGCAATACCTGGTACGATGATGTCGGCAGCCTGCATCTCGCTTATTATGATGATGAATGGAATACGCTGCAGGAGTTGTACGAAATTTTTAAAAATCAGGGAAGAAATGTCTGCCTCCTGAATAAAACCCAAATCGCCGCGAAATCGGATGCTGTGGTGCAGAAAAATTTATTGGGAGGATTATTCAGCGCTGAGGAATTAATTGTAGATCCGCGTGAAGCCATCGCTTCTATTCCGGATTACCTGAACGAAAGATGGGGCGTTGATTTTTATTGGGGTAAATGTATTTCTTATATATCCGACCAGACTGCGTATATCGGCAATGATGAGGAATATGAAGCTGATCTGATATTCATTTGCAGCGGCGCCGATTTCGAAACATTGTATCCTGAACATTTCAACGAGTTCCCACTAACAAAATGCAAATTGCAAATGATGCGGTTAGCCGCTCAACCTGATAACTGGAGAATCGGCCCGGCCCTGTGTGGAGGATTATCGTTGATTCATTACAACAGTTTTAAATCTGCACAATCCCTGGCAAAATTGAAACAGCGCTATCAGGAAGAAATGAATAACTACCTGGAGTGGGGAATTCATGTAATGGTTTCACAAAACGGAAAAGGAGAGTTGACCATCGGGGATTCACACGAATATGGATTGACTCATGATCCGTTTGACAAAAATTTCATCAACCAGATGATTCTCGATTATCTCAGGCAATTCGCGCAGTTCAAAGATTGGACAATTACAGAAACCTGGAGCGGGATTTATCCTAAACTGACAGATGGAGAAATAAATTTGTTCTATTCACCCGAGCCCCATGTATATATTATTAATGGAGTGGGAGGAGCCGGAATGACTTTGTCTTTTGGTATTACAGAAGAAATTGTCGCCGCTTTGTAGCCCCACCTCATTTTTCAGAGTTGATTTCCAATATAAATCCTTGTTTTATCGTTATTTATTAGTTAGAAAAATTCCTGTTAACATCTGATAACTCAAATATTGAGTTACTTTGCAAAAAAACATAAACAGGCTAACCTTTATTATGAGAAATATGAGGAATATATTTTTGTTGAACCGTTATTTTTTCCTTGGATTTCTTTTTTATCTGTTGGCATCCGTGTCTTTCTTATTAATTACTTCCAAGGCCGACAGCTTTTTATATCTGACTTCATATCATAATCATTTGCTGGATTCTTTTTTTATTGGTTATACAAATCTTGGTGACGGAATATTTACTATAATTATCGTAGTGTCTTTTCTAATTGCCCGGCGTTTTGAATTTGCCTGGCAGCTGCTTGCAGCTTATATTGTTTCCGGCCTGCTTGCCCAGTTGCTCAAACATCTTGTATTTAGCCCAAGACCAAAAGAATTTTTTGCAGCAGGACATATTCATTTAATTAATGGAGTAACGCTTACCGGGACAAGCAGCTTTCCTTCAGGGCATACCGCTTCTATTTTTGCTTTGGCTACTTTGTTGTCTTTGTTTTCTAAAAATAAAAAGATCGGCTGCCTGTACTTGTTAGGCGCTATCCTTGTTGGCTTTTCCAGGATTTACCTTTCTCAACATTTTCCAGTCGACGTATTTACCGGATCAGTAATCGGTGTTTTCGTCGCAGTTTGGGTTTATTCGTTTTTTAATAACAGGCTCAAAGGCTGGCCGGTCAGGCGACTGAAGGAACGAAAAGCAGAAGCAGCTTCATAAATAGGGATTCACGTTGCGAACCGTTATCTTCATAAAACGTCAGCCTATTCTGGTATGATGAATCTCCTCCGGAAATTATATTTTTGTCGCTTCAATGGAAACTAATTGGCTTCATGGAAAATGAACTTCCGTAAAAAAGTTTTTATTCTAATTTTTCTTTCAACATTGCTGCGTTGCTGCGCGGCAGGTTTTCTTGAATTTGGCAATGATGAAGTGTATTACTGGACCTATGCCTTACACCTGGAATGGAATTATTTCGACCACCCACCGATGGTGGCTATCCTTATTAGGCTGACTACATTCAATCTTATTTTGCAGAATGAATTTTTTATCCGGCTCGGTCCCATCCTTTGCGCTGCCGTAAATACCTGGCTCATCTTCCTGATCGGTACCAGAATAAAAAATGAAAAAGCAGGATGGTATGCATCCCTGTTATACACTTCCTCTTTTTATTGCAGTATTATAGCCGGGACATTTATTTTACCTGACTCACCGCAACTACTGTTTTGGGTGATCAGCATTTTTCTAATGACTGAAATTATTTCGGAAGGCTATGATAAGAGGAAAAAAAACCTCCGGTTACTATTACTTGGAATCAGCATTGGTTTTTGCATCATGAGCAAAGTGCACGGAATTTTTTTGTGGTTTGGATTTGGAGCTTATATTTTGTTTTTTCAGAGAGACCTGTTTAGATCGCCTTATCTTTATCTGTCGGTCCTTGTCACTATAATCATTATATCTCCCATTTTTTTCTGGAACCTGGAAAATCATTTTATCACCTATTCCTTTCACAATAACCGGGTAGGGTTTTTTGGAAAGCACCTGGATACAAATAGTTTTCTTCAACAGTTATTCGGTTCCATATTTTATAATAACCCGGTAAATTTTTTCATTTATATCGTTGCCCTGGTAGGAATTGCCAGGAAAAAAACAGTCATTGGCCCTTCCTATTTGCGCCTTTATCTTTTGCTGGGTTTGCCATTAATAATTGTGTTATTGATCACCTCTCTTTTTAATGAAACATTACCACATTGGTCGGGTCCGGCATTTATCAGTATTCTTTTATTAAGTTCGGCTTATTATGCCGAACTCAATCAGGAATCATCCGGAATTCCCAGGTCCATATCTGTGGCAGTGTGTGTATTTGCAACGATTATCATTGTAGGCATTCCAGTAATCAAATGGCTTCCTGCAAGACTGGGAAGTGGAGATGAAAGAGTCCTTGGTAAATCAGATATCACGCTTGACATGAATGGATGGAAACAGTTCTCCCAAAAATTTGATTCATTATATAAGTCAGATCTTGGATCAAACAAAATGAAAGAACATGCATTTCTTATTTCTGACTATTGGTTTCCGGCCGCACATCTCGATTACTATCTTGCCCGGCCACTGCATATGCAGTTGTTTGCTGTTGGCAAACTGACCGATATTCATCATTATGGCTGGTTGAATAAAGAAAGGCCGCCATTTACAAGAGGAACTGATGCTTATTTTATTTACCCATCTAACTATTACGGGCCGCCAAAAATGCAATTGAAGAATTATTTCCGGATCGTGGATGACAGTGTCATCATCCGCCAAACACGTTCGCGTATCCCCGTCAGAAATTTTGTGATTTATCGAATGCATGACTACCGCGGAGGCATTCCGGATGATGGGGTGATGAAAGACAATCCCTGAACACCTTGCTAATCTCTTCTTGACTCCAGTGTGAATCCCACAGAGGTTCCGACATCAGGCGTGCTTCTTACATGAATCGACTGGCCATGCGCTTCAATAATATGTTTGCAGATTGCCAGGCCAAGTCCACTACCGCCTCTATCCCTGCTTCTTGCGGCGTCTGTCCTGTAGAATCGCTCAAATATGCGAAGGAGATGTTCTTCTTCGATTCCGATCCCATCATCACTGATCTCTATCAACACATGTTTTTCGTCAGTTTTGTATATGCTGGCTATGATGCTGCCATTTGTCTTTCCGTATTTGCTGGCATTTTCAACGAGGTTAAGCAGTACCATCCTGATTTTCTCCTTGTCTGCAAAAACAGTAATCGGGGATTCGCAACCTTTTTTGATAATCGTTTTCATATCCTTGTCATGGATATTGATCGAAAGGGATTCAAATACTTCACGGATCAGGTCCTGGATGATAAAATTCTGTTTATACAATAATTGTTCCCCTCTTTCAAGTTTTGAAATTTCATCCAGGTCATTGACAAGATTCACCAGGCGATCCACATTTTTTCCAGCATTCTCAAGGAATTTCGTTTTTACTGCAGTATCTTCCATTGCACCATTCAGTAAAGTGTCAACATAACCCTGAATGGCGAAAATCGGGGTTTTGAATTCGTGTGCCAGGTTCTGCAGGAATTCCTTTCTGTAGGCTTCATTTTTCTTAAGCAACTCGATTTCCTCATTTTGTCTCTCCCCCCAGCTCAGCACATCTTCCCTTACTTCATCAATACTTTTCCTGGGCAAGATGTATTTAAAATAAACTTCTTCTTTTTTGGTCGCTTTTGTCTGGTGAATGAATTTATAGATGAGTTTGATTTTTCTGTAAATGAATTTTTCCAGTGTAAAAAGGATCAACCCATAACTTCCTATGAAAACGATGATGAGGGATGCCAGTCCGATTTTCCAGTTGTCAGTTAAAAAATAAATGCCAGCAGAAACAGGTATAGCGAGAATACATGCTGTGAAAGCTGATAACTGGCGGGGGGATAAATTTTTTGTTGAAAGCATGTTCAGCTTATATAGGATCGAATCTGAATCCTGCGCATCATCTCCGGTTCCTGTCGTTTTTTACAGGTCAAAATTAATGAACGACAGACAACGATCCCAATGATCGCAAACGATTTTTAAAGATCAAATTTATAACCCACTCCTTTTACGGTTCTGATGCAATCGAGTCCCAATTTTTGCCTGATCTTCCGGATATGTACATCGATGGTCCGGTCACCGACAATAACATCATTTCCCCAAACCTGGTTCAAAATTTCATTCCTGAGAAAGACCCTTCCCGGTTTTGAAGCAAGCAGGTAAAGCAATTCAAATTCTTTTTTTGCGAGAATGACCTTCTTATCATCTACAATGACTTCAAACTTATCGGGATCGATGCTCAGGTTTTCTATTTTGAGGACTTTTTCCTGGGGTTCTTTATGAATCCGGCGGAACAAAGCGTTCACCCTGCTTATTAAAACTTTAGGGCTGACGGGCTTATTTACATAATCATCAGCGCCTGTTTCCAGGCCTTTGATATGGAAATTTTCATCATTCAGGGCTGTAAGAAAGAGGATAAGCGTGTCCTTGAATGTAGGTTGTGACCTGAGTATTTCACAAACCTCCACTCCGGTCTTCTTGGGCATCATGATATCGAGGATGATCAGGTCCGGATGGGTGGATTTAGCTTTTGACAGCGCATCGTCTCCGTCTTTTGAAGTCGTTACTTCATAGCCCTCTTTAACAAGGTTATATTGAATGACTTCAAGAATATCCGGCTCATCATCGGCAATTAAAATTTTTTTGCCTTTAGGTTCCATTTAACAAAAAATTTACGCAAACCTAATAGAAATAAATTCAGCGAATCTTTAGGACTACCAAGTTTACAATTTTTTAATATAGAAATAATGTAAAAGCCTATTGATAAGTTCACAGGGTGTGCAAAAAAGCGAAGCCACTTCGGGCAGCAGGCAACCTCCGGGGTAGCGCACTACCCCGGAGGTTGTAGATTTAAAATCATCCCTGGTTTTCATGTTTACTTAGATGGATAACCCAAAAAATAGAGGCTCTTCCCAGGGCAGTAAACAACCTCGGAGGTCACCTCCGGGATAGCGCACCACCCCGGAGGTTTTGATTGCAACTTCATTTCAATATCAATTTTCCGAAAAACGGATATTAAGCGGGCTTTATTTACGTTTTGATATTGTTGCCCATGCGAGGCAGGCTTTAACAATACAGATCAATTGGTTGTATTTTTGCTTATTAGCGAATGTGAAAGGAGTCTTATGAAATACATTCTACGCTTACTTTATCTGTTTTTTGGGGTATTGGCCCTCACTTTTGTCCATGCCCAGCCGGCTTCCTATCCTTTCAAAGTGCAGCAGGACCGGATGTTATGGCACGATAATATTGATAAACAGCAAAAACGTTTGCTGGCATTGGACGGTAAAGCAGACGACAGCCTTAACCTGGTGAAAGATCAGAATATTAACCTGGAAATAGCCGATGCCATGATCAGGCGGGTGGATGGCCTCCAGGAACAAATTGAAGAGGATTCAACGCTGACAGGCCAGGGCAAGATCAAATACCTGCGTGCGCTGGAATCAATGGTGAAAGGGTATAATAATAATTACCATAAGCGTGATTTCCCCCCGTCCATCGCACCCGGACTGGTGGATGCGTTTATCAGCGCCATGCAGCTGGACCGAAATAATCAAAGCATCGAGCCCGTCATCGTTGCAAACAGTTATCCGGTTGGAAAAATACTGGTTGAGTGTTTTTTGCTTCCCAGCGAAAATATTGGAGTAAAGGACTCGCGGATTGAATTGTTGCGTAAATACTGCGCCCTGCATCCGGATGAAATCTTCGAAGTTTTAAGCGCCAATCCCGGATTACCTTTTATGGACAGCCTGATCATTATGGCGGGTCATCGTAATATCCGGAAACTGTATGATTATGCTTCTGCCCGGACAGTGCTGGCTGCGCATATACGGAACAGTAAGGATTCCCTGATTAGTACGGTAGGTCGTATGGCAGGCAGCAAGAGTGGTCAACTTTATCTTCCCTTTCTGGATAATCTTACCAAAAAGAAAATCACAATCGCTGAAATCAATAAAGTCAAAGACAATAACCTGCTCTATTATCGTCTGCTGGTAAAAACGAGAATGGATTATTCGGAGCGCATGTTGCCCCCCGTTAGTGATACAGCGCAGGAGATGGAAGCGCTGACCAAAATGCTTGAAAATAAAGGAAAGGACATTTTTGTACGTGAGATTAACGCACTGCACGATAAGCCCGCCTCCATCAGGTTTAAAATCCTCGACCCGCTGACTCCCGAAGAATTGTATTACCTGATCGTGATGAGCGAAGATGAAATCTATACGTCGAGTTATCTTGGCGTTTATGAAAGGATTTTCCAACGCATGAAAGATCCGCGGGGAGACAGCCTGATCATGCGCCTGCACGGCGATTATTTCCGGAAGTTTATCAAAATGGCTGCTGCATACAATAAACTGGATCATTTTTTAGGGACGATGGATAAAGAAAATGCAAGCACCATCATGAAAGCATTCACCATCGGATTGGAGAAAGCCACAGAAGAAGAAGCAGTAGACGTGGCCGATTCGTACAGCAGCATTTTTGAGAAGGATACGGCGCTCGCAAAATTTGTCCTGAGTGAAGTAGAATGGAATCACAGGAGAAATTTAGTCACCAATAACAGAAAGGGCATCGTAGTGTATAACCTGTTGCAAACACTTTTTGAATCTGCCGACACCAACAACAAAGTAGATCTTTCGGCCAGGTTGGGAATCTCACCGGTTTACAGCATCAGCTACGATTCGCTGGCAGACGACAGTGGTCGTGTCATTCAGCAGGTATTTTTTTATGGTGATCTCGACAAAGACGGGCAGCATTCCTTTACCGATTTTATGGCTTTGTTTCAGCATAAACCTGAATGGAAGATAACGGAGAACCCAACCAAGGAATGGGTATCTATCACATCAGTCAAAGGAAAACCCATATGGATCTTTGCGAATAAACCATTATACGGAGAAGATGATCCTGACGACAAAGCACAACATCACCTGGACGATTATTTGTACGACAATAAACTGAGGCCTACCATTTATATTCATCGCGGACACAGTTACCACGTGCGTTACACATTAAAGCAGATTGAGGCTTCCGCAAAAATTGTGGTGCTGGGTTCATGCGGCGGCTATAATAATTTGAGTGATGTACTCACCATAAGTGATGATGCACACATCATTTCGTCTAAACAGGTAGGCACGCGTGCAGTCAATGAACCTATTTTGCAAGCCATCAACAATAATCTGCTTGAAGGAAAAAATATCGACTGGTTTGTAATCTGGAAAGAATTATCGGACCGGTTTCAAAAAGATCCTGTGGCAAAGGAGAAATTCGACGATTACATTCCTCCTTATAAAAACCTCGGTATGATTTTTATCAAAGCTTACCGCCGGGCCATGGGCGAAGAAGAATAATCCCACTTTTTTTCTCAGCTGTTTCCTGATTTCAAGTTGCCGGAATTCATTTTGCTCGTTGGGTAGTGTCTGAATTTGAATTTTTCACAGCATAGATACATAGTCACATAGATTCACATAGAATGACTTAATAAAGAATGTCTATGTGTCCTTATGACCCTATGTGCCTATTGTGGTTATTTTATTTCAAATTGAGACTCCCGCACGTTGCAATGTAAGGCTTAAATCATACATCCAACGTATCTTTGCCCATCTATGCCGGAAGAAATAAAAAAAAGAAAAATTTTTGATTTTGGATTATTAAAAAGGGTTTTTCGATACGCTGCGCCTTATAAAAAACGGTTATACCTTTCCATCACTTTATCTGTTTTACTCGCTGTCATTGCTCCATTGCGCCCCTTTCTTATTCAGGTTACTGTCAACAGTTATATCAAAAATGGAATCACTCAGGATTCGCTCGTCAGGAATAAGATGATCGAAATGCTCCTCTATATCACGATTCTTCAGATTCTTTTATTATTTGTTGAAACTACATTCCGGTTTTATTTTTCTTTCATCACCGCGTGGCTGGGTCAAACCGTAGTGAAGGATCTTCGGGTAGCAGTATACAAACATATATTGGGTTTGAATCTTTCTCAGTTTGATAAAACACCTATCGGCACGCTGACAACCCGGACCATTAATGATATTGAAGCGATCAATGATATTTTTTCCGACGGACTGATCCCGATTATTTCCGATCTGCTTTCCATTCTTTCTATTTTGTTGTTCATGTTCATTTCCGACTGGCAATTGACATTGATCTGCCTGGCGCCTTTTCCCTTTCTTATTCTTGCAACTTATATCTTTAAAGAAAGTGTAAATAAATCCTTTATTCGTGTGCGTAACGCGGTGGCTGCACTGAATGCATTCGTCCAGGAGCACATCACCGGAATGCAGGTTGTTCAGGCTTTTGCTGCAGAAGGAAGGGAGTTCGGCAAATTCAAAAAGATCAACCGTGAGCACAGAAATGCCAACATCAATGCCATTTTCGCTTATTCTGTTTTCTTCCCCCTTGTTGAAATCGTGCTGGCAGTATCTACAGGCCTCCTCGTCTGGTGGGGCGCAAGCCAGGTATTGCATCTTCCCGAAAAACAGGCTGACCAACTCATTGGCAAGATCATAGCTTTTTTCTTGTATCTCAACCTTCTGTTCCGACCCCTCCGGCTCATTGCCGATAAATTCAATGTGCTGCAAATGGGGATGGTAGCCAGTGAAAGAGTTTTCAGGGTGCTGGATAATGAGGATTCAGTTAAAACGGAAGGCAGCTATGCTCCCGGCAGGATAAAGGGGAAAATAGAATTCGATCATGTTTCATTTGCATATGTGGATGGCCGTTATGTTTTAAAAAACATTTCCTTCGAGATTCAGCCTGGCGATACACTGGCAATTGTAGGGCATACAGGCAGTGGCAAAACTTCCATCATCAGTTTATTGAACAGGCTCTATCAAATACAACATGGAGAAATAAAAATTGATGATGTACGCATTGAAGAATACAGGTTGAAAAATCTTCGTGCCGGCATCGGCGTGGTCCTTCAGGATGTATTTCTTTTTTCAGGATCAGTAATGGACAATATTACCCTGCGCAATACTAGTATCCCTGAAGAAAAAGTGTATGAAGCTGCGAGGCTGATCGGGATGCATGATTTCATCATGAAACTTCCAGGGGGTTACCAGTATAATGTAATGGAAAGGGGAAGCAGTTTATCCATGGGCCAAAGGCAGTTGCTGTCTTTTATACGTGCATTATTATATGATCCATCCATACTGATTCTTGATGAAGCTACTTCCTCCGTCGATACAGAATCCGAACTATTGATTCAGCAGGCAATTGATAAACTGATTGCCGGCCGAACCTCGATTGTAATCGCTCACCGGTTGTCAACGATCAGGAAAGCCAACAAAATTATGGTGCTTGACAAAGGAGAAATCAAGGAGATGGGCACACACGATCAGTTGCTTTTAAAAGGAGGATTTTATGCCAAATTGCATGAAATGCAATTCAACGCCCGTCAGCCAATCCTATGAACCCGATACCAGCCACGCGCTTTCAGAAAAATGCCTGAGCAACAATTAACTACGAACCGGATATAAATTTTTTTATTTAGGATTTAAGATTTTCCTTTTTTCATTTTCCACGCCTTATCTTTGCGGCAAATTTCAGGAACGGTATGACCTCCAAAAGCTTCAAATCTTTATTGGTAGCGGGTTTCAGCCTTTTTGCATTGCTTTTTTCCAACCCGTTATCTGCACAAAATGAGAATGGAGAGAAAAAGCCTGAAAAACTGGACCCGGCCAAAATAATCATTGAGCACGTTTCTGATGGCTATGAGTTTCATTTCGCAACTGTTAGAGGACATCATGTTACAATTCCTCTACCTGTCATCCTTTATTCGCCTTCTCTAGGCCTTTCGGTTTTTATGTCCTCAGCTTTTGAACATGGCGAACAGGAACACAACGGATATCGGCTCTTGGATGACAAATTTTTGGAAGAACATGGCCTTGACAGCGCTAAAAACGCAAAGGGTCAGCCCTTGTACAAGACCGGAAAAATTTATGCAGTCGATCAAAATGGAATGCCTGATCTGTATGTAAAAGTGTATGATTTTTCTATAACCAGGAATGTAACACAAACACTCATTTCAGTGATCCTCTTGATATGGATAATGACAACGGTCGCAAAAATGTATACAAAAGGAAAAGGAACTGTGTCAGCGCCTACCGGATTTCAAAATGCAGTGGAGCCGGTTATTACTTTCATCCGCGATGAAGTGGGTAAGCCTAATCTTGGCTCCAAATATGAACGTTACATGCCTTTTTTACTCACTGTCTTTTTCTTTATCCTTATAAATAATCTTATCGGCCTGATACCCGGGTCTGCAAATGTTACGGGTAATATTGCGTTTACCGGTTTTCTTGGCATCATTTCATTTATTGTGATTTTGTTCAGCACCAACAAACATTTCTGGTCACATATTTTCAATCCGCCTGTTCCGCTTGGTGTAAAGCCAATCATGATTCCCGTAGAAATCCTGGGCATATTTACAAAACCCTTTGCCCTGATCATACGTCTTTTTGCAAATATGATTTCCGGGCATATCATTATTTTAAGTTTCATATGCCTCATTTTTATTTTCGGCGCGATGAATAAAGGCCTTGGCTGGGGCACTTCACCATTCTTTGTGTTGCTTGCGGTTTTTATTTATCTGATTGAAGTTTTGGTTGCTTTTATACAGGCCTACATTTTTGCTAACCTGACAGCAGTATTTATTGGCATGTCGATGGAAGGAGCACATCATGATGATGGACATCACGATGATGCTGTATTGGTTTAATAACAAGAAAGATTTTAATTATAAAAACAAGTATCATGACATCAATGGTTTTTTTGGCTGACACATTACAAACAGGTTATGGTGCAATAGGAGCAGGACTTGCCGCTGTCGGTGCCGGGATCGGGATCGGTCAGATTGGTAAGGGCGCTGTTGAAGCTATTGCCCGGCAGCCTGAAGTAGCTAATGACATTCGTGCCAACATGATCCTTACTGCTGCGCTTGTAGAAGGGGTTGCCCTTTTGGCTGCAGTGGCAGGTCTGCTTGTTGCAGTAAAATAAGCGAGGCACGTAAAAAGAGCACTGCACCTGATGCACAGGGCTGAGGGTGCAGCCTTTTCCAAAAAAGAATTCGATTTTTGATAAAATATTTTTTATGGATTTACTGACTCCCCAAATGGGTCTCATTGTATGGAATGTGTTATCATTCCTGATCCTCTTTTTTATTTTGCGCAAATTTGCCTGGAAACCTATTCTGAATTCTTTAAAGGATAGAGAGAACACAATTGCCGAATCCCTGGCCCAGGCAGAAAAAGTAAAAGCCGAAATGGCTCAATTGAAGAATGAAAACGAAGCCCTTCTGGCAAAAGCTCGCGAAGAAAGAGCCCAGCTATTGAAAGAAGCGAGAGACACAAAAGATAAGATCATCAATGAAGCGAAAGATCAGGCAAAGCTCGAAGCCGGTAAGATAATTGTGGATGCGCAGGCTGCCATCGAACAACAAAAAATGGCTGCTATAACAGACGTTAAAAACCAGATCGGTAACCTGGTTATCGAAATTTCTGAGAAAATTTTGAGAAGGGAATTATCGAATAAAACAGAACAGGAAAAATATATTAGGCAGTTGTCGGACGAAGTGAAACTGAATTAATGTGGAAATATGAAAATGGATTGTTTGAGTAATTTTTCTTTGGAGTTCAATAAGAAATTAACCTGTGTTGAATTGTTGAACGCGAGATTGGAATTTCAATTTTCACATTTCCACATGCTCACATTTACAAATTAGAATTATGCCGAATCCCCGTTTAGCAGGAAGATATGCAAAATCGCTGCTCGATCTGGCCATCGAAAATAAACAGCTGGATACCGTGTATAAGGATATTTTGTTTTTGCAAAGCATTTGCAAAAACAGCAGGGAATTCGTGAGCGTGATTAAAAGCCCGGTGATCAAACCTGAAAAAAAGGAAAAAATTCTGGATGCGGTTTGCAAAGATAAAATCGGTGTGATCACTGCTTCTTTTACCAAACTGTTAATCAGGAAAGGACGTGAAGCTTACCTGCCCGAAATTATTGCCGCATTTATTCAGCAATTCAAGGACTACAAGGGCATTTATACTGTAAAGCTTACTACAGCTATCCCAATCAGTGAGAGTCTCAAAAAAGATATTATTAACAAGATCAGCTCAACAACTGAAATGAAACAGGTGGAGCTGGACACAGAAATAAAGCAAGATATTATCGGTGGATTTGTACTGGAAGTAGGCGACAAAATGGTTGACGCCAGTGTTGCTTACGATCTGAATAATGCAAAGAGACAGTTTGAAAACAATGATTTCATATACAGGATAAGATAATCTTTAAGTTGCATCTTATTTTGTCAATTTTATAAACCTATTCTGAAAGGCATAAAACAAAACTATGGCAGAAATTAAATCAGATGAGATATCGGCGATATTGCGTCAGCAATTGAGCAATTTTAATGTTTCCAGTGAATTGGAGGAAGTAGGAACCATATTGCAGGTGGGAGATGGTATTGCGCGTGTATATGGACTGAATAATGTGGGCAGTGGTGAGCTCGTCGAATTTGAAAATGGTGTAAGAGCTATTGCGCTGAACCTGGAAGAAGACAACGTGGGTGTGGTATTGATGGGAGAAAGTGGAGACATTAAAGAAGGTGCAAAAGTTCGCCGGACAGGAAAAATCGCATCAATCAATGTAGGTGAAGGAATGCTTGGTCGTGTGGTAAATACTCTGGGTCAGCCCATTGATGGTAAAGGTCCACTGGCAGGAGAAAAATTTGAAATGCCGCTGGAAAGAAAAGCTCCCGGAGTTATTTTTCGTGAACCGGTGAAAGAACCTTTGCAAACCGGTATTAAAGCGATAGATGCCATGATTCCCATTGGTCGAGGTCAGCGTGAATTGATTATCGGCGACCGTCAGACCGGCAAGACTGCCATTGCTGTGGATACGATCATCAATCAAAAAGAATTTTATAAATCAGGTAAGCCTGTTTATTGTATTTATGTGGCGATAGGACAAAAATCATCTACCATCGCCGGAGTGATGAAGACCTTGTTAGATAATGGAGCGATGGATTATACCGTGATTGTTGCAGCTTCTGCTTCTGATCCCGCGCCTCTTCAGTTCTATGCTCCATTCGCAGGCGCTGCAATCGGAGAATATTTCCGGGATACTGGAAGACCTGCATTGATTATTTATGATGATCTTTCAAAACAGGCAGTTGCTTATCGCGAAGTTTCTTTATTGCTTCGTCGCCCCCCGGGTCGTGAAGCCTATCCCGGTGATGTATTCTATTTGCACAGTCGTTTATTGGAACGAGCAGCTAAAATCATCAGCGATGATTCAGTGGCTAGGAATATGAATGATTTGCCGGAAACGCTAAAGGGCAAAGTAAAAGGAGGCGGATCCTTGACTGCGTTGCCGGTCATTGAAACCCAGGCCGGAGATGTGTCTGCATATATTCCCACGAATGTAATTTCAATTACTGACGGACAGATTTTTTTGGAAAACAATTTGTTTAACTCCGGTATCCGTCCCGCAATTAACGTGGGTATTTCGGTTAGTCGTGTGGGTGGTAACGCACAGATTAAATCAATGAAGAAAGTTGCCGGCACACTGAAACTTGACCAGGCATTGTATCGCGAAATGGAAGCATTTGCTAAATTCGGAGGCGACCTGGATGCTGCTACTAAACTTGTGTTGGATAAAGGAGCCCGTAACGTTGAAATTCTTAAACAACCTCAGTATTCTCCTTTTGCAGTTGACAAGCAGGTAGCCATTATTTATCTCGGTACACAGGGTTTGCTGCGCGAAGTGGCAGTGAGAAACGTAAAGGCATTCGAAGAACATTTCCTGATGGAAATGGACAACAAATTGCCCGATGTCATGGCTGAATTTAAGAAGGGTAACCTGCCTGATGACGGAATCAAGAAAATGGTGAGCCTTGCTAAAGAGCTAATTCCCCAATACAAATAGAACTGATTTTTAGGCATTCACACACAGCAACTTATCTTTTCTAAATACAAATTTTGAAAAGATAAGCTGCTGTAACTTTTTTAACAATTCGTGTAATCTGTGTCAATTCGTGTAATTAGTGCGCCAAATTTTTTCTCCCAAATACTTGCATAATTCAAAAACGCTTGCAATCTTTGTATCAGGTCTTCACCGTACCCAATCTCCTGATTAACTCTCATTCCAATTTTTCGTTTATTAGTAAATAAGACTTCATTCTAAAATAGCATACTCCAATTTCCCGCGAAGAATTCTCTGTTCTCCAATAACTATGGGCTATTACAGTAATCCCTGTCCCGCAAATATTTTGTATGAAAACGCTGTATCCATGCCCCTCAGGTAAACATTTATTGGCAAAAGCCAGGTATACAGGCTTGTCTCTCACTTTTCTTTTTGTTTTCTTTTCATCTTATTCACAGGCATTGGTTCCCGAACTGGTATTTATGAATGCAACCCTGAAAACAGGATCAGGATGCAAAGTTGCAGGAGCTGATGGTGCAGTATATATTTTTCAGAATGTCACCACCGATGTCGATGCGATTGTTACAATCAAAGGACGCAGCGACGCAAATGTTAGTTTATCGGATATTGATTTGACGGGACCTGATCAGGATCCTGCAAAAGGAACAGGATATGACAATGCATGGCAGCCCAGAGTGGCCTATAACGGAGGCAATGCTCCGGCCAATTGCAGCTGGTGGATGGAATTCGAAATTTCTTTTGTGCAGCATGATGATAACACAGTCCCTGTTTCTGTGAATACTTTTTATGTGACAGGATTGGACGTTGACGGAGATGGAAAGAATTTACATGAGTATTTATCTTTTTATCAGCCGCAGGCCTATATACTGGAACAGAATACCGATATACAGCCATCATCAGTCGTAGGATGCTTGTCAAATTTGAATATTGCCGGTAAGGAATTTGACGGGCCAACAAAAAATTATCCGAACATCACACCGACTGCAACCGATGTAATGGTAACTAATTATTTTACCAACACCAATCGTTTTGTTGTAAGAATTGGAGCTAAAACAGGAAGCACATCAACTAATGCAGCCAACAGGATGAATTCCTTATGGTTTAAAACATTTACTTTTAATGTTCCCGTTACCAATACACTTCCTCTCAGTCTCCTAGCATTCACTGCGCAGTTGAATAATGACGATGTCATGCTGCGCTGGTCCACTCAGATGCAGAGCAATACCAGTCATTTTACGATACAACGCAGTGTTGATGGGGCTTCATTCGATGATGATGGCGTTGTATTTACGGATGGCAACAGTGATGTAAAACAAAATTATAGTTTTAATGATAATATCAGTGGGCTACCATCGGCCCAGCTCATTTATTATCGATTGAAAATGGTCGACATGGATCAGCGCTTCGGTTATTCACCTGTGGTGGTTGTCAGGCTTGGTGATGATCAGTCACAAACCAGTGTAAGTATTTTTCCGAATCCTGCATTCAACGAATTGCGAATTACCATACCCTCAGCCTGGCAGAATAAAACAATTGCTTATACCATATATAGCACAAACGGAATGCTGATGAAACAGAAGACCAGTGAAAATGCCGGTCAGACAGAAAGCTTATTCGTCGACGATCTGCCTGCAGGAATTTATTTTGTCAGGGCAACCAACGGTAATCAGACAGCAGTCAGGAAATTTATTAAAACATAATTAGAAGATTTTAGTTTTAAAGGGTACGATCAACAACAGCCGGGCTTGTCTAAGCCTGGCTTTCATTTTACACGAATTACACGAATTACTCGGATTACGCGAATTGGTGCAAAACTAAAATATTAGTCTTCGAAAAGTGAATGATCTTTCTCCAAAATTTGCAATTATGGCTAGTAGTAGCCTGGAAGATTTTAAATAATTAATTGCCTGGGCAATATGCCAATCGATTATGAAGGCAGAGGATTTTACTTCCAGAATATGCAATCAAAAACAATGAAATCGGCTCGATAATTATGTTTCAGATTGACTCCTTTATATTCAATCAGAAATTTTGTTTCTTTTGAAAAGGGAATAGAATTATATAAAAATTCAAGTTCAAGAGCATCTTTGTAAACGGCTTCCTTAAAGCCTACTCCCAAATACCGATGAACCTCCATGCAAATGCCGATCAATAAATAGGATTCATCCTTATAGAGCAGTTCAGACATAGCTTGCTAAATTCTGCAAGCAGTATTAATTCGCCCAAGCATTTAAACCTTGGCAAGAAAAGAAATTAACTGATTCTTTAGGGTTTAATACTGATAATCCGAACGGGTAATGCGTCACATGGAAATTAAGTAGATAATTCGTGTAATCCGAGTAATTCGTGCAATCCGTGTATCAAAGATTTAATTTGGTTTATATCATAAACTACTTTATATTTGAGACAAAATAGCGTTTGTGAGAAGATCATTTGTATTGGTAAACCTTATCTGCCTGCATCTGGGATTGATGGCACAGATCACCATCAGTGGGAAAATTAAAGATACAAAAGGACATCCTGTACCTGGTGCAAGCATTGCTGTGAAGAATACTTATGATGGTGCCACTTCTGATTCTTCAGGATTATATCATTTCGCTACCACAGAAAAAGGAATGCAATCCTTGTTGATCACTTCGGTAGGCTTCAAACTTGTTGAACAGCCCATTGACATACGGGGAGAGAATTTGCATGTTGATATCATTCTTAAGGAGGAACCAAGCGAATTAAAAGCTGTTACCATCACTGCAGGATCTTTTGAAGCCAGTGATTCTAAGAGAGGAGCCGTGATGAGTTCTTTGGATGTTGCAACTACTGCGGGATCAAATGCAGATATTTCTGCGGCCTTAAAAACCCTGCCCGGTACATCACAGGTCGGGGAGCAGGAAGGATTATTCGTTCGGGGAGGGGAAGGATATGAAACAAAACAATATATCGATGGCACCTTAGTGAATAATCCTTATTTCACGAGTGTGCCGGATATTGCGCAACGTGGCCGCTTCCTTCCATTTTTATTTAAAGGAACAGTATTCAGCACAGGTGGCTATTCTGCCTTATATGGACAAGCCCTGTCATCCGTTGTACTTCTTGAATCTATCGACCTGCCGGAAAAATCAGAAGTGGATGCAACCATTTCTCCCCTCGTAGTCGGGGCTGGAACACAGCAACTCGCGAAAGACAAAAAATCATCCTGGGGTATCACTTATGACTATGCGAATGTAGCATTATATTTTTCAGTGGTGAAGCAAACACCCGATTATTTTGTAATGCCTCAATATCATTCGGGTGATGCCAATTTCAGGATCAAAACAAAAAATGGAGGCATGATTAAATACTACACCACATTCGGCTATAATAAGCTTGGCCTGCGAAGATCCGACATCGACAGCGTATATTATAATGATGCTTATGGCCTGACCAATTACAACTGGTATAATAACCTGAGCTGGAGAGAATATTTATCGAATGGATGGAAGATGAATCTGGGCGCCAGCTACAGCACGAATAGAAACAATATTTTACAACAAGTGCAGGATGTGAACAACAAGCCTGTGCAATTCAATGATACTACAGCTTACTGGATGCAAAACAAAAATTTTACACTGGTCAACCGGCAGGACTTGTCGCAGATAAAAGCAGTCTTTGAAAAAAAACTCGGAGGATTGAGTGCAATCCGTTTCGGCAGTGAATATTGGTATGGTTACAATCCTACCAACTATAACGATACGCCGTATAAACTGATTGATAATTATGCGGCAGTTTTTGCCGAAGGCGATATTTATCTGACCAACGAACTTGCGGCCAAATTGGGTGGTCGATTTGAATATTCTTCCATCATAAAACAATCTGATATCGCCCCCAGGGTTTCTCTGGCTTATAAAACATCAAAACATTCCCAGGTATCTTTGGCGTATGGGATTTTCTATCAGGAACCCCAATACCAGCAACTGGCTTACGCGACCAACCTGGGTTATATGAAGGCCACACATTATATCGTCAATTACCAGATGATGACGACGGAAAGAATATTTCGCGTGGAAGCCTACTATAAAAAATATGAAGATCTCATTAAAACGATTCCTTACAATTATTTCTACGCTACATATGACAATAGCGGAAGCGGATATGCAAAAGGTATCGATGTGTTCTGGAGGGATAAAAAGACCTTCAAAAATTTCGATTACTGGATAAGTTATTCTTATCTGGATACCAAGCGCGAATATTTGAATTATCCGCAGCAACTGATGCCCACATACGCCGCCACACATACTGCATCGATTGTGATGAAGCGTTTTTTCACAGATTTGAAAGCCGGGTTTAATGTGACTTACAGCTTTGCTACCGGTAGACCTTATTACAATTTTATGCTTAACAACTACAGTAAATATTATATTTCCGATCAGGGCAAAACAAAAGACTATAGCAGCCTGAATTTTAGCGCAGAATACATACCCAGCCTGGGTAAGAAAAATGCAAAAACCAATATCGTTTTTTTTGCGAGCATGACCAATGTACTCGGATATAACCCGGTGTTTGGATATAATTATTCATTCAGCGGGCTGGTAAAACAACCCATCGGATTACCTGCAGACCGTTTTTATTTCATCGGTTGTTTCCTAAGCTGGGGAGTTGACAGGTCTCAGGATGCCATCAACAACAATTTGTGAGTGATTAATGAGAAAAAAATATAACTAATATGCCTAAGCGTTTTTTATTAACCTGGCTGGCCGTTTATTTGGTAAATAGCTTTATTGGTTTTATTATTCACCATGTAATACTAAGATCGGCATATAAAGAACTTGCTGCCGTATGGCAATCAAATGCTAAGGACAAAATTCTTTTTTTTATCATTTCAAGCATTGTCGGTTCTTTCTTCCTGACGCTGATCTATACCAGGTGGCAGAAGCTGTCCACAGCCGCGGAGGGAACGGTTTATGGCTTATTTATCGGGTTCTGGATGGGTTCAAATATGGCGCTCAATACTTATGCAGCATCTGATCTTATTCCATTTTCACTTTCCATGAAATGGCTTGTATTGAGCATCATTCAATATACTATTGATGGATTTATTCTTGGTTCGACATACAGTTTTTTGTCAAAGAAAATAATGGTAAATGTTTAAGTTTATACTGATATTCTGCTGGATTGGGTTTTCTTCTGCAAAGGACTGCATGCTGACTATAGTTGCGAAAAATATCCGGGTTGGAAAAGGAAATGTAATGGCCGCAATATGGAAAGATGAAAAAAGTTTTTTCAAAACGCCCTTGACATCAAAATCGCTCAAAGCAGATAAGCAGGCATTGGAATTTTCTTTTGAATTGCCAGAGGGTGAGTATGCGATATCTGTTTACCAGAATATCAATGAAAACAATAAACTCGATTTGTGGATATTCAATATGCCCAAAGAACCGGTTGGGTTTGGGAATAATTTCAGGCCAAAGTTTTCAGCACCTAAGTTCAGGGATTGTGCGATTAATCTGAATGAACCCATAAAGGTTGAGATCGAATTAAAATAGAAAATTTTTATATAACCTTAATGATTTTAAAACTCACTTATGAAATCTTTTATTTTTTCCCTGCTTACATCCGTTGTACTGACAGGATATGCCCAAAGTGATAAATATATGGCTGCGATGAAAAAAAATCTCGAATTGCTCGATTCTGCAAAAACCACACAGGATTATCAAACTGTGGCCAATACATTCGAGCGGATCGGCGATGCGGAAAAAACTCAGTGGCTGCCTTATTATTACGCAGGCCTGTCGTTGATTTTGAGTGGCTGGTCGGATACCAAACTCGATAAAGATGTTAATTCAATGAGAGTAGACGCATTGTGTGATAAGGCAGAAGCTCTTGATAAAAATGCAGAGATATACCTGCTGCGCAACATGGCGGCCACCCAGCAGATGATGGTAGATCCGCAGACCCGCTGGCAGACCTATGGTCAACAGGCCAGCGGATATCTGCAAAAAGCAACAGAATTGGATCCTGATAATCCGCGGATTTATTACCTGAAAGGCCAAAGTATATTTAATACTCCGGTTTCATTTGGAGGCGGCAAGGAAAATGCTAAACCGTTATTTGAGAAATCAGTTGATTTATTTAAGAAAGAACAGCCTAAGGCTTTGTATCCGCGCTGGGGAAAAGATCAGGCTGAAATGATGCTGGCCAAATGCCAGTGAGAAGGTGGATAAAAAAATTAATTTCATTTTTTAAAACAGTTAATATGCAGGAAAATGAATTCTCTCCGGAAGACAGCCTCCAACTTATTCAATCAATGATTGATAAAACCAAGAATTCCGTAGCCGATAATAGCTTCTATTTTCTGCTGTGGGGATGGCTTGTCCTGGCTGCCTGTATCATTCAGTTTGTGCTGAAAGTAATTGTTCAATCACCCTGGCATCCTCTTGCCTGGACACTCATGATAGTTGGGATTATTGCATCCGCTTTACATGGAATGAATGAGAATAAAAGCAGGAAAGTAAAAACATATATTGGAGAACTGCTGGATTATTTATGGCTCAGCATTTTCCTTTCTTTTCTTTTGTTGGGATTTATTTTCGCCCGGCTTGGCTGGCAAAACTGCTATTCCTTTTATATGGTCATGTATGCGATAGGAAGTTTTGTTACTGGGCGTGCGCTGAAGTTTTCTCCCCTCGTCTGGGGCGCTATCGGCAGTTGGTTCCTGGCAATTGTTTCTACTTTTACAAGTTATGATATTAATATTTTATTGTCCGGACTTGCAATTATTCTCAGTTATATCATACCCGGATATTTACTTAAAATGAAATACAGGCAGATGCAAGTACATGTTTAAAGACCTCGACCCTATATTACATTCGCAGCTGCGACTTGCCATTGTTTCACTCCTTATCAGTGTGAAGGAAGCTGAATTTACTTTTCTAAAGGAAAAAACAAACGCTACTGCAGGGAACCTGAGTGTACAGATCAATAAATTAAAAGAAGCCGGTTATATCGACGTAGTTAAACAATTTAAAGAGAATTACCCGCAGACTATCTGCAAAATCACCCCGGTGGGAGTGAAAGCTTTTGAACAATACGTCAAAAACCTTCATCCTTATCTGAATCTGCCTTCTTCTATAAAAAAATAAATTACACGGATTATCGCGGATTACACGAATTATATATGTTTTGGCAAGCATAAAAAAAGAACTGTTTTAAAAACAATTCTTTAATCCGATAAATCTATTCGTGCAATCCGCGTAATTCGTGTAATTCGTGTTAACTAATCAGTATAATTCGCGCTCTTCAACAGCTTCATCTGCATTCTTTCATTGCTGTTGACAATAATTTCCAATGCATACATTCCGGGCTGTAATTGGTTCGTGCCATCCAGTTTATACGTGTTGAATTCATCGTTGGCATGGAATTCTTTTTTCATCACCATATTACCTTCATTATCCCTTAAATTGATGACAACATAGGAACGTATTTTCAACTGCACATTCACCAATATGTCATTCATTGCCGGATCAGGTGTAACGCTAAGCGCTGCGAGGCTTTTGGTATTATACATCCGCGCGATCAATACTTTTGAATAGGAGAAATCGCCGTTTCCATCAACCTGCTTCAGCCTGTAATATAAATCGTATTTCCTGGCAATAGTCGGTTTGACATTGTCTCTGAAAGAATAATTTTCATCAGTTGAAATACTTTGAAATTTTTTTACTTCTCCCACTTTCTCATAATTATTTCCATCGGTACTCCGTTCAATATCAAAATGGTCACAACCCCCTTCGGCAACCGTATTCCAATTGAGATCGAAAAAATTCCTTCCATATTCTGCGTTGAAATTCATGAGGCTTCCATGAAGCACAATCACCGTTTTTTTCTTTGATGTCAGGTTAACTCCTGTGTCGCCCCCTGTGTTTTTGTAAAGAGAAGTGTGAAAATGGATGGGTGTGGCAAATGCTCCGGAAAAAATCAGGACGATTACCTGAATTAGCAAGATGTGCTTTACAATGCTTTTCATTTTTTTCGTTTCTGAAGTTAATAATTTGATTTAAGCGCAATTGATGAAAAGCAGGATCGAAAAGAAATACAGACCCTGAAGTATCAATAGGGTTATTCAAAGGAAAACAATTGAGCTTAAAGGGGTGGGTATCGATCTTAGGTTTTTGGAAATGGAGTGTGTAATTAACGCTTACACAAGGATTATCAGAGGATAGTTCAACCAAAGATAAAAAACAGCTTTAATATTTGCAAGCCTGGGGATCATTTTAGCTTATTATTTTATCTATCGACAAAGGCAACTATTCCGAATTAGATTTTGTAATTAAGAATAGTCGTTTGCAATGTAAATTACGGTCAATTCTATTATGTCTGCCATTGTTCAGGTCAGGGGTTTGAGTAAAGACTTCAAAGAGGTAAGAGCTGTTGATGATCTCTCATTTTCAGTAAATGAAGGGGATATTTATGGTTTTCTGGGCCAGAACGGGGCAGGCAAGTCTACTACTTTACGCATGCTGCTGACACTGATCAGGCCTACTGCAGGGCATATTGAGATATTCGGCTTGGATCTTCCGTCTCACCGTAAAGAGATCCTGCGGCAGGTTGGAGCCGTAATTGAAAGGCCCGATACCTACAAATACCTGAGCGCATATGAAAATATCTCGCTATTTGCCACAATGAGCGGGGTAAAAATTCCCAAAAAGAGACTGATGGAGCAATTGGAACTGGTCGACCTGGCCTCCAGGGCGCATAGCAGGGTGCATACTTTTTCACAGGGAATGAAACAGCGGTTGGGCATTGCCGTTGCATTGGTTCATAATCCCAGTTTGCTCATTTTGGATGAACCGACAAATGGCCTGGATCCTCAGGGCATTGCAGATATGCGCAAACTGATTCTCGACCTCAGCAGGAATCACAAAAAAACCATATTGGTTTCCTCACATTTACTGAGCGAAATAGAAATTATTGCAGACAGCATGCTGATCATTGATAAAGGGAAAAAAATTATTGAAGGAAGGGTTAAGGACTTATTCAGTCCCACTACTATGATCGTTGAATTACAAACGATGGACTCGGCAAAAACTTTACAGATAATTATGGAATCGAGATGGAAATCTTTTCTTCGCAGGCAGGACAATGGAAAATTTATTTTCACAATGGACCAGCTAAATATTCCGGAATTGAATAAAGATCTGGTACAAAGAGGCATCCAGGTATTGCAGTTACAGCCAAGGCATTCTCTTGAGGACTATTTTCTTTCATTGACAACACACCATGGCCATGTGGAAGCTTTTACAAATTGAATTGTTCAAAATCTTCAGGAAGCCGAGAACCTATATCAGTTTCGGAGCGATTGCTGCAATCATTTTTATTATTCAGCTCGGACTGAAATTTGATGGGAAATCTTATGTTGAACTATTGATGGGCGATGTATCGGATTCATTTGATATTCCTTACGAAAAGGTATTGAACGGTTATTTTGTGGCTTTTGTCATTCTGAATACTTTATTGATCCATGTTCCGCTGCTGGTGGCCCTGGTCGCGGGAGACGTTGTTGCCGGGGAAGCAAATATGGGGACCCTGCGCCTCCTGATGACCAAACCGGTAAGCCGTGTGCAACTGATGCTCGTTAAATTTGCTGCTTCCGTTATTTACACTGTGCTGCTCCTCGTCTGGATGGCTGTGCTTGCCCTCGTTGTAAGTGTTTTGATTTTTGGGACGAATGATATACTCATTTCCCGCAATAACGTGATGGAGCAGATTGAAAAAGCGGATATTCTATGGCGTTATATTGCAGCCTTTGCATTTGCTTCGGTAGCGCTCAGTACGGTAGCCGCCCTCGCTTTCCTGCTATCTGTTCTCGCTGAAAACTCGATAGGCCCCATCGTAGCCACGATAAGCATTGTGATTGTGTTGACCATTTTATCGGAATTGAGAATTCCGATGTATGACAATACTGTGAAACCTTATTTATTTACTTCTCACATGCTGGCCTGGAAGGGTTTCTTTTATTCAAAAACAAATACCAATGGCGATGTGATCAGGGGATCAGTCGAAAATCTGCCGGCCATAGCAAGAAGCTTGTTCATCCTCCTCGCATATATTACAGGTTTTGTAACGACTGGGATTGTGATTTTTCAAAAAAAAGATATCCTCAGTTGATATGCGGACGATGACAAATCAGACCTTAATTCTGGAACAATGAAAAGAGCAGTGATATTATATGGGATTATTTTGATGACTTGCACTTCTGGATATTCACAGGATGCAACGGCTATGGTTCAAAGGCTGAAAGCAAAAATGGACCACGTGAATAGCTATGAAGCCGATGCCATCATGAAAACAGAGGTGAGTTTTCTGAAAGTCCCGCAGACCCAGGTGAAAGTGTATTTCAGGAAACCCGATCAGCTGAAAATAAAAAATGAGAAAGGAATTTCCCTTGTTCCTAAAAGTATCCTGGGTGAAAGCCTGAATGGATTATTAAATGGAAATTTTACTGCATTGTTAGCAGGATCTGAAAAAGCAGGAATCACTAACCTGATTATTATTAAACTGATTCCATTAAATGACACTGGTGAAACGGTCCTTTCTACTTTGTACATCGACGAGAGCCGGCTGCTGATTATGAAAGCAAAAATTACAACCAGGGATAATGGTACTTATGAGATGGATATGAACTACGGAAAATATGCGAATTATGCACTGCCCGATAAAGTGATATGTACTTTTAATACCAAGGATTTCAAACTTCCTAAGGGAGTTACTTTTGATTACGATGACGGGACCCAAAAAGAAACAAAAAAACCGACTCAGGATACAAAAGGCAAAGTGGAAATCACCTATAGTTCTTATGATATCAACAAACCTCTACCCGATTCAATATTTTGATAATCGAATGGAAAGTTATTAACCCTCTTCAATCTTCTCGTCTTCTGCTCCGGCCAATACAACAGATGTCATTTTCTTCAAAGGATTCCGGCGATTTTCGTCGAACTCCTCTCTGTTATGGATGATATCAAGACAGGCATAAATAGCCGCTAAAAAAGAAGAATGATCGGCTTTATTTTTTCCTGCAATATCAAAAGCAGTTCCGTGATCAGGGGAAGTCCTGACAGCAGGTAAACCGGCCGTATAGTTTACGCCATCACCGGAAGCCAGTGATTTGAAGGGGATCAATCCCTGGTCATGATACATCGCGAGCACTGCATCGAATTTCTGATACTGGTTGCGGGCAAAAAATGCATCAGCACTGTAAGGTCCAAATACAAGCATATTGTGTTGCTTGGCATCTTTGATGGCCGGCTTGATGATGGTCTCTTCTTCTTTTCCTATCAGTCCCTCATCACCTGCATGGGGGTTCAGCCCCAGTACAGCAATTTTAGGCTTGTCAATCCCAAAATCTTTTGTCAGACTGTCTTTTAGAATATTTATTTTGGACAAAATGGCTTCGCGGGTTATCCGACTGGCAATCTCACTCACAGGTATATGTTCAGTAACGAGGCCTATCCTGAAATTTTCCGCTACCATCAGCATCACTACATCCTGTATTCCGAATGCATTTTTCAGGTATGGTGTGTGGCCGGTAAAATCAAATTCAGGGGATTGGGTATTTTTTTTGTTGATGGGTGCGGTAACCAATCCATGAATCTTTTTTTCTTTGAGTGCATCAACAGCTGCAATGAGAGATTTTACTGCATATTTTCCACCGGCTTCTGTCAGTTGTCCGGGCGTAATACTGACTTCTTCTTCCCAGCAGTTATAAATATTTACCTGTTTCGGATTGATGCGGCTAAAATCTTTGCTGCTCTGGTAATTGAAATTAATATCAGGTATGGATTTCCGGTAGAAATTAATGACCTTATTGGACGCAAACAATACGGGGGTACAAAGTTCCAATACCCTGTGGTCGGAGAAAGTCTTAATGGCCAGTTCAGTTCCGATTCCGTTCAGATCGCCAATCGAAATTCCTATCAAAGGCCTTTGTTGCTGGGTATTCATGCAGTAATTTTTTTCGGGTCATAAAAATACAATTATTAATCTGTTTGAGTAGGTTATTTTTGCAGCCGATGGCAGATCCGGAACTTGTATCAATTTCGTTTATGCCAGCCTGTATCAATCATCTGATCGGCGCCAACTCTTATGTCTGGTCAACGTCTTACTTTAAGAAAGTCATTGGGGCAACATTTCCTGCGGGATGAAAATATTTCCCGGAAAATTATCGAAGGCCTGAAACAACAACATTTTCAGCAATTGCTGGAAGTGGGAGCCGGCGGGGGAGCGTTGACAAAATATCTCGTGGAAATAAAAGACATTGATTTAAAGGTGGTGGAAATAGACAACGAAAAAATTAATTTTCTTTTGCATGCATTTCCTGCACTGCAGCATAAAATCATTCACAATGATTTTCTTGAGATCGAAAAACCTTTTCCCGGAAAGTTTGCCGTAATAGGAAATTTTCCATATCACATATCTTCTCAAATTCTATTTAAAATATTGGGTTGGAAAGAAGATATTGATTTTATGATCGGCATGTTTCAGAAAGAAGTTGCCCAGCGTATTGCGGCGAAAGAAGGCAACAAAGTATATGGTGTATTGAGCGTACTGGTACAGGCATTTTTTAAGGTTGAATACCTGTTTGAAGTGAATGAACAATCTTTTTATCCTCCTCCGAAAGTAAAAAGCGCCGTTATCATGTTGACACCAAAAAAAGAAAAACCGAATATCAGGACTGAAAAAGATTTCTCTTTGCTGGTTAAAGCTGCCTTTAATCAGCGTAGAAAAACTTTACGCAATGCTGTAAAAAACCTATTTGACATTGCCGTTTTGCAGGATTCCATTTTTGGAGAACGGGCAGAGCAACTGACAGTAAATGATTTCGCAGCATTGACCTGGAAAATGAAAAAATAAAGCAATTTTAAAGTAACACCAATGAGGAAAGTCATCATCACCGCAAAAGTTCATGAATACCTGATCGATCGTTTATCGAAGCAGGGGTATTCAATAAAACATTTGCCGCTGATTAGTTATGAAGAATTATATAACGAAATTCAGGATGTTGAAGGATTGATTGTTACCACCAGGTTGAAAATCGACAGGAATATGATCAACAGGGCGCCGGAGTTAAAATGGATTGGTCGATTGGGAAGCGGAATGGAACTCATTGATACAGCTTATGCAGAAAGCAGGGGTATCCGTTGCGCAAGCAGTCCCGAAGGAAATCGAAACGCTGTAGGGGAACATGTCCTCGGGATGCTGCTCAACCTGATGAACAAGATCAATTCCAGTAATATGGAGATCAGAGAAGGTAAATGGATAAGAGATGCCAACAGGGGAACAGAATTATCTGGCAAGACTATTGGTATTATTGGATTTGGAAATACAGGTGGTGCGTTTGCAAAACTTCTTTCTGCTTTTGATGTAACTATATTGGCGTATGACAAATACAAATTTGGTTTTGGAAAAGGGAATTTGAAAGAAGCCAATATGGAACAGCTTGCGCGTTATGCCGATGTGGTCAGCCTGCATGTGCCACTAACTGATGAAACTTTTCATCTGGCGAACAAAAGTTTTTTTGCGTCCCTTGAAAAAAAACCGTATTTCATTAATTCTTCCCGTGGCAAAGTGCACGATACCCAGGCTCTTATTGATGCACTGAAGGAAAATAAAATAGCAGGTGCAGCGCTCGATGTATTGGAAAATGAAAAACTCGACAGCTACAGCCATGAAGAAAAGCGACAATTGGATTGGCTTCTTGCCCGCCCTGATGTTATTATCACCCCACATATCGCAGGGTATAGCCATGAGGCATTTTATAAAATGGCTAAAATATTACTGGATAAATTAGGGATTTGAAGCGGCCCCGGCCTTGAAAGGAGGTGCTCTAAAAGCTTTTAACCCCCTGATTTATTGCATTTCCCGGGCGGCAGGTTTGGTTTTATACAAAAAATTCTATCTTTGCACAAATAGTGCAACGCTTCAACCTGTATTGAGGCGTTGTATTTTTTTTCTTTTTTGCAAACTGAGAAAAGGAGGAATTATGAGTGGGATTACATATCTGACAAGGGAAGCCCTGGAGCAAATGAAGATCGACCTTCAAAGAATGAAGACAGTTGATCGTCCTGCTGCTTCGCGTGCCATTGCTGAAGCCAGGGATAAGGGTGATCTGCGTGAAAATGCAGAATACGATGCTGCCAAGGAAGCCCAGGGATTGCTTGAAGCCAAGATCCAGAAGCTGGAAGGAGAACTGGCTAATGCGAGGATTCTGGAAGAGGGAAGTATTGATACCAGCAAGGTAACTATCTTAACAAAGGTTACTGTTACGAATCTGAATGCCAAGAAACAGGTGACTTATTACCTGGTTTCTGAAAAAGAAGCGGATCTGAAGCTTGGCAAAATATCAATCACTTCACCAATAGGAAAAGGATTGCTTGGCAAACAGGTTGGCGAAATTGCTGAAGTACAGGTGCCGGCCGGAGTTATTAAATTCAGGATCGAAAGTATATCTCTATAATATAACTATATCTTCAGATACAACCCCTCATCTTTTGATGAGGGATTTTTTTTGTTTGAACAAAAAATCGTAAATCTGGAACAATAAAATCTTCAGTCCAATGACTATTTTTTCTAAAATCATTGCAGGTGAAATTCCAGGATATAAAATTTCAGAGAACGAAAAATTCTATGCTTTTCTGGATATTTTCCCATTGCGTGAAGGGCATGTGCTGGTAGTTCCGAAAATTGAGATCGACCGGTTTTTTGATGTGCCGGATGATTACCTGAGTGAGATGCTTGTCTTTTCCAAGCCGATTGCGAGGGCAATTGAAAAATCATTTTCATGCAATCGTTGCGGACTGGCTGTAGTGGGATTAGAAGTACCCCACGCGCACCTGCATTTGGTTCCGATCAATAGTATAGACGACCTTAATTTTACGCGCGGCAAGATGAAAGTTACTCCGGAACAACTAAAAAAAGCGCAGGAAAAAATTATCAGGAATCTTTCATAGTTGCCGAATTTGGCTTTGCTTAAGGGAATGTAGCCCTGGATTTAAATCCAGGGCTACATTCTGCGGAATGCATTACTGAATTTTGTTGAGCGTTGAACCTTTGAGTGCACAAATTTTTAAAAAATCGATAATAGAAAAAGAAGCGGGGCGTGAAAAATATTTTTCGATCAATTATTTACTCTCCCCGGATTTTTAGCAATGAATTCTTTCCAGCCTTTCAGTTTTTTCCCTTCAAATTTTTGGGAGTTAAACTGGAAGTGATGACACATGGCTACTGCTAATGCATCAGAGGCATCGTAATGAATGATTTCATTTCTGATTTCCAGCAGGCGCTGCAGCATTTTCCAGACCTGCTCTTTATCGGCGTTGCCATTTCCTGTAATGGATTGTTTTATTTTTCTGGGTGAATATTCTGTAACAGGAATTCCCGCCTGCATCGCCGTGGCAATAGCTACACCCTGAGCTCTTCCTAATTTAAGCATGCTCTGGACATTTTTGCCAAAAAAAGGAGCTTCAATCGCAAAATCATTCGGACCGAACTCTTCTATCAACTGAGATACTTTTTTGTGAATCAACCGCAGTCGTTCATAAGCATCTTTTTTCTGAGATAATTTCAGGACATTCATTTCTATCAGACTGACCTGGTTCCCGCTTACCCTGATGAGGCTATACCCCATTAGCAATGTTCCTGGGTCAATCCCTAAAATTATTTTGACATTCTTTTGCAAGAGTAGAATTATTTTTGATGACCGATCGTGCCATTAAACAAAAATATCAAAATAATACTCAACTATTTGCTGGGGCCACTGGTATTCATTTTTCTTTTTTATTCCATTTATCAGCAGATTAATAAACAACAGCACTGGAAGGAGTCATTCGATCAAATCAAATCGGGCCTCACAGGTGCTGAGCAATGGCGGATATGGGTTGTGGTGCTTTTGATGCTGATTAACTGGGGACTGGAAGCAAGGAAATGGCAATTGTCGCTAACAGATTTGCAACGGCTCTCTTTTTTTAAAGCGTATAAAGCCATATTGGCCGGGGTCACTATTGCATCTTTTACTCCAAACCGGATTGGAGAATATCTGGGCCGCCTGTTGTATATTGATGAAGGTAAACGTGCTCAGTCTGTACCATTAACGATTGTATGTAGTATTGCCCAGCTTTTTGTAACTGTACTTGCGGGTATATGGGGCATATTTTATATGCTCAGGAATATTAATATGCAGCGATTGCCCGGCCAGCATGCTCTTCAATTTGGCCTGCATACATTATTGATAGGATCCATTTTTGTCATGTTGATATTAGCCCTGCTCTATTTTCGTGTAGGCACTTTAGTAAGATTGTTTGAAAAAACCACACTCGCCAGGCATTTGCAACCTGTTAAAATTTTGAAAGAAATTAAAATACCTGTGCTGCTATCAATATTGTTCTTATCTTTTGGACGATACCTGGTATTTATTCTGCAATATTATTTATTGTTTTCGGCTTTTGGTGTAGCATTGACATGGAATCAGACTTTTGGTGGGATAAGTGTAATGTTTCTGGTGATGACAGCAATCCCAACATTTACTTTTTTGACTGATCTTGGATTACGATGGGAAGCCAGTATTCAAATCATTCAAGTATTCACTTCGGATACTACAGGTATTTTTGCGGTTTCGGTGGGAATATGGCTTATAAATTTATTAATACCTGCGTTGCTGGGGAGTTTGTTATTTTTAAGGATTAAATTGTTCAGTCGCTGATGAAATTCTTTACATCGATCGCTGTGCTCCTCTTGATGATGGTATCTTTTCCTATTCAGGCAGATGATGAGTTTTGTGGAGTCAGAAATACTGCATTTAACGCTAATGAAGCTTTAACATATAAAGTGTATTATACACTGGCTGGAGTGTACATTGCAGCAGGCGAAGCCACCTTCACCTGCACCCTGGAACAGTTGAATGGAAAAACGGTTTATCATGTGATAGGATCAGGACAGTCGAATAGTTTTGTAGACAATTTATTTAAGGTGCGCGACAGGTATGAATCGTATATTGATACCGGCACACTTCAACCTTACAAATTTATCCGCAGGGTGGATGAAGGCGGTTATAAGAAATACGAAGATGTAAGCTTCAATAAGGTGACCAATGCTGCAGTTACTACGGATGGTGTTTTCAAAGTGCCTTCTTGCGTACAGGATGTGATCAGCGCCATCTACTATGCAAGAAATATTAATTTCAAAGGATTAATGCAAAATGACACCATTCCCTTTTCGATGTTCCTCGACAACCAGGTATATCATTTGTATATTAGATACCTGGGCAAAGAAATCATTAAAACCAGATATGGTAAATTCCGGGCCATTAAATTCAAGCCTCTGCTCATCAATGGAACTATATTTACCGGGGGCGAAAAAATGACGGTGTGGGTGAGTGATGATCCGAATCATGTCCCGCTTCACGTCGAAAGCCCGATCAGCGTGGGAAGTGTCAAAGTTGATATGATGGATTTCCGAAACCGACGATCGCGACTAAGCTCTCTCCTCGATGTACGATGAACAGGAAATCTATTTTCGACTTTCTTTATTAGTTTTTCATTGCATAGAAACACAGGATCGTAGAAATGGTGGCAGAAAGCTATCTGCAATCTTCTCTTCATGAAAATGCCTTGTAATTAATGTAATCCCTGGCAATTAGTGTAATTCGTGCTATCTTACGACAAAACAATCTATTATGAAGAGGCTGATTACGGCTTTTCCTGCCTTGCTTATTTGTTTCACTTTGTGTGCTAAAGACGATCCGCGGCTAATCAAGGCTTCGCGATACGAAAAATCAGGATGGATTTTTGTTCATCTTGAAGGTTCTCCCAGAGAAATAGGGTATCAGCATGGATACCTGCTGGCTAATGAAATCGACGATGCCCTCCACATGATGAAAGTTTTGCTGAAACACAATTCAGGTAAGGATTGGAATTTCTACAGACAGGCAGTGAAAAAATTGTCTTTCTGGACAAAAATAGATAAGGAATATCAGGATGAAATCAGTGGTATTGTTGAGGGTTTGAAAGCGAAAGGGAAAACCTATGATATTGATGATCTTCTTGCACTCAATGGTTTTATCGAATTGAGCCAGTATTATGTTCCCTATCTCGCTGAAAAAATAAAAGCAGGATCGGGAAATAATAAGGCGCCTGGCAATTGCAGTGGTTTTGTTGCAACCGGAAGTTATACCAGGGATGGCAAAATTGTGATTGGCCATAATAACTGGATTGATTATGCGACCGGGGAAAGATGGAATATCATTGGTGATATTGTACCCGCACGAGGTAGTCACATCCTAATGGATATGTTTCCCGGATTTATTCATAGCGGCGACGACTTCGCAGTTACGAGCGCAGGCATTGTGGTTACGGAAACAACCATAACACAATTCAAGGGGTTTGATGAGAAGGGCATTCCTGAATTTGAAAGGGCACGCAAAGCCGTTCAATACGCAAACAGTATTGATGATTTTGTAAAAATCATGACCACGGGTAACAATGGGGGTTATGCGAATGACTGGCTGGTGGGTGATATAAAAACAAATGAAATTGCCCGGCTCGAACTGGGGCTTAAAAACTATAAAGTATGGCGGACTCATGATGGCATTTATTTCGGTTCGAATTTTCCGAGCGATGAAAAAATAATTGCAGAAGAAACAACCTTCAACCCCAAAGATTCAGCCAGTTCACCCAATGCCCGCAAAAAAAGATGGGAGAATATCACAAAGCAATACAAAGGAAAAATTGATGAGAATACCGGTAAAATCATGGAAGGCGACAGCTATAACGAACTCACACATTCAAAAGACAATAACAGTTGCGTGATAGCTGGTCGCGTGGATACAGATCCGCGAGGAGTACCCCAATGGAGTTGGAAACCATTCTTCCCCGGTGGAACTGTTCAGGGAAAAATAACCACGGCTGCATTGGCAAAGGATATGAAACTATGGGCGCATATGGGAAATCCAAGCGGAGAGGATTTTATCGCAGCTCCTTTTTTTGCAAAACACCCGGAATACAAATGGGAATCGGGATTCCTGCATGATATGAAATCATATTCCTGGACATTGTTTGAAGCAAAGAAATGATTAAAGCTGATTTGATTACTGCTCAAGCACTTTTTCCATTTGCATGCTTCTGGACCCTTTGATGAGGAAATAAGTGTCGTGAAATTTTTGCTGTTGAAACCATTCTTTTGCCTGCGTTGAATTTTCAAAACTGCGATAAGGGTGATTTAATTTTATGAAATCACCTCCGACCAACACGACATCTTTCCATTGATAGGACCCGATCAGATCGACAATGTTTTTATGTTCCTGCAGACTGTCTGCACCTAATTCTGCCATTCCGCCCAGAATGAGTATTTTATTTTCTGCATGAAATTTCGCAAGATTTTCAATAGCCGCCCTCATACTTGTAGGATTGGCATTATAGGCATCGAGGATAATCTTGTTTGAATTCTTTTCGATAAGTTGAGAGCGACTGTTCGATGGACTATAATTTTCAATTGCGGTTTTGATATTTTCGGGAGCTACTTTAAAGTAATTGCCGACAGCAATTGCAGCTAAAACATTGGGCAGATTGTAGTCTCCTGTCAGCCGGGTTGAAATTCTATCCAGCGTAATTCCTTTTGTGATATCGATCGACAGAAAAGGCTCCGCCTGGCTGACAGCCCCGGTAATGTCGGCATTCTGAGTTCCATAGGTAACAATATGTGCAATGCCTTCACTCATCTTGCGCAGGTAATCATAGTCCCACATCACAAACGCAGTTCCATGATGCGTTTTTAAAAAATCATACAATTCTCCTTTTCCTTTCTTCACTCCTTCAATTCCTCCGAACCCTTCAAGATGAGCTTTGCCCGCGTTGGTAATGATGCCGTGAGTAGGCAAGGTATACTGACAATATCCTTCAATTTCTTTCAGGTGATTAGCGCCCATTTCGATTACTGCGATGGCAGCATCTTTTTTTATTCTCAATATGGTGAGGGGAATGCCAATATGATTATTCAGGTTGCCCTGGGTGGTATAGGTTTTATAGGTTGTTGAAAGAACGGCGTGCACCAATTCCCTGGTGGTTGTTTTTCCATTGCTCCCCGTAATCGCAATAAAAGGGATTTGAAATTGTCGGCGGTGAAATTTTGCAAGTTCCTGCAATGTGAGCAGCACATCATCGACAAGGATAATTTTTTCTGAGGACTGATTTGTTGATCGTTCGTCAATAAATGCGTAGGCGGCCCCTTTTTCAATGGCCTGCTCAGCGAAAAGATTACCATTGAATCGTTCACCTTTCAGTGCAAAAAAGAGATCACCTGCATGGAGTTGCCGGCTATCGGTTTGAATGGAAGGGAACTGCTTGAAGAGCGTATATATCTCGTCGATAGTCATAGCACAAAACAAACCTACAGAAATAAATAGCAAATATAAAATGATCAGACCTGGAAAAAGAAGCGTAAAGGCTGAGTTGCTTTTGGGAATTGTCAGCCAATAAAAAAGCCATCCGCGTTGGCTGATGGCTTTCTCAAGAGAATATTTATCTTATTGTTTACGAACATTCTGTTTTCTCTGCTTGTAGCTGATACCGGTCTTTCGTCCATTACCTGCTGCGCTGCCGACACGATCCATGGCGCAACGGAAACCGATAGTAGAACTTGCCTGATCTTCTTCAAGGAAGCGGCGTGTACCCGGGCTTAACCAGTATGCGCGGTCATTCCAGCTACCACCTTTCACAACCCTTGAATGATCACTGATCAATGTTGTTTTACCATAACCATAAGCTACTCCTGCAATCAGTGAGTCGCCGTCCAGGTAATTGATCACATCACCTTTCTGGTAGTTACGACGGTTTTTGCTTTCCTCATCAGTCACGTCACGGTATTTGATTCTTCCCAGGCTGTCTCTCTCAGGCTTGTTTTCTTTGCCCATATCGATCGTTGAGAATTTATTTCCGCGGAAAGGAGCAACATCACTCACGTCCTGGGGGGAAAGCGGACGAAACACGTCTTGTACCCACTCGCTTACATTGCCAGACATATTGTACAATCCGAAACCATTCGGGAAAAATGAAGTCACGGAAGAAGTATACACTGCATTATCATTCAAACCACCGGCTACTCCCATATTATCTCCTGAGCCACGTTTAAAGTTAGCGAGGAAAGTACCCTGCCAGCTACCCCTGCGTTCGTCACGTAATCCATTTACATTCTGGCTCCATGAATACACTTGTTTGTTGGCGATTAATTCTTCCCCTCTCTTGCTGTCTTTGTTGCTCGGCAATGGGTTCTGATTGATATAACCAAGAGCTGCATATTCCCACTCGGCTTCTGTTGGCAGTCGATAGTTCGGGAAAAGAATACCATCTTCAAAAGTTACCTGGGTACGCGGAGTACCGTTAGGATTTTTCAATGGATTTTTCTTTGATTTTGCAGCGGTACCGGGAGTGGGTTGATATTCACCCAGCAAATAGGCTTTGGTATTAAAGTTTTCCTGTCCAAGGCCCTGAATATTTTTTAATGAATTTTTGTTGATATAACCTCTGTCAACAAGCGCTTTTTCATTAACCCTGTCCGTTCTCCACAAACAGAAATCCTGTGCCTGCTTCCAGGTAACTCCAACGACAGGATAATAGTTGTAAGAGGGGTGACGGAAATAATATTCAACCAGTGGTTCGTTGTAGGCCAGTTCACTTCTCCAAACCAGGGTATCAGGTAAAGCTCCATCCCGAACGGCTTTGTATTCGTCTCCATCAAACACATTGTTTATCCAATACAGATACTCACGGTAATGGACATTCGCTACTTCAGTTCTGTCGATATAGAAAGAGTTCACGGTTACTCTTCTGGGAATGTTATTCCAGTCACTCATCACATCTTCCTCAGTAGCACCCATGGTAAAAGTACCACCCTGAACGAACACGAGTCCCGGTCCGGTACGCTGTTCTTTTTCATGGGATACCTGGAATCCACCCATATTCTTGTCGTTGTAATTCCAGCCGGTAACATCTGATGATTCTGTTTTTTTGCCAAAGAGTTTACCATTTTTGCAAGAGGTAACCGTAGCGGCAAAAAAGGCAAGGATAACTAGATTTTTCAAATTCATAATAAACTCATTTAGATCCGTGGTGTATAAACCATAGAAACGTGTTTTTCAAACAAATATTGTTAAACAAAAGGATGCTTATTATCCACAGTACGCATCATTTGCGAATATAGTTACTTTCGATAGAAATTAGTTAGGTATAAGTCCCAGTTTTTTATAGGAAAATCCCTTCAGTTTCAACATAACTTACTACTAATCAATCATCCAGACTGGGTTTGATTTGGCCTGTTTCCAAACTTCAATAAGTGTTGAAATTCTTCAGCCTCTTACCCGGAACAGAAAAAAATACTTTCCAGGGTTAATGAATTCACCTAAATCGGGCAATACCCAAAAAGGCTTTTAAAATCCCCTGCAGAGGGCAATAAAGTTGTTCAGAAAACCGTTCAGTTAAGAATTGGAAAAAGGCTTACGGTTACAGATAAAAAAGCTGTAAATTTTTATCCGTTTTAGGTTGTACCTTGCGCAAATATCAAGGACCACCGACCAATTCCTGGCAGTTAAATTCGTAGTAATTAAAATCACTCATTAGCTATCGCAGAATTTTTACTCTTTTGAAAACAACATTAACGGATTTTTTGCCGTAATCTGTTTTAATCGCGGGTTACGGTACGATTGTTGAAGTTGTTCGCAACCTTTTAAAGCTAAATTAAAATTACATGAAAAGATCGTTCCTTAGATTAACTGCTATTGGTTTGCTTTATTTTTACTCCGTATCCCTGAAAGCACAATCCACTGGCAAAATCGATATCGTAACAACTGCGGTGCCATTTTTACGAATTTCCCCGGATGCAAGAGCAGGTGGGATGGGAGAATTGGGTGTAGCTACTTCACCGGATGCAAATTCTTCCTTTTATAATCTTGCAAAAACTCCTTTTGCACAAACCAGTACAGGCATCGGTCTTACTTATACTCCCTGGTTAAAAGATCTGGGCTTGAATGATGTGTATTTATTAGCCTTTTCGGGTTATCATAAGCTCGATGATCAGCAGGCTATCACTGCTTCACTGAGATATTTCAGTTTAGGAAATATTCAGTTTACTGATTACAGTGGTTCAGAACTGGGAGTAGGACGTCCACGCGAGCTGGGCGCAGATATTGGATATTCGCGCAAGTTATCAGATAAGATTTCATTGGCTCTCGCGCTTCGTTATATTCATTCAGATCTGGCAGCAGGCTATGCTGCTAATGGCAATACCTACAAGCCCGGCAATGCAGTAGCAGGCGACGTGTCATTCTTTTATAATGGTGTTAGTGATGTTGGCAGAGGATGGCGAATCGGTGCCGCGATCACCAATCTCGGTTCTAAAATCGGTTATACCAATGATGCTACTGCCAAAGAATATATTCCTGCCAATCTTGCGATCGGGGTATCATATACCTGGGTATTTGATGAACAGAATAAAGTTACTTTCGGACTGGATGCAAATAAATTGCTGGTGCCTGCTCCGCCCACACCTACAGACCCTACTGACGAGCAGGCAGATTCTATCAATCTGGCCAACTATCACAACATGAGTGTCGTTAGCAGTTGGTTTAATTCTTTTGGTAATGGAGCATACAACTTTTCAGTAGGCGGAGAGTACGGATATAATGATCAGTTTTTCTTCCGGACAGGATATTTTTATGAACCTCAAAGCCAGGGTGGAAGACAGTATTTTACAGTCGGTATCGGAATCAAGTACAATATTGTCGGATTGAATTTCTCTTACCTGGTTCCTTCAGGCAGCGGAGTTACGCGTAATCCATTGTCAAATACCATTCGTTTTGGATTGGTATTCGATATTGATGGAGGAGAGAGTGAGAAATAAATTAGAGTGCATTTATTTAAAAGCAGATAATTTTGAAGCGTCCCGAGTTTTGGGGCGCTTTCTTTTTTAATAAAAACTCATGTCATATAGAATCGGATTCGGCATAGATTTCCATCAACTGGTTGAAGGAAGAACATTGTGGCTGGGAGGAATAAATATTCCTCATCACAAAGGAGCATTGGGACATAGCGACGCAGATGTTTTATTGCATGCGATATGCGATGCACTTTTAGGAGCTCTTAACCTGGGGGATATCGGCATACATTTTCCGGATAACGATCCTGCCTATAAAAATATAGAGAGTAAGATTTTACTTCAGCGGACATACGAAATGGTAAAAAAGAAAAATTACCGTGTAGAAAATATTGATTCAACCATCTGTCTGGAATCTCCCAAAATAATAAATCATACAAACAAGATGCGACAGGTGATTGCATCTATTTTGGAGATTGAGGAAGATGATATTTCCATAAAAGCTACGACAACCGAGCAAATGGGATTTGTAGGAAGGGGAGAAGGATTGGTCGCATATGCTTCATTGTTGTTGAAGAAAGAAGATTAATATCTTTGTTTCATGCCGAAATTGAAAATTAAAATCATCAACAGGTCTCCCAATCCTTTGCCCGAATATGCTACAGAAGGCTCGTCCGGCATGGATATACGTGCTCATCTGAAGAATCCGGTAACCCTGAAGCCGCTTGAGCGGCAGTTGATCCCTACGGGATTATTTATTGAACTTCCCTCAGGATACGAAGCGCAAATCCGACCAAGGAGCGGACTGGCCAGTAAACAGGGAATTACCTGTCTGAATTCGCCTGGCACCATCGATTCTGATTATCGCGGTGAAATCAAAATTATACTGGTGAATTTATCACAGGAAGAACAGGTGATTCAGAATAAGGATCGCATAGCCCAGATGGTTATAGGTAAAGTAAAAAGAATAAAATGGGAAACGGTTGACGTCATTAAGGTGACCGGCCGAAATGAAGGAGGATTTGGCCATACGGGTAAATTGTAATCATATGAAAAAAACCTTCAGATACGGAAGCAGATTTGCGATCGGCAAACGGACTTCTTTTTTCTTTTTGACCAGCTGTGTTTTTTTATTATTTGCTTTCATCATTTTTCCGGGTTGCCGTTCTGCAAAAAAACTACAGACAGCCATATCAAAAAAAGACACGACTGTTCAGCAGGCGCCGACTGCACCCCCGGAGGACCTTAAGGCGGATTCCATTCGATTCATCAATGCGACATATGCCAGGATAAAAGCGCAGTATATCAACTTCAATACTTTTTCTGCCAAGGTGAAAGTGAATTATGAAGGGAGTGACGGAAAAGATTATGAGGTTACCGCGTTCATACGAATGCAAAAAGATAAAATGATATGGGTGTCTATCAATTATTCCGCATTGGGAATTGAGGCTTTCCGCGCACTGATCACTCCGGATAGTGTCAAGGTCATTAATAAAATGGACAAAAAAATACAGGTGCGTTCAGTGAGTTATTTAAAAGAAATTACCAAACTGCCTTTTGATTTCAGTACCCTCCAGGACCTGATCATTGGAAACCCGGTATATCTCGACAGTAATATTTTATACTATGTAAAAAATGATAACGGCATATCCCTGCTCAGTGTGGGAGAATCGTTTAAAAACTATATTACCTTAAACATGAATGACTATACGATAAAACATAGCAAGCTGGATGATATTGATGTGCTGAGGGCGAGAACCTGCGACATTACCTTTGATGATTATGCAAAAAAAGATTCGATACAGTTTTCAGCTTATCGCATGATCTCGGTAGCAGAAAAATCGAAACTGGATATAGAACTTTCATTCAAGTCGTTTAATTTTAACGAGCCTTTAAGTTTTCCGTTTAATATTCCGAAAAATTATAAACGTAAATGAGCGTTATTATTAAGCTAATCCCGGTACGAAATTTTTGATAGAAAAATGACCATGAAGAAATCAATCCTTGTCTTTTTTGCGGGCGCTGCCTTAGCATTAAATGCTTTGGGGCAGCAGACTCCGCTCACCCGAAGCGAGCTTGAAAAACAACGCGCAGATATCCAGAAGGAAATTGAGCAGGTAAAAAACTCTCTTGACGAGACAAAAAAGAATAAAAAAGAAACGCTTGGGCAGCTGGCATTGCTTCAACGCAGGTTGCGGTTGAGGGAATCAGCTATTCAGAATATCAATGCCCAGATTAATTTCATTCAATCAGATATTAACCAGTCGTGGGAAGATATTTTCAAGCTGAGGCGGGAACTGGAAACCCTGCGTAAACAATATGGGGAAAGCGTAGTATATTCCTATGAAAACAGAAGCAATTACGATTTCCTGAATTTTATTTTTGCCGCAACAAGTTTTAATGATGCAATAAAAAGAGTGGCCTATCTGAAATCATACAGAACATACCGTGAAGAAAGAGCCGAAAATATTCAAAAAACCCAGCAACTGCTTCAAGCCAAAATAGACGGCTTGAAAACAAAGCGACAGGAGAAAGACGACGTATTACAAAAACAAAATAAGGAAAAAGAGGTATTGCAGATTGAGAAAAAAGAAAAAGATGCAGCAGTCGCTAAATTACAGTCGCGTGAAAAAGAATTAAAAAAAGACATGTATGCGAAACAGCGCCAGGACCTGAAATTAAGCAATGCCATTGCTGCAGTTATCCGGCGCGCCAGTGATGAAGCTATTCGTGAATCAAAAAAGAGGAATGCTGCCGCGAATATCAATACTGAAAAATCCGAACCGGCTAATAAAACAACCAGTCCTGATAATACGAATGCGGCAGCAGTTGCTCCTGCCAAACCAAAGACATTGAGTGCATTCGACAGCAGGGCGGATATTGCTTTGTCTGATAATTTTGAAAAGAACCGCGGGCATTTACCCTGGCCAGTGGATGCAGGAAATGTGGCCATGCATTTCGGTCTCCAGATTTATCCGGGTAATATAAAATACAATAACCAGGGAATTACTATTGAAGTGAATCCGGGCACGGTGGTAAAAAGCGTATTTGACGGTGACGTGCAAAGTGTGTTCAATGTAGGAGACGTAGTGGTTGTGATGATCAGGCATGGAAAATATTTCACAACGTACTGCAACCTGGAATCAGCTTCTGTTTCAAAAGGTCAACAGGTTAAAACAGGGCAACTGCTCGGTCGTGTTTCATCTATCGGTCAGCTTGAGTTTGTTTTGTCCGACGACAAGGATCACAAATTTGATCCCGAAAAATGGCTCAGAAGATAAAATAATCCTGGGATAGCTTATAGAAATCTATTGTAAAGCGCCTCGTATTTTGGTACGTTGGTATGAATATCGAATTTCTTCGCTTGCTCAACAGCGTTAGCTTTAAATTTTTTCAACACGTTATCATCCTGCAGAATCTCTATCGCGTGAAGACTCATGTCGCCGATATCGCCTACCCTGCTTAGATATCCTGTTTTCCCGCTGATATTGATTTCCGGAAGGCCGCCCACATCGGTTGAAATGACAGGAACGCCGGCAGCCATGGCTTCCAGGGCTGCAAGTCCGAAACTTTCATATTCTGAAGGAAGCAGGAAGAGGTCTGCTATAGCAAGAATTTCTTCCATTTGTTCCTGCTTCCCTACAAAACGCATGTCATCGCATAAGCCAAGGTCCCTGCAGAGGTTTTCAGCAGCAGGTCGCTCAGGACCATCGCCCACAAATAAAAGTTTTACGGGAATGATTTTTCTGAGCTCTGCAAAAACGCGCACTACATCCCCCACTCTTTTTATTTTTCTGAAATTGGAAGCATGCAGTACAATTTTTTCTCCATTGGGTGCAATAACCTTTCGGAAAGCATCCAATGGTTTTCTGTGAAACCGGTGTACATCAACAAAATTGTGAATCACCTGAATTTCCTTTCTGATATCAAAAATATAATTGGTTTCATCCCGGAGATTTTGCGATACAGCAGTGATCGCATCACTTTCGTTAATGGAAAAAGCAACCACCGGGGCAAAGGTTTTATCTCTGCCAACCAGTGTAATATCAGTTCCATGTAAGGTGGTGATGACGGGAATTCTCCTTCCCTGGGTTTCTACGATTTTTTTAGCCATATAAGCAGCGGAAGCATGCGGGATCGCATAATGGACGTGCAGGAGGTCCAGCTTGTTATTGAGTATGACATCCACCATGGTGCTCGACAATGCAGTTTCATATGGCGGATAATCGAATAAAGGATAAGTAGCAACCCTTACTTCATGATAAAAAATATTTGCATTGAATTCATTAAGTCTGACGGGCTGCTGATAGGTGATGAAATGAACCTGGTGGCCTTTATCAGCCAGCGCTTTCCCCAATTCTGTAGCCAATACACCACTTCCCCCGAATGTCGGATAACAAACAATTCCTATGCGCATAGATCATTCAATTTAAGAGGCCGAAGGTACTATGCAAACCAGTTTGAAAGCAAGTAAAATAAATGGCTTTCGGTTTGTAGTGAAAAATTTTTCCTGATCTGCCGACTTTCGGACTTGTAAACTAACTTAGCAAAAATTAACATTCATGTATCGTTTATTGTTTAGCAGCTCTTTGGTTTTATTTTATTTGGGCTCATTGGCACAGGATGATTCATTGTTGATAAGAAAGATTGCGGATGAGGTATTGACAAGCGGAAAGATTTATGACAACCTTCATACCCTGACCAAGACCGTTGGAGGAAGAATAAACGGATCACCCCAAACATATAAAGCAGAGGCCTGGGCGCAGAAAGCATTGCAGGAGGCGGGCGCTGAGAGGGTTTATCTGCAGCAATGCGCTATACCTCATTGGGTCAGGGGCGGTAAGGCGGAAGTAAAAATGATTGTGAACAATAAGGAAACCGCATTAAATGCACTGGCATTGGGAAATTCTGTAGGCACTAGCTCCGCAGGAATAAATGCTTCGGTTATCCTGATCAATTCTTTTGCAGAACTGGAACAGCGGAAGAATGAAATCAAAGGAAAAATTGTTTTTTATAACTATAAATTCAACCCAAAATTTATCCAGACTTTCAGGGCTTATGGAGATGCGGTGCGATATAGAGGCGGAGGCGCCAGCAGGGCTGCACAATATGGAGCTGTGGGCATGCTTGTCAGGTCAATGACGGAATCGACGGACAACAATCCGCATACAGGGGCCATGACTTATAATGATTCATTCCCTAAAATTCCGGCCCTGGCCATAGGATTATGGGATGCCGATAAACTAGCGTGGGCTATTCAGCAAAATAAATCCGTGCACATTTTTATCAAATCAAATGCACACACACTTCCGGATACTGTCGGATATAATGTGATTGGTGAAATTACCGGATCTGAATTTGCTGATCAGTTCATCACTGTTGGCGGGCATCTTGATTCCTGGGATCCTGCTGAAGGTGCGGAAGACGATGGGGCTGGCTGTGTTCACTCTATTGAAGTACTTCGGGTATTGAAAGCCGTGGGTTACAAGCCCCGTCATACTCTTCGAATTGTATTGTTTACAGATGAAGAAAACCGGGGAAGCGGGGCAGCAAAGTATGTATCTGAAGCAAGAGCTAAAAATGAAAAACATGTTTTTGCACTGGAGAGTGATGCCGGAGGTTTTACTCCCCGGAGTTTCGGAGTTTCTTTGTCGAATGAACGGTTGGAAAAGCTTCGTTCATGGATACCCTTACTTCAGGAATATGGTGTGTATGAATTTTCTTTAGGGGGCGGCGGGGCCGATGTGACTCCGCTGAATGAAATACTGGGCACGCCTGTGGGAGAATTGATTCCTGATTCGCAGCGATATTTTGATTATCATCACGCGCCCAGTGATGTGTTTGAGAATATAAACAAGCGGGAATTGGAACTTGGGGCAATAAATATGGCAGCTTTGATTTATCTTGTTGATAAATACGGTTTATAAGATGCCCTGTTAATATGCATAATTGAAAGTATATGAAAAAATTTTTCCGTATAACGCTCATCGTAATTATAGTTGCTCTTGCGATCTATATTTACTACCATTTTTTCTGGGTATTTGCAGAAGGTGTGAAAGCGGGGCAGATGAATTATTTTGAAAAGAAAGGATTTATGTTTAAGACCTATGAAGGAAAGTTGATTCAGGCAGGTTATAAAGGCACAGCCGGTACAATTCAATCCAATGAATTCAGGTTTTCTGTTGTTGAAGAATCGGTCGCCCAGAAATTAAGTACAAACAGCGGCAAGCAATTTGAATTACATTACAAACAATACCTCGGTGCATTACCATGGCGTGGGGCTAGTGAATATGTTGTTGACAGCGTTATTTCAATGCAGGATATGGGTGGAGGGAATGTTCCTTTGAAATAATAAGAGTAACCAAGAGAAAAAACTGTTTTACGCCTGCAACAAATAAATTGCAGGCTTTTTGTTGATATCAGGAATTTGTTTCTTCCAATCATCAATACTTTTAGTCCGGATCATTTCATCCTCCGCAGTAATATTGACTGCTATGCACAATCTGGTGAGTGGTTTGCAGGTTTTGATGATATCGATAAGCAGGGGATTGTTCCGGTAAGGTGTTTCAATAAATATCTGAGTGCAGTCTTTTTTCTGGGATTCATTTTCCAGTTCCCTGATTTTTTTTACCCTTTCCTGGTGATCTATGGGCAGGTATCCTTCGAACCGGAATCGCTGTCCGTTCATGCCACTGGCCATAAGAGCAAGAAGGATCGAGTTGGGGCCCACCAGGGGTTTGACCATCACTCCCATATCCTGGGCAATAGCGACGAGCGACTGGCCCGGATCCGCAATGCCGGGACATCCGGCTTCACTGACGATGCCGATGGTTTTCCCTTTCTTCAACTGCTCTCTGAATTCTTTTTTAAGTTTCTCTTCATTTTCATGAATAACGAACCATCCATATTGATCAATGACCATTTCTTTCCATAAACTTTTCAAATAACGTCTTGCACTGCGCTCGTTTTCTACAAAAAATACCTGGCATGCTTTCACGGCATCTGTAATATATGAGGGAAGGGTATCGATGGCCGTTTCGTGAAGAAAAGCGGGGATCAGGTATACTTGAACGTTAGCTTGCATAGTCATTCCAGGTTCTGATGATACAAACTGATGGTAGCCGCGACTACTGCGTATGAAGGCGCCAGGACCCACCCGAGGAAAGGAATAAAATGCATCAGGTAGAACACCATTCCGTTGCCCATGGCCAGTCCACGCCGCTGGCCAATAAAAGCAATACTTTCAGATGGAGAGAGTTTATGCCGTTCACAGCTGTAATCCAACATGGAGAAGCCATAATAATAACATTCCACAAGAGCCGAAATAACGGGAGTAATCCATCCCAGCAGGGGAACAAAAGAAAGAATCAGGATGGAAACAGTATAGACAGTCTGCCAAAGACAGTTACGCAGGGCAAGCCTTATTCCCCGTGTCATATCTTTTAGCAGTTGGGAAGAATTTAAGGGATTGTCTTTCCCTTCAATAATCGATTCCGTTTTTTCACTGAGGTAGGCAAAGACCGGAGAACCAATTACGAGGAAGAGGTATTTAAAAAGGGAAAAATAAAAAAAGACAAGAATCAATCTGACCATGATGCCTCCCATCACAAAAAGAAAACTCAACGCTGCACTTTGCTGACGATGCAGCCATTTATCAATACCGATCAGGTCACTCAGGTAAGTCACTGCGCTGTCGGCAGAGTTCCAGAAAAAATACATACCGATACAAAAAAGAATGGTATATAATACTCCGGGTATAATGATCCATTTCCACAACAGATGTTTGCGTATAAACTGATGTGCTTTGTAGTACGATTGAACAGCGATGACGATTTCCTTAAGCAAAACAGCAGCTTTAATTCGTTTGTACTTTATCGTTTCACCAGATAAAGATTATTTATCAAACCTACATGAAAAAGCTGATTAAGCAAAGTGTGAAGGAAATGATGAAAACCCCAATGCAAAAACAACAACTGCCGGTAAAAACTTTAAATTACAATTCAAAATTTTTACCTGTGGCTCAATTAAAAAAACTCGGTCATTCTTTTTACAACAGGCGGGATGTAGTGAAAATAGCAAAGGAATTGCTCGGCAAAATTTTAGTCACCACTTTTGGAGGTGTACGCACATCGGGAAGGATTGTGGAAACAGAAGCTTATGCAGGCGTTGTGGACAACGCATCACATGCGTACCGGGGCAGAAGGACTTCAAGAACTGAAGTTATGTACAAAGATGCAGGAACTGCCTATGTGTATCTCTGTTATGGCATCCATCACCTGTTTAATGTGGTTACGAACAAAAAAAATATTCCCCACGCCGTCCTGATTCGTTCGCTTGAACCTCTTGAAGGTATTGAAACCATGTTGCGGAGATCAGGTAAGAAAAAAATGGATCATACATTGACCCGGGGGCCTGGAAATGTTTCCAAAGCATTGGGCATTGTTACAAATCATTCCGGAATTTCGTTATTGGGAAAAAAAGTTTTTATTGGCGATGATGGTTTCAAAGTGAATAAAGACAGCATTGGAGTAACAACAAGGATAGGGGTTGAATATGCTGGAAAAGATGCAGATTTATTATATCGCTTCATTATAAAAGATAGCAGGTATATAAGCGGAAGGCGTCAATGATCCTGTATCGGAGATATCGTCAGAATTTAGGACAGGGAATCGGCTTGCGTCCGTCCGAAGGTTTTTTGATATAGATCAGCGATACTTCAATTCCTCCCACGGTTTCGGATGCTGATTTCAATGAAGAAACATTTATGTCGTAAGAAATTCCAAGCGTGAAATCACTGAAGTCAAGCCCCACATAAGGAATGATGGCATCCGTCAGGTTACTGAAGCGGACCCAGCTACCGGCATAGAAATTTATCGGGTTGACATCATTGTTGTTTACGTTTACAGACCATGCTCCGCCCAGCATGGCATCGGTGGCATCGGCCTGCCTGCTGTACAAACCACTGAAATGAAGGTAATTGGTCGTGTTATTGGGAGATAACGGAAACGAATAACCGCCATGGATAGTAATCCTCGGATGTAATACATAAGATGAATTGCCGGTAAAAGATTCTTTTGGCTTGGTAATATGATAAGCCGAAGCGCCTAAATAAAAATTATTGTCTCCATTGGATGATCCGTTGTACAAAAGCCCCACATTCATGTCAAAATAATCGAGGTTTACCTGGTGGCCGTCTATCAGTTCAGCACTGGGTATGGTCCAGCCGCCCTGCTGGTCTAATTCATCTTCAAAATTCAATTTGGTTCCATCCAGTCGTTTATTGGCATAAGTACCCTGGAAACCCACACCGATCTGATTCCATCCATTTTCGTCCAGACTTTTATGATATGCCGTCGATAGAGAAATATAATTGCTGGTTAGGATTCCATCGGCGGTTTTATCCGACATCGCCATGAGCCCGATTCCCCAGACATCACCGTCAGGCAACCGGTTCTTCAGGATACCGCCGTCTACTGACACTGTGGAGGTAATAAAAGCATTGTTTATCGCCGGCCATTGATTCCTGTAGTTACCAGCCACACGAATTACGCCATTAAACTTGCCTGTCAGGGCAGGGTTCAATGTAAGTGGTGAAGCAAAGAATTGAGAAAAAGCAGGATCCTGTGCAAATACAGTGGATTCACAGAGAGTGAGGGAGAATAAGCCTAGTATGAAAACACATTTTTTCATAAAACAGCATGGTTTCAGTTCATGAAATAATATCCGGTTCCGGGTACTGGATGTACAGTGATAAGGGAGATCAGTGAACGGGTTATTTTAAGAAGAAATATTGCCAAGTCTTTCATAGGTCAGATATATATTAGCAACAAGTGAAAATAAGGAAAAAAAACGGACTAGTAAAGTATTGAGCTGCTTAATTATAAGGATTCGGACTATATCTGCACTTTTGTTCCATATGCCAGGTCCCCGGCATCCCCCAGTCCGGGAACTATATATCCTTTGGCAGTCAATTCATCATCAATAGCCCCGCTCCATATCTTGCAGTAGGGCTCAGTGCGCAAAACGAATTCGATACCTACCGTGCAGGCGATGGCGGTAACAATATGAATTTCCCTGGGATGGCCTTCTTCCCTCAAAAACTGGATAGTCTTTACAAGAGAGGCTCCGGTGGCAAGCATGGGGTCAGAGATAATGACAATGCGGTCTTCCACCTCAGGGCTCGAGATATAATCGAGATTGATTTGGAAAGACCCGTCCCTGGCATGTTTCCGGTAAGCCGAAATAAAAGCATTATCCGCTTTATCAAAAAAATTCAGCAGGCCCTGATGTAAAGGCAGACCTGCCCGTAAAATAGTAGCCAGCACAGGCTGGTCTTTAAGTACCCGGCATATGACTGATCCGAGAGGTGTCTGAATTTCTTTTTCTTCGAATGGAAGATGTTTGCTTATTTCATAAGCCGCCACTTCACCGATTCGTTCCAGGTTTCGACGGAAACGCATCCGGTCCTGCTGAACCTGCTCATCGCGCAGTTCACTGACCCAGTCACTCAGTAACGAATATTGCTGGCTTAAATTGATAACCATATTATCAGCATTAAAAATCCGAAATTCGACTGAACAAAACTAAAGGCTAAAATTTATAATCTAAAATTCTTTTCATGCTCTACAGAGTCATCGGTATTATGAGCGGAAGCTCTCTCGATGGACTGGACATTGTGTACACCCATTTGCAGGAAACTGCCGGCAAGTGGATATATGAAATCCATTATGCCGACTGTTATGCATACACGGATGAATGGATAAAGAAATTACAAAATGCGGCTTCTCTTTCTGCAAAAGAATACCATGTACTGCATACAGAATACGGGCATTTTATTGGGCAACAGGTGAACCGTTTTTTGGACAACAATAATTTGCATTTCCAGGTGCAGTTGATTGCTTCTCATGGTCATACTGTTTTTCATGAACCTAAAAAAAGAATGACAGCCCAGTTAGGAGACGGCGCATCCATAGCTGCTGAAACAAAAATCAATGTGATCAGTGACCTGAGGGCCATGGATATTGCCCTGGGGGGACAGGGAGCTCCCATTGTTCCTATTGGAGAAAAATTATTGCTGAATGATTATGATTTTTTTCTCAACCTCGGTGGAATTGCTAATGTTTCAGCAAACAGTTCGATTCTTCAGAATAAACAATCGCAATATAATGGACAAAATGACTTCCTGGCTTTTGACATCTGTCCAGCAAACCGGGTATTGAACATGCTGTCTGATGAAGCCGGGAAATCTTTTGATGAAAATGGTCAATTGGCGCGCACCGGAAAAGTTGATACGATATTGCTTGAAAAGTTGAATGCATTCGGATTTTATAGAGAGAAATATCCGAAATCCTTAGCTAATGATTTCGGGACAAATGAAATTTATCCTTTGATCAGAAATGCAGGATCCGCGACTCCCGATGCTTTACACACCTATGTCGAGCATATAGCAATACAAATCAGGAATGCGGTTGAATTGGTCATCAGCGATTTTAAACTTGCCGGACGAAATTTTAAACTCCTGGCCACAGGAGGCGGTGTGCACAATTTGTTTTTGGTTGAACGCCTGAGAGCATTACTGGTTCCATTGCAGGTTGAATTAATTGTTGCGGATAATCAATTAGCAGATTATAAAGAAGCACTGATTATGGCTTTGATTGGCGTATTGCGATGGAGGGAAGAAGTGAATGTGCTATCCTCTGTAACAGGTGCAAAGAGAAACAGTATTGGAGGTGCAGTCTGGATCGGACAGGAAATATAACTTGTCCATATTTTCAGTTGATGAAGGGGCTTTGCTGATCACATGCCCAAAACAGTTTTTAACCTGGCATATCCTGTTTTACTTACGGGCACTTTGCCTCCGGATTTAAGAATGGCTATATGATTGTCTTTTTCATAAGGATCAATGCGGGTGATTTGCTGAACATTCAGGATATAAGAGCGATGGGTGCGAACGAAGATCTGCGTATCCAGTACCTGGTCAAAATAAGCCATGGTTTTATTTTTCAGGAATGAACCTTCTTTGGTGTGAATTTTTACATAATCATCGGCCGCTTCCAGGAAATTAATTTCTTCGACTGGAATGATTTTGATTTTACCTGCAATTTTTACTACCACGCGTTGATGCTGTGCCGGAGATTGTGCCACTGTTTCCAATAATTCCTGTGTATTTGTTTTTGAATTTCCGGAACTGTGTTGATCCAGCCAATTCTGTATGGCTTTATCAAATCTTTCCCGGCTAAAAGGTTTGAGCAGATAATCCACTGCGTGACTTTCAAATGCCTTGATTGCGTATTCATCATAAGCAGTGGTAAAAATTACGGCAGGTGGCTCTTCAATCAGTTCCAGCATTTCAAATCCATTGATCTTGGGCATCTGGATATCGAGAAATATCAGGTCAGGTTCATGTTGCTGAATGGCTTTGATTCCTTCAAACCCGTCATTACATTCCCTGATTATTTCGATCTGCGGGTAAGCAGTTAAATATTCTTTGACTATTGATCTTGCCAGGGGTTCATCATCTATGATTATTGCTTTCATATTGATTGCGGTATTTTTACCGTTGTGATAAATAAATTTTCGTCCGTCCTGGTTTCAAGCAGGTCATTTCTTGCGAAAAGAAGATATAATCTGCGCTTGACGGAATTCAATCCGAATCCAGTGCCCTGCCTGGGATAGGATGTTTCTTTGTCGAATGGATTTTGAACCACGATCTGTAAATGATTATTCTGTGATGTGGCGCTGATCCGTATGGCAACTGCTTCAGTTGTATCGTACAGCCCGAATTTGATAGCATTTTCGACAATTGGCTGCAGTAACATCGGAGGCAATTTCATTTCATTACAGACTTCTTCTTTTTCAATTGTTGTAGTTAACCGATAACCGAAACGGACCTTCTCAATCTCGAGGTATAATTGAAGGGATTGCAATTCATCTTCCAGCTTTGTCCATTGCTGTTCTTCTTTTTTTATTGAACCACGGAGAAAATCGGAGAGTTGCTGAATCATTTTTCTTGCCTGCTCAGGTTGTGATCCGACAAGTGCACTGATCGAGTTCAGGCTGTTAAACAAAAAATGTGGCTGCAACTGTTGTCTCAATTTAAAAAGCTCAGCTTCTTTAGCGAGACGTTCAGCGTCTGTTTTACGTTGCAGATTCTGTTGCTCTTCCTCCAGTGTGTACCATAATATGCTTAGGATGGCCATGCATCCGATAAGTAAAAATGCAACGCCAAACCGGATTCCCCAGGATTTGGAAAGAAAGGAAAGATACAATGGTTCATTTTCCATTATTGCTGTTAAAATTCCTTTGCAGGCCAGCACTATTAGTCCGCTCAAACCAAGACAGATAAATAGAATATTCCAGTACCTTTCTTTTTGTGGCAGGTAATACCGGAACAAATTACTTATTAACCAGCATGCCCCGAGTAGTTGAAGATTCATGACGACGCTGTCCAGTGCAGCGACCTGCAGGCTAAATCCGAAATACATCATTAAGATGATGTGGAAGCCTGCCCAGACTAACCACCATCCGGAAAAAACATATCTGAATTTAGCTATGGATAAGGGGGGCCTTGCCAAAAGAATTGATTTATAAAAGCTCTAAAAATTTGTGTGAGCTGTTTAGTCTGATATGAGCCGCTTTCTTATTGGTTAACTCGATATACAGATCGGCATTGTCCGTTTCCTGGATTCTCGAATACAATTCAGCTCCGTCGAGCAAACCACTCAGTTTGTACAGTTCTGCAATATTTATGAATTTCCATTGCACCAGTTTTTTCTGGTCATTGTAAAACGCATCCTGTTCCTGCAGCCCGATGGCGCTTGCTTTTTCAAATGCCTGTTGTTCATCTGTAGCTTCTATAAGCCTTAACTGTTCATCAAACTGAGGTGTGTGAAGCCCCTGGCCACAAATAATCCTGTAAACAAGTTTCGCTAAATACCAGTTCATAGCAAATCGGTTTTGATATCAGTAAAAAAATATTGGTTCATTTTATCAGGTAAAAGTCGGATCAATAGTTCCTGATCTCAATTCCTCCAAATATTGAAGTGCCGTCAATGATCAGTACTTTATCCGGATTGGTGACTTTGCTTTCCTGCCTTTTGTCTTCGATATTTCCGAATACGGAAGTCATTTGAGAACGGATTTCCCAATGTGGAGGAACGATCAATTTGCTTCCACCCATGATTTGAGTGATATCTAATCTTGCTGTTCCGATTATATCAGCCTGGCTGAGATTGATTTCGGCGCCGCCCATTAATATGGTAACATCTCCACCCTTGAAATCTTTAGATACAATGGTTTTATGTATTCCGCCAAAGACTGCTGTTGCATCAATATAATTTTCTGAAGAAAAGTTTCCGACCTTGTCTTTGGCAGGTCCCCACGACTGTTGCCATTGATTTTTCTCCTGCCAACGATCCCAATGTTTCCAATGCCAGTCGCGATGACGTCGGGGTCTTATTAATATGAGTAAGCCTACGGCAAGGATAACGAATGGCCACAAAAAACGGTGGAATTCTAACCCTGGGATAGCATCGTCAATCAAAAAGAACCCACCAACAATGATCAGTACTGCCCAGGCTCCGCCGCGAAATCCATGATTGAACCCCATGAAAACTCCAATTACAATCAAAAGCATCGGCCAGGTAAAGAGCCAGTAAGGCATATTATATCCCACCTGCCTTACTAATAAAGCTGCCCCCACCACCATCAAAGTCAGAGCCACCCAAACCCGGCTATTACTATGGGGCGCTTCCCTGTCTTTATTTGTCTCGTCCATTTTCTATTTTTTTGTAAATCTACTATGAGCCTGATATCCGTTCAAGTATATTTAGGTAATCAGGGATGCGGCAGCGGTAAAACACCTGCTTTTGCCGGTAAAAAAGCAATAGACAACAGGCAATGCGCAATTTCCCATTCTTGAATATTGAATGTTGAGAATTGATTATTGAGTGTTTCTTAAAGAAAAGTGGTTATCGGAAAAAAATGTAATAGTTTCCTATTACTTATTGTCAATTGTCTCTTGAATAAACTTAAACTCGTCTCCATCAAAAAGTCCGAGATCGCTAAGTTTAAGATGTGGAATAACCAACAGCGCCATAAAAGAAAGGGTCATAAAGGGAGCGGATAAGGTTGAACCGATTTTTTTTGCCATGCCGTCGATCGCTGTATAGGCTGCGGCAACCTGGTAACCATCTTCATTGCTCATCAGGCCGGCAACAGGCAGGGCCAGTACCTGCTGATCCTGATTGCTGACGCAGCTTATACCACCTTTTTTTTCGATGACCAGGTTAATGGCCTTGCAAATGCTCTCATCATCCACACCTACACTAACGATATTATGACTGTCATGCGCAACCGAAGAAGCGAGGGCGCCTTCCCGGAGCCCGAAGTTTTTAATAAAAGCTTTTGCCACAGGCGCATCCCTGTAACGATTCGCTACTACAATTTTTAAAATATCCTGCGATGGACTGCTTTCCAGATTCCCATTTTTGATTTTAATATTTTCATTGCATTTATTGGTTATTAGCTGACCATCGAGAGCTTCGATAACGGGAACCGACAGTAGATTGCCATGAACAGATGCCGGAGCGGGATAGTTAAAATCATGCGGAACTTTATTCTTGCAATTGAAATTATTGATTGGAGACAGAATATCTTTTTTTTGGAATGGAATCCTGGTTCTTCCGTTTTCTGCAACAAGATTTCCATCGATCCATGTTTGCATCACTTCAAAGTTCCTGAGATCTTTTACGATGATAAAATCTGCCGGATCGTTTTTTCTTAAAAGACCAATATCAAGATGATAATGTAATACAGGATTGATGCAGGCAGCTTTCAGCACTTTAAAAAGATCGATTCCTTTAGCGATAGCTCTTGCGCAAAGCTGATTAATATGACCGGCTACGAGGCTGTCAGGATGTTTATCATCACTGCAAAACATCATGTCATCGGGATGTTCATTTAAAAGGCCAATCAGGGCTTCAAAGTTTTTGGCAGCGCTTCCTTCCCTGATAATAATCTTCATTCCGTATTGCAGTTTGTCCAATGCTTCGCCGGAAGTAAAGCATTCATGGTCGGTACTTATTCCCGCTTCAATATATTTTTTTGCCTGCAATCCCCTCAAGCCAGGTGCATGGCCATCCACGGGTTTATGTTGTCGATGAGCTGCTTGGATTTTTTTCATCACTTCCTGATCCTTATTCAATACGCCGGGAAAATTCATCATTTCACTCAGGTATTTTATTTCTTTTCTTTTGAGCAGGGATTCTACTGCAGAAGCATCCAATTCGGCTCCCGCGGTTTCGAAAATGGTGGCAGGCACACAGCTGGGTGCTCCGAAAAAGAATTTAAAAGGAACGGTGAGACTGTTTTCAATCATATAATCCACTCCATGTACACCGCATACATTCGCGATCTCATGAGGATCACTCACAGTAGCCACGGTACCGTGAACCACTGCCAGGCGGGCAAATTCGGAAGGTATGAGCATGGAACTTTCAATGTGCACATGAGCGTCAATAAAACCGGGAAGAAGAAACGCAGAAAGAAAATCTCCTGCCATAAGTGAAGAACTATCTGATAACGGTTCGATAGATTGGATTCGAGCGTTTTCAATTATTATTTGAGCGGCATAAATTTTTTCAGATAAAATATCGACCACATTGGTTTTAATCCGTACATTCATAACACGATTACATCGAATTAATTGTATAACACAGATTACACAGATTATATTTCTTACACGGATAGAGCAGATTAAAAGTAAAATTGTTTATCTCGAATTTGTATAATACTGTTTGATCGAAGGTATGATCATTTCAAAAACTTAACAATGAAAGCACTCAAATTTGCGTCTCTGTTTCTTATGGCTATGACCGGGGTGGTTGTTTTACACGCCCAGACGGTTGATGAAATCATCAACAAATACATCGATGCTATTGGCGGCAAAGACAAGCTGAATAGCATGAAAACGGTATATGTTGAAAGTTCTGTTGAAGTAATGGGTAATGAAGCTCCCAGTACAACTTATATTATTTTTGGAAAAGGACTAAAGTCCGAAACCGATTTCGGTGGTCAGAAAATCATTCAATGCGTTACCGACCATGGTGGATGGATGATTAATCCTATGATGGGGCAAACCAGTGCACAAGAACTTCCGGCAGACCAGCTTAAAGGGAGCGCAGCGCAATTTACTGCAGGGGGTGTTCTCTTAGACTATGCAGCGAAGGGAAGCAAGGCAGAATTACAGGGCAAAGAAGATGTAAATGGTGTTAGTGCATATAAGATATTAGTAACCACTAAGGACAGTGCAGTTCAAACTTATTATATCGATCCCACGACTTATTATATCCTCAAAACTGTAACCACAGTTGTGGCCAACGGACAAAGCGTAGAAACAACCGTCACATTTTCCAATTACCAGAAAACAGATTTTGGATATGTGGTGCCCATGGTGCAACAAATCAGTTTGCCCCAGGGATTCACGGTAAATATTACTAATAAAAAAGTAGAGGTTAATAAAGATATTGATCCAAAGATTTTTGATATGCCAAAATCTTAGCTTTTCGTTGACTTATTGAAGAAGCCGGAATTTTTCCGGCTTTTTTATTTGTTACACAGACTTGCAATATCATTAAGACGGGAGAGTCAAAATTGTAATAAATTGCTTCCATGATAAGATTAATTGCCAAAAAAATTAATTTTTTGCTGGGCAAAACTTTGCAGAACAAAAATGTATTTATATCAGGTTCCCTCGATTATTTGCATAGAGAAAGAACCCTTGACAGGAATTATTTCGATTATGTCAGGTTATCGACACTTGAATTAATAAGTTACGAGATAAAGAAGCGGGGCATAAAAGGAAGTGTTGCTGAATTAGGCGTATTCAAAGGGAAATTTGCCAGATATATCAACACTTATTTCCCTGACAGGTTATTATATCTTTTTGATACATTCCGGGGATTTGATAACAGGGATATTGCTATTGAAAAAGAAAATTTTTTTTCTTCTGGCTCACAGGATTTTTCATCCACTTCGGTAGATGCTGTATTGAAATTGATGCCTCTGCCCGAAAAATGCATTCCTGTAAAAGGGTTTTTTCCTGAATCTGCAGCCGGCATTGAAGATGTTTTTGTGTTTGTCAGTCTCGATGCTGATTTGTATGAACCGATTTATAATGGCCTTCATTTTTTTTATCCGAGGCTGGCAAAGGGCGGATATATTTTCATACATGATTTTAATAATGATCATTACAAAGGGTCCCGGAAAGCAGTCGAACAATTTTGTTCGGAACAGAATATCAATTTCACGCCACTACCGGATTCCGGAGGATCTGCTGTCATTACAAAATAAAGATACCGAGTATGAAGATGATTAGGTAAGCAATAGAATTAATCGGCCGACAAGCCTGGCCTTTTTTCGTTTGTTCTTTTAGTTGATTGCTCATGCCTCCAATCTTCTATTTTTTTTGGATCTCCACTCAGAAGAATATCAGGCACCCTCCATCCTCTGAAATCTGCCGGCCGTGTATACACAGGGGGCGCGATCAGGCCATCCTGGAAAGAATCAAAAAGAGCCGAGGTCTCGTCGTTCAATACGCCGGGTATCAATCTGCCAATGGCATCAACTACAATGGCAGCAGGTAATTCTCCGCCACTTAATACATAGTCTCCAATTGAAATTTCTTTTGTAATAAAATGTTCCCGGATGCGCTCATCAATACCTTTATAATGACCACAAATGATGAGTAGATTGTCTTTCAAAGAAAGATGGTTTGCTGTTTTTTGTGTGAAATGCTCTCCGTCAGGAGTCATGTAAATGATTTCATCATATTTTGTCTGGCGAGACAGGGACTCAATTGCATTGGCAAGTGGCTCACACATCATGACCATTCCTGCACCTCCTCCGTACTGGTAGTCATCTACCTGACCATATTCATTCACCGCCCATTGCCGAAGCTGGTGCACGTTGACTTCCAGCAGATTTTTGTTCCTGGCCCTTTGTAATATGGAGTGAGCAAAAGGGCTTTCAAGCAGTTCCGGCAAAACAGAGAGAATGTCAATGCGCATGCCCCAAAGATAGACGAATTATTCTCCCATAAACCCCTCCAGATCTCTTCGTTGTTTTTTGGTTGGCCTTCCAATTTTACTCAATCGTTTGCCCGTATGAAAACTGGCTGCCTGGAATTGCAGTCGTTCGATTTCTTCGGCCGGAGTGATATCGAGATAAAATTTGATTGCTTCCGCATGCTGCACACGGTTGTATAATAAGCCGGTTACTTTAATATGCCAGCGACGGGCTTCGTTTTTCACTTCGAATTCATCTCCGACATGTACCTGCTTTGATGCTTTGGCCTGGTCTCCATGATATTTCACTTTCCCTTTTGCACACGCGTCTGTTGCCAAAGCCCTGGTTTTAAAAAGGCGAATGGACCAGAGATATTTGTCGAGCCTGAGTTTTTCTTTTTCTTGCATATCAAAATCAACACTGAAGATTATACTGTCTAATACAGCTTGCAGCGTATGTTCAATCCCGTTATATTATTTCAACTCGTTAAAATATTTATGGAAATAAGGAATTGTTTCGATGCCTTTATAAAAATTAACGAGATCGAATTTTTCATTGGGCGAATGCAGGTTGTCGCTGTCCAGCCCAAAGCCCATGAATACAATTTTAATGCCCAACTCCTTTTCAAACAGGGATGAGATGGGAATGCTTCCACCTCCCCGAACCGGGATTGGTTTTTTCCCAAATGTTGCAGTGATTGCTTTTTCTGCTGCTTCATAGGCTTTCGAGTGAATCGGCGTTATATATGGCTCACCCCCGTGCAGATCCACCGCTTTTACTGTTACGCTTGCTGGGGCAATGCTCTTGAAATAGTGTAATAGTTTTTCTGTTATTTTTTTTGAAGACTGGTTAGGAACAAGACGCGCCGAAATTTTTGCATATGCTTTGGAGGGCAAAACGGTTTTAGCTCCTTCGCCTGTATAACCTCCCCAGATTCCATTTAATTCGATCGTGGGGCGAATACCCGTACGCTCATTCGTCGTGTAGCCTTTTTCTCCCCATAATTCTTTTACGCCCAAATCTTTTTTATAATCTTCTTCATTGTATGGCGCTTCAGACATCAGTTTTCTTTCTTCGGTCGTGGCTTCCACCACATCGTCATAAAATCCGGGAATCGTGATATGATTGTTTGCATCATGACAGGATGCAATCATTTTGGCGAGTATGGTAATCGGGTTAGCAACAGCGCCTCCATACACACCGCTATGCAAATCCCGGTTTGGTCCGGTAACTTCAACCTGGATATATGACAAACCACGAACGCCGATATCAATGGAAGGATCCTGCATGCTAATCATTGACGAATCGCTGATCAATATCACATCCGCTTTCAGCAAATCTTTGTGTGAGGAAATGAATGCCCCGAGATGAGGCGAACCTATTTCTTCTTCACCTTCAATGATGAATTTAATATTGCACTGCAGGGAATTCGTTCTCTCCATCGTTTCCAGCGCTTTCACGTGCATATAAAACTGGCCTTTATCATCGGCTGATCCGCGGGCATATATTTTTCCCTCTTTAATAACCGGATCAAAAGGACCGCTATGCCAGAGATTCAGCGGTTCGGGAGGTTGCACATCATAATGTCCGTAAACAAGCACGGTAGACTTTTTAGCGTCGATTATTTTTTCAGCATATATGACGGGATGCCCCGCTGTGGAGAATATCTCAGCTTTGCCGGCACCAGCATCAAGCAGGCTTTGACGGACAGCTTCCGCGCATTTTTTCATATCCTCTTTGTGTTCACTTCTCGCACTGACCGAAGGAATGCGCAATAACTCAAGCAATTCCTGTAAAAAGCGGTCTTTATTTTTTTCCTGGTATTCTTTCCAAACCTGCATGATTTATCATTTATGATTATTTCAAAAGAATGGGAGACGAATATAATGCGTTTTTGGTAACGATAAATTTTTGCGATGTTAAGATGATTACAGACCTGATTTAAATCCAGGGCTATAATCCGAATGTTAAGACGACAATTTATGTTTCTGGTTCGAAATAATATTCTCTAAATTCCATTCGATCTTTTTGACAAAGGGATGTTTACGCACCTGGCAGTCAGTCTTAAAACAGATGGGACAGGAGGGATCAATACAATTATCGGCATGAACAAAGAATTCAATTGATTCTCCAAATTTGTTTGCAATAAGCTGAATGAGTTTCTTAATTTCCACATGCGCTTCGACTATGTTGAAATACCAGGGAAGGGTCAGATGACAATCTACATGCAACACACTTCCGAATTTGATTACACGGAAATTATGGATGTCAATCCAGTTCGGATCACGATACTGGTTCAGCAGTAAGATCATCTGGGTAAGGATTTTTTTATCGGCCTCATCCATGATGCCAGCCACTGAGTTTCTCAGAATATGATAACCTGTAACGATAATGATCAGTGCGAGAATGATGGAAACCACACTATCCATCCAATTCAGTTTCGTGAAATAAATAACCGCCAGTCCTCCAAGGATCGCAATGGTTGAATAGGTATCGGATTGCAGATGTCTTCCGCTGGCAATTAAAGCAATGGAATTATTCTTCTTTCCTTTTTTTACACTGATATAACCTACAATAAAATTGATAGCTCCGGCGATGGCAAGCAATAACATTCCGTAATCCAGCCTCCTCAGATCACGGGGATGAATGAAATTATCAATGGCCTCATAAATGATAATAAATCCGGCAATGGTGATCAATGCGCCTTCGACAGCTGCCGAAAGAAATTCTGCTTTTCCATGGCCATAGGGATGATCTTCGTCGCGGGGTTTTGCTGCAATATATAAACTATACAGGCCGATAAAGCCGGCGACCACGTTCACAGTGCTTTCCAATGCATCAGTTAAAACAGCAACGGAATGGGTAAGGAAATAAGCAAGAATTTTCAACGTAAAGAGAATGACAGCAACCAGTACCACCCAGGATTGAACACGGAGATTTTGTTTTGTTTTTTCCAACCGGAGAAATTTCGATCAAAAGTAGTGGAATTTGGAGACACGAATTACACGGATTACGCGGATTAGGCGAATTACGGAAATGCACGGATTATGCTGATTTACCATGATCTTGCACGCTCATAACTGGCATATCTATCCGCACACGGCTTTTAATTCAGACGGCCTGAACATTTTGCGGGTCGTCTCCTTTTTTTTCTTTTTTTGTAAGCCTGAGTTTTTTAAAAACCCGGTAGTAAAATTCTTTGTTAAATAACTGGGAATCCTGGAGGGCTTTATAGGTAAGGAATAGTCCGATCGGTAACAAGACATAAGTTGCCATCCACATACCGGCAACAGGTTGCAGCACATCTTCCTTCACGAATTTTCTCCCAAAATTGTTCAGTAAAAAAAAGATAACAAAAAAGATAACTGCAAAAACAAGGGGCATGCCGATCCCTCCTTTTCTGATGATGGAACCGAGAGGGGCGCCGATAAGAAATAAAACAAAGCAGGCAACAGACATCGTCAGTTTATCATGCCAAGCCATAAGATGAAGGCGTAGGTTTTGCCTTTCGTTACCGAACATGGCATCCGATTGTTCGAGGGTTGATCTCAGGCCGTTGATGACCGAAATGGATCGGTCAAGCACAAAAGCTTTGGCGCTATCAGGTAAGAGGTTACTGAATGAGTCGGTTTTTGGAGCCGAAACAGATGCTGCTTTAATCCATGGAGAATCAAGATATTTCAATGTGCGGATACGTGTTTTGACATCAGTGTTCATTCTTGTTTTGTATCCGTTGGTTTCCTTTTGAAGTGAATCGATGGTGGTTTCAAGCTGACGCATATTCAGCATCTGGTAATTATTTTTAAAAGCGCTATCGTCGGTTTTATTAAGCTTAAATGAGCTGAGGTCAAAAACCTTTTTGTATTCTTTGAAGCCCATTCTTATCCATTCGGTGTTGGTAGACATATGCGGCCCTTTTTCTCTGAAATTCCATCCGTTTTGCAAATGAAATTCAAGAAATTTTTTATCGGGGGTAATAACCATTTTCCCTTTTTCTGCAACGATTACATTGTCCTGCAGCAGGCTGTAATTTTGCTGATAAATAAGGATATCCCTGATGTTTGATCCGTCTTTTTCCTTCTTCCCTATTTTAATGATATAGCCATCGATCTTATCATAGAAGACGCCCTCTTTGATATCAAATGCAGGCTTTGATACGATGATATCATATTTCAGCGTCTGCATTTTGAGTTCGGCGACAGGGATAATATAGTTATTGAAGAGAAATGCGATTCCACAGATTATAAGTGAAACAATCAACAGGGGGCGCATGAATCGAAGCAGGGGAATGCCGGCAGTTTTGATAGCAACCAGTTCAAAAGTTTCGCCCAGATTTCCGAACGTCATAATGGATGACAGCAATATCGCTAAAGGCAGGGCCAGTGGAACCAGTGTGGCAGATACGTACATGATAAATCTACCAATAGTGAATGCATCGAGACCCTTGCCGACAATATCATCTATGTAGAGCCAAAAAAACTGAAGAACCAGTACAAACAGGGTGATAAAAAAAGTTGCGATGAATGGCCCGATAAATGCTTTGATAATAAGTATATCCAGTTTTTTAATTAGGCTCATGTCTTTCTGAAATGATAAATATCTTTAGTCTATGAATGAAGCAAAAATACAGTTTTCGCAAGAGGAATTGCAACTGGCAGAAAATGCAGGACTGATTTTAACAAAGAATACAATCATCCGGAAGATATATGAATTGTTTGGTGTGCTGGCCGAAAAAATGAAGATTGAATTGGAGTCTGTTTCATTTCCTGAAGAAATCAAACATACCAATCCAAAAATTTCCAAAGGTGAGAACTATCGGGGATTGCCATACGTTGTATTGGATTATCCCCGCCTGTTCACCAAAGAAAATATTTTTGCTGTTCGTACCCTGTTCTGGTGGGGTCATTATTTTAGCATCACATTACATCTGAAAGGCGTTTATAAAAAAAAATTCCTGGAAAGGATTAAAAAAAACATTTTTCTTTTCGCGGAGAATGATTTTTATGTCGGCATTTCAAAAGACGAATGGGCGCATGCGATGCATGAAAATAATTACATGCAGCTTAAGGAAGCCGAAACGGCATCTTATAACAAAATGCTTGATGAACACGATTTTTTAAAATTGTCAGCGAAAATTAATCCTGATCAATGGAATGATTCGGAGCGACTGTTGTTCAGGTTGTACAAGATCATTCTGGAATCCCTGCGTTGAAAGCCGGTTAATTTCCCAATCTGTGGAAGAGATCTTTTACCTGGTAATTCCACAACTGGCTTTGATCTTTAATATCTTTTTTATCTGCAAAATCCTTAATGATAAGTATCGTTTGATTGGTGACTTCAGATTTTTCAATGCGGAATTCAAAAAATTCGTCTTTTGGCGCTTCTGACCAGTGAAAACGGATAAATTTTTCAAGTTCGCTTTCCATAACTTCTGCTTTATCAGTTGAACCATTCCAGGAGAAGCTGAAAACATTATCCCTTTCGTCTACCTTGTCGGCAAACCATTCCTGTAAACCTGCCGGGGTACTTAAAAAATCGTATAAAATGGAAGGAGAGCATTTTACCGGGTATTCCAACGTAAATAGTTGTTTCTTGTTCATCAACATATCGATTGTATCATGTTACCAAACATCCCGGCATATAAAATAAGCGATTAGCAATAGCTCTATTGCCGGAAAACCTTCCACTGTTATTTATTACTGCTAAAATTTCAGAGGAATGATGCAATAATAGAAAAATATTTGAAGCCCCAAAATTTTTTTTACTCCGATTTTTCTTTGATAATAAAGAGTTGACATTGAAGTGAATGGTTATAAAGAAATTGACAACCAATTATTTATGGAAAATATATTTGGATTCCAGCCTCAAAATGAGTAATTTGGCTATTCCAAAATGCTGTTTTGAATAGATTGGCTGGCGATAAGAAAACATTCGATTGTTCGTTTTTCTATAGATCCATAATATTTTTCGAAAACCTTTAAAACCTAAAACCCTTTAAAATGCCCTGCCTATGAGTATGCGTCAACTCAAGATCACGAAAAGTATTACTAATCGTGAATCACAGAGCTTGGAAAAATACCTGCAGGAAATCGGAAAAGTAGAGTTAATCAGTCCCGAAGAAGAAGTAAAACTCGCCATCCGTATCAAGCAAGGAGATCAGAAGGCTCTTGACAAGCTTACCAAAGCCAATCTCAGGTTTGTGGTATCTGTTGCGAAACAGTATCAGAATCAAGGTCTTACCCTTCCTGATTTGATCAATGAAGGCAATCTCGGACTTATTAAAGCTGCCCAACGTTTCGATGAAACCCGCGGTTTCAAATTCATTTCTTATGCAGTCTGGTGGATTCGCCAAAGCATTTTGCAGGCATTGGCCGAGCAGTCCAGAATTGTTCGTCTTCCTCTGAATAAAGTGGGATTAACCAACCGCATTCAAAAGGCATATTCCCAGCTGGAACAGGAATTCGAACGAGAGCCTTCTGCAGAAGAACTTGCAGAAATACTGGAACTTGATATTGAGGAAGTCTCCTCTACATTAGGAATCGGAGGGCGCCACATCAGTGTGGATACCCCCTTAGCGGAAGGTGAAGACAATACGCTGATTGATGTATTGGAAAACCCCAATGCTGAAAGGGCAGAGATGAATATTGAGCACAAAGAGTCGTTGAAAATGGAGATAGACCGCTCGCTTAAAACACTCACGGAAAGACAAAAAGAAGTGATTTGTTTTTTCTTTGGCATCGGAGTCGATCACCCCATGAGCTTAGAAGATATTGGCGAAAGGTTCAATCTGACGAGAGAACGTGTTCGCCAGATCAAAGACAAGGCCATTACCAAGCTCAGAAGTAATTCGAGATCCAAAATGCTGAGAAGCTATCTCGGCGTCTAATCACAAAAACATTCGATTTGAATTAATATTTACTCTCAGTTTTACTAGATTTGCAATTCTTTAAAAGTGAATATGACATTAGGTTATATTCACTTTTATTTTTTGAGAAGACAAGATTATTATTGATTCCCATTTTATGAATATGTGCGAATTGGGCAGATCAGTAATAAGTAAACCAGTTGTTATGTTTGATAATCTTACAGAAAGGCTTGAATCGGCCTTTAAGCAAATAAAAGGACAGGGCAGGATAACCGAGTTGAATGTTGCTGCAACGGTTAAGGATATACGCCGTGCATTAATTGATGCAGACGTAAACTACAAAATAGCCAAGGAATTTACTGATACAATCAGGGAAAAAGCATTGGGTCAGAAAGTATTGACAGCCGTGAGTCCTGGCCAGTTGATGGTGAAGATCGTAAAGGATGAACTGACTGCGCTTATGGGTGAAAGTGAGAGTGAATTGAATGCAAAAGGCAACCCCGCAGTCATCCTGATTGCAGGATTACAGGGTAGTGGTAAAACTACATTTAGCGGGAAACTGGCGAATTATCTTAAAACGAAAAAAGGCTTGTCGCCGATGCTGGTAGCAGCAGACATTTATCGTCCTGCTGCTATTGACCAATTAAAAATTCTTGGTGAACAAATCAATGTTGAAGTATACAGTGAGCCTGAAAATAAGAACGCCGTCAGCATTGCAGAAAATGGAATCAGAAATGCAAAGAGCAACAATAAAAATGTGGTGATCATTGATACTGCAGGAAGACTGGCTATTGACGAGCAAATGATGACAGAAGTGGCTAATATTAAAAATTCAGTGAAGCCACAGGAAATCTTATTTGTAGTGGATTCAATGACCGGACAGGATGCTGTCAATACAGCGAAATCTTTTAATGAACGCCTTGATTTTACCGGAGTTGTTTTAACCAAGCTGGATGGTGATACGCGTGGAGGCGCAGCGCTGTCTATAAAATACACTGTTCATAAACCGATTAAGTTTGTAAGCAGCGGGGAAAAAATGGAGGCGCTGGATGTTTTCTTTCCGGAACGTATGGCCCAACGTATTCTCGGGATGGGTGATATTACTACACTGGTTGAAAAAGCGCAGGAACAATTCAATGAAGAAGAAACCCGCAAGCTCGAGAAGAAGATTCGTAAAAATCAATTTGATTTTGAAGACTTTAAACAACAGTTGCAGCAGATAAAAAAAATGGGCAATATCAAGGACCTGATGGGCATGATACCCGGTGTTGGCAAGGCAGTAAAAGATATTGATATCAGCGATGATTCATTCAAAGGAGTTGAAGCCATTATTAATTCCATGACTCCTTTTGAAAGGGCAAACCCTGACAGCATCGACCAGAGTCGTCGGAAAAGAATCGCTGCGGGCTGTGGTAAGGAGCTTAGTGAAATCAATGCTTTTATCAAGCAGTTCGAACAGATGAAGCAGATGATGAAAATGATGAACAAAATGCCCATGGGCATGGGAACCCGCCTTGGGATGGGGAAAAGGTGATTTTACCGTTCATAAAAAAATAACGGCTAACATTCGCCAAATAAGGGCCTATCCATTAAATTTGCAGGAGAAAAGTAGGTTGCTTTTGCAATCCACAAAAAAGAAATCCTATTTGTTAACGCATTTAAATTTCTATTTAAGATGCCAGTAAAAATCAGACTCCAACGACATGGGTCTAAAAAAAGACCATTTTACTTTATTGTAGTTGCCGATATCCGCGCACCAAGAGACGGAAAATTTATTCAGAAAATCGGCACATATAATCCATTAACAGTTCCCGCTTCCATTCAACTCGATCGCCAGAAAGCATTGGATTGGCTACATAAAGGAGCGCAACCAACTGACACCGTTAGGCGGATATTATCCTTCAAAGGTGTTTTATACCTGAAGCATCTGTTGAGAGGCGTGAAACTGGGTTTGTTTGATGAAGCTGCAGCCATGGAAAAATTTCAGAAATGGCATAGCGAACATGAAACACACCTGAAGAAACGCCAGGAAGAAAATAGAAAACAGAGATATGGCGCAAGAAGACCTCAGGGACCTGCGAGGAGACCAGAGAAAAAGGCGGAAAATGGAGCCGAGGGATAATTTAATAAAATAATATTTGCAATCCCGGTGAAGGAATTTACCGGGATTTTTTATTCATTGGATTATAGCCCGGGGTTTAAATCCCGGGCTATAATCCGGCTCAATTGAAATTTAATATCATCGAATTTTGCTAACTAAGATGGCCGCAACGTATCGCAATATTGGTAAAATAACTTCCGTGTTTGGATTAAAAGGAGATTTGATTGTCCATCACCATTTGGGAAAGAAAACCGCTCTTAAAGGGCTGGACGTAATTTTTATAGAAGAAAAAAAAGATGAACTGCTTCCTTATTTTATCGAATCAGCGAGAATAAAAACCAATACAGAAATATATCTCAAACTGGAAGGGATCGATTCGAAAGAGACTGGGCTTAAATTCCTGAAAAAAGAAATATGGCTGACTGAATCCGATTTTGACAAATATGCCGGAAAATCTGCACCTATCTCCCTGGTGGGATACAACATGGTTCATGGAGATAAGGAACTAGGCGAAATCCTCGAAGTCATCGAACAACCCCACCAGGTTTTATGCCGGTTGGAAATGAAAAAAAAAGAAGTCCTCGTACCCGTCAATGAAGCCACATTACAAAAGATTGATCAAAAAAATAAAAAAGTATTTGTAGAATTACCTGAAGGCCTGCTGGATATTTACCTCGGGAAATAACAAATTCCTTAACCTGCACTGGTTTTAAAAATGCCCGTTTGTATACTTTACGATCGGGCCATGCGTTTTTATATACTATCTCATTGTCTAAAATCATTTTCATTTTGAAAAAGTATAACCCGATAAGACTGGCAGTCATCATTACTTTTATGCTGATTTCTCTCAGCATAAAAGCTCAACCCATTACAGGCGTGTGGAAAGGAAAACTAAGGTCTGCCAGGATTGAATTGAAGCTGATCAAAAAAGGAGACAGCCTCGTGGGTACTTCTTATTATTATGAATCAAAAAATAACTACAGGCGCTACACAGTGAAAGGATATTTTGATGATGAAACGAATAATGTGGTATGGTGGGATGATGTGCTGATTGATGACAAATCCTCTTTCGGCGCAAAAGATGCAATGATGGCAGTGGCTGATTTTAATTGCCCGGGTGAAGAAGTGATGAAGCTGGATGGAAACAGTTCTCCGCGTGATACACGCGATGCAGCCAAAATTCCTCTGAGCCTGCAAAAGGTTAGCTCCCCGGTCTTTGATGATGAATGGAATTTTGTGCTGGACAATTATACACTGGGAGCAAATAACCCGGAAATCATCGACAGTGTTGCCCAAATAGCGATAGCTCCTGTTCCGGTTCCGCCCGGATATGAAGCAGCTCCGCTTTCCACTACGGTTAATCAAACGGTATCGGATACGCGCTCAAGGCCAGTAGTAACGGCTGTGCCTGTAAAAGAATATACAAAGACCGAACCCAATGAACTCACTGACGAACAAAAATTTGCCACAAGAACCAAGACCCTGCAAACAGTAATTCCTGTTACCGGTGATTCTATTGAGCTCCGGTTTTATGACGATGCGGAAATTGATGGCGATTCAATTGCCGTTTTTCTCAACAATAAATTATTATGGGAGCATATTGGGCTGACAGATCAGGCTTATACAAAAAAAATTGCCTTGCATGACCTCGAAGATGACAACGAACTGGTAATCGTTGCAGAAAACCTGGGTTCTATTCCGCCAAATACTTCTTTGATGATTGTGATGGTGGGAGTCAAACGATATGAGGCGAGGCTGCAGAGTACGGAAGTCACCAGTGCGTTGGTGAGATTTGTCAAGGAGATAAAAAAATAGATTTGTCGAAGCGATGGATTTTTTTCCCAACGATGTATATCTATTTAGTCGATGAAGCAACCACAATAAGGATGTTCATAGTAATGGCTGACTTTCTCTTGGTGTACTTTAATAAAGTTTTCCTTACCATCAAACCAATCCAATACTTCTGTTCTGCACAGATGTGTAGGAGCTTCGGAAAGAATTGCTTTGCAGGCGGACCACTTATAATTTCGAAAATCCTGTACCGTATTATGTTTTAAGGGATTCGAATGAATATAAATTATTATTTGCCTTAAATGCGAATCTTTTTCAATTACTATTCTCCTGAAAGGACGAAGGAATAGATGCCCGATTTTGTTTTCTCTTTTATTGTATCGTATCGCATAGGATATAAACAACCTATTAAATTGTTGTTCTATCAGTTCATGAAACATATTCATTTGGTCAAATATTAGAAATCTTTTTTGAGTAAGCGTGAGCTGTTCCAATGGATATTGTCTTAGGGTTTGGGAAATATATTCCATGCTTTTAGGCTGAATAAGTAGGTGAATATGGTTGATGAGTAGACAATAGGAATAGGTATTTACGAAGTCAGACAGATAATAATCATAGCTTTCCAGAAATGACAACCTACTGGTATTATCAGGAAACAATTTTCTATCGGCAATACTTTTGCAAATGACATGATAAAATCTGTTTTCTTCGAATTTTGCAAGGAAACATTGAGAAATAGGCATAAGGTAAGTTAATTCAATGCAATAGTCCTTGCAAAGGGAAAACACATCTGGCAGTAGAGTTGATCACCTTAAGTAAATAAGTGGTTGACCCAGGGTTGGAGTCGTCGACTGTATTTTGAGGTGGTCGACTTCAATTCAGTAGTCGTCGACTGTATTTTGAGGTGGTCGACTTCAATGCAGTAGTCGTCGACTTCATTTTTGAGGTGGTCGACTTGATATTGGAGTGGTCGACTGCATTTTGAGGTGGTCGACTTGATATTGGAGTCGTCGACTGTATTTTGAGGTGGTCGACTCGATATTCGGGTCGTCGATTTCATTTTTTGAGGTGGTCGACTTTAATGCAGTAGTCGTCGACTCCTGCATTTCACTCCAAGTATATTTTCACACTACCACATTGATCATTTTATTTTTTACATAAATGACTTTCTTCGGCGGCTTTCCTTCCAGCCATTTTTTTACCACTTCATTCGACAAAATAATTTCTTCCACCTCTTGCTGCGTGGCATCCAGCGCAATGGTCAATTCGGTTCTTGTTTTTCCATTGACGGCCACAGGATAATTTTTCGTTGATTCAATGAGATATTTTTCTTCCACCCCGGGGAACGTGGCATCGATAATCGTCGTTGTGTTTCCCAATTCATGCCAGAGTTCCTCGCAGATATGCGGGGCATAGGGGGTGAGCAGGATTAAAAGCGGACCAAGAATTTGTTTCTTATTACATTTCAGATCGCTGAGTTCATTGACGGCAATCATAAATGCGCTTACTGCCGTATTGAACGAAAACCGTTCAGTATCTTCTTCAATTTTCTTAATTGTCTTGTGCAATATTTTCAATTCGGCCGGACTGGCTTTTTCATCCGTCCACATTTTCCCCTTTGTTTCATCATAAAACAGCCGCCAAAGTTTTTTCAGGAAACGGTGAACCCCTTCAATGCCCTTGGTATCCCAGGGTTTGCTCTGCTCAACCGGACCGAGAAACATTTCATACATGCGGAATGTGTCGGCTCCGTATTTGGCACATAGATCGTCTGGGTTGATAACATTCAATTTTGACTTGGACATTTTTTCGACTTCACTTAATGTAAAGAAGTTGCATTTGCTAGCTAATTTATTGTGAGAATAATCAAACCATTCTCCATCCACAAAATATCCATCATCTGTATAATAAATTGAATCCTTTTCAAATTGTGCATCACTATAAAACTTAGTCAAATCAAGAATGTTGGAACTAACAAATGAAATAGGAACATGTTTTTTTAATAATTGCTCTGAGTTTTCTGTTGCCATCGATGCGGAAACATAATGGGACATTACTCGATTCCCGAACGAATGAGGTTGAGTCGCATTCATTATCGTTTGATTAGATGCAACAACAGTTTTAAAAACCTCACTGTCTTTTGATTTTACATATCTCATAAAAGACGTTTTTTCAGGATCTCTTTTTTCAAACTGAGATATTCCCTGTATCATCCCCTGGTTCACTAATTTCTTATACGGTTCGTCATGACCGATATATCCTAAATCATGAAGCGCCTTCGTCCACATCCTGCTGTACAATAAATGTCCGACTGCATGCTCCGTTCCGCCAATATATAAATCCACCTGGCCCCAGTAATCACTGGCTTTCCTGCTGCAGAAGGCTTTCTCATTATGCGGATCCATATATCTCAAAAAATACCAGGAAGAGCCCGCATAGCCGGGCATCGTGTTCGTCTCTAATTTTCTTTCAGTCCAGGCCGGAATGTTTGCCAGTGGCCCTTCCCCTTCGGGTCCCGGCTTATAAGTTTCTACATGGGGAAGTTCCAGCGGTAATTCTTTTTCGTCGAGCGGGTAGGCAATACCGTTTTTCCAGATGATCGGGAAGGGTTCACCCCAATAACGCTGACGGCTAAATGCCGCATCCCGCATCTTGTAATTCACTTTACGATGTCCAATCCCGATTCTCTCCATGCGGTCGATTACGAAATCAATCGCATCCCGCATCAGCATGCCGTCCAGAAAATCACTGTTCTCCAGTAAAGCATCTTTGGTTGCATTGGCTTCTTCCCCGTTAAAATGCCTGCCAATGATATTGGTGATGGGAATATTGAAATGCTTAGCGAATTTGAAATCGCGCTCATCGCCGCAGGGCACGGCCATGATGGCACCGGTTCCGTATCCGGCAAGCACATATTCTGAAACCCAGACCGGAATCTTCCGCCTGCTGAAAGGATGAACGGCATAGGTTCCCGTAAAACAACCTGTAATAATTTTTTCGGCCATACGTTCCCGTTCGCTGCGGCTTTTTACATACTCAATGTACTTGTCAACAGCTCCCTTCTGTGCTTTGGTTGTGATTTTTCCCATGAGTTCATGTTCCGGAGCTATCACCATAAAATCAACACCGAAAATAGTATCGGGTCGTGTAGTGTACACACGAAGCACATCAGAGTCTGAAGTAAGTTCGAAATCAATTTCGGCCCCATAACTTTTTCCAATCCAGTTCGACTGCATCTCTTTCATGGCCTCACTGAATTCGATTTTTTCCAGTCCCCCGAGGAGACGGTCAGCATACTCAGTGATGCGCAAATACCATTGCCTCAGTTTTTTCTTCACTACAGGATAGCCGCCGCGTTCGCTCACTCCATTGATTACTTCATCGTTTGCGAGTACGGTACCCAGTGCTTCACACCAGTTCACTTCGCCATATCCGCAATACGCAACACGATATTCCATCAATATGTTTTGTTGCGTCAATGCATCAAAACTCTTCCAGTCTGCTGCAGTAAAATGGCTGCTTGTCAGGGTTTCTGCTCCCTTATCGCTTCCTGATATTCTGAATTGCGAATTGGGAACCGGGTGGTTTTTATTTCCTTCTTTTTCAAAAATTTCAATCAGGCCATCAATGCCTTCTGTCTTTTGCGTTTTTCGGTTATACCAGCTCTTGAAGAGTTGCAAAAAGATCCACTGCGTCCATTTATAAAAATCGGGGTCACTGGTTTTTACCTGTCTGTCCCAGTCGAAGCAAAAACCAATCTTATCCAACTGGCTGCGAAAATTTTTGATATTTTCTTCTGTACTAACGGCGGGGTGTATCCCATGATCAATCGCATATTGTTCAGCTGGCAAGCCAAAAGCATCATATCCCATCGGGTGCAAAACATTAAAACCTTTCAGTCTTTTATATCGTGCAAAAATATCACTGGCAATATATCCGAGTGGATGCCCAACGTGGAGACCGGTTCCGCTGGGATAAGGAAACATATCCAGCACATAATATTTAGGCTTCGGGGAGTCGTTGTCTACTTTATATATGCCCTCTTCCTTCCATCGATTCTGCCAATATTCTTCTATTTTCTGGAATTTGTATTCCATGATAGTTTATTCAATTTTTATTAGGTCAGCATTTGTTCTCTCCTCAACATCGTTGTGTCACTCACTTCAGCAGTTGTGGTACTATTCAGCAAAAGTTGGGAAAAAGTTAAAAGCCAGGAGCTTCAAAAATAATGCTGCAACGATGCCGTTTAGAGGACAACAAAAATACGGATTGTGACTGTAATCCGTTATTTTTGCCCGGTACAAATTGTTTACCAACCCATAAAGTTGTTCAATATGGCTCAATTTGGAAAAAGTTTTTCCAAACGCTCATCACCTTCCTATTTCATGGCCATTGTAGGAGTCTCGCTTATCCTTTTCTTACTGGGAATACTGGGATGGATTGTGATTAACGCGAACAAGCTGGGCGAATATTTCAAGGAAAACATTGAGATGAATGTGTATGTAAGGGAAAATGTGTCACCCAAAGACAGCGCGGAGCTGGTGCAATACATCGCGAGCCAGCCCTATGTAAAAAACTATGAATACGTGACCAAGGATCTTGCCAAACAAAGATATCTCGAGGACGGAAACAAAGACTGGGGCGCTTTGCTGGATAAAAACCCACTCCCAGCCAGTGTAAATTTCAAGATCAGGAAAGATTATGTTTCTCCCGATTCGCTGACCAAGATCAAAGCCGACCTCTCACAGAATATTGCCGTCAGCGATGTGTTATATCCCCAATCACTTGTAACCAATCTCAATAATATCACGAATAGGATTAGCATTATTCTGCTGGCCGTGATCATTGTCATATCAATACTGGTGATTTTTTTGATCGACAATACCATCCGACTCGCGATGTTCAGCAACCGTTTCCTGATCAAAACGATGCAAATGGTCGGTGCTACCCGGTGGTTTATTGCCAGGCCCATGGATATGCGTGCCTTGATCAATGGGGCTATCAGTGGCCTGGTTGCCGTGGCCGGAATTATTGCAGTCATTGTGTTTGCGGAAACCCAGCTGCCTTATCTCCGGGCCCTCCGTGATTATACTTTACTTGCCGCTTTATTTTTTTTGATCATCCTCCTGGGCATCGGCATTTCTTTTGCGAGTACCCATCGGAGTGTGGTAAAATATTTGAAAATGAAACTGGACGATCTGTACTGATCAGAAATAAAATCAGAATTAACAATTAGAAATTGATCACGAGTTTTGTATTCTCTATTAACTCAGTATATTGCAACCTGCAAAATCCTTTATTATGGCAGAGAAAAAAGCGGTGGAGAAAAAAAAGACAACGACTACAAAACAACAATATGTCCCCCTGTTCGGCAAAGAAAATTATCGATGGATGATCATTGGGATCGCGGTGATGGCCATTGGCATCATCCTGATGGTGGGTGGGAAAAGCAAAGATCCCAATGTGTTTGATCCGAACCAGGTATATAGTTTCACCAGGATAACACTGGCTCCCATTTTGATCCTTGCGGGATTGGGACTGGAGATAGTCGGAATTTTTAAAAAGAAAAACACTAATTCCACTAACTAGTGCAATTCGTGTATGAGTATTATTCAGGCAATTATCATAGCCATTGTGGAAGGAATAACTGAATTCCTTCCCATTTCTTCCACTGCACATATGAAATTCACGAATCCGCTGATCGGTGTCGGAGAGTCTCCGTTTCGTGAAATGTTTGAGATCGTCATTCAGCTCGCTGCGATATTGTCTGTGGTCGTCCTCTATTGGAAAAAATTCATTGATTTCAAAAAGGTTAATTTCTATATTAAGCTGATCATTGCACTCATTCCGGCAGTGGTTTTCGGTGCTTTGCTGAAAAAACATATCGATTCAGCATTGGGAAATCTTCAGTTTATTGCCTGGGTAATGATTTGTGGTGGAATTATCCTCTTATTCATCGATCGTTTTTTTACTGCGGCTACGGTTCACCGGGAGCAGGATATCAGCAACAAAAATGCATTTGTGATCGGCTGCTTCCAGGTCTTGTCGATTATTTTTCCAGGCCTGAGCCGTAGCGCAGCGACAATTATCGGAGGCATGAGCCAAAAGCTCGACAGAAGCACAGCAGCTGAGTTTTCTTTTTTTCTGGCTGTGCCTACTATGCTTGCCGCGTCAGTAAAAAGTTTTTATGATGTGCATAAAACCAACCCCGAAGTGCTGGCAAAAGACAATATGACAATGCTGATGATCGGAAGCATTGTTGCTTTTATAGTTGCTCTCTTCGCTGTGCGTTTCTTCATCGGGTATCTTCAGAAACATGGTTTTAAATTATTTGGCTACTATCGTATTATCGTCGGGGTGCTCGTGCTGATTCTTCTCCATAGTGGCTTTATCAAATCCTGACAAACCGCTTTCAATCAAAAAGTTCTCACTGATAGCACGGATTTACACAGATGCATTTAATTCTATCGCTCAAATCATAATAATCATAAATGATTCGTGTAATTCGTGTAATTCGTGTAATTCTTGCTCCATTTCAATGATTAACCTTATTTTTAAACTCAATTCTTAACCGGCTGTTTATGCAGACTGCCTCCAAAAAAGTAATCACTGGTTGGGCAATGTATGATTGGGCCAACTCTGTTTATAATCTTGTCATTACCACTACTTTCTTTCCAATCTATTTTAATGAGGCAACAAAAAAGCAATTCGGAAGCGACATCATTCCATTCCTCGGAAGAAAATTTATCAACTCTTCGTTATATGATTATTCTTTAGCTACAGCTTATTTGTTCATCGCTGTTCTATATCCCGTCCTCACTTCCATTGCAGATACCAGGGGCAATAAGAAAAATTTTATGAAGTTCTTTTGCTATATGGGAGCATTTGGATGCAGCATGCTTTTTTTCTTTAGTGGATATAATATTTTTCTTGGCATCTCCTGCTTCATGCTCGCTGCCATGGGATATGTAGGCAGCCTGGTATTTTATAACGCATTCCTTCCCGAAATAGCAGCACCGGAAGATCGCGACCGTGTGAGTGCAAAGGGATTCGCATATGGTTATATAGGAAGCGTAATACTGCAGCTGATAGGCTTTGTCCTGGTTTTAACAATGACAAAAGATCCTTTCCTGGGACCAAGAATTACTTTCTTACTTGTCGGATTATGGTGGGCAGGTTTTGCTCAAATCACTTTCTCCGTATTGAAGAATAAATCATATCCTGACAGAAAAAGAATAAATATATTCAAAGAAGGTTTTGGTGAAGTAAGAAAAGTGTACAATGAAATGAAATCACAACCCGTTTTAAAAAGATACCTGCGGGCCTTCTTCTGTTACAGCATGGGTGTGCAAACCGTGATGCTGGTGGCCTCTTTATTTGGAATCAAAGTATTGCAGCTGGATAGTACCAAGCTGATCATCACCATGGTAATTGTGCAGCTGGTAGCCATTCCCGGAGCTGTTTGGATGAGCCGACTCTCGGCTGTTTTTGGTAATCTTCGTGTATTGATGGGTGTGGTAGTTATCTGGATATTGATCTGCATTGCGGCATGGTATATTGTCCGTTTCAAAGAACAGGGAGGCGATCCTGAATTTGGTTTTTACGGATTGGCTATGTTGGTAGGGTTAGTGATGGGCGGCATTCAATCCCTCAGCCGTTCCACCTATTCGAAATTGATGCCCGAGACTCAGGACACCGCTTCCTATTTTAGTTATTATGATCTTACTGAAAAAGTCGCAATTGTTATCGGTATGTTTAGTTTTGGATTTATTGAAGAACTCACAGGAAGTATGAAAAACTCTATTCTTTCCCTGATTATCTTTTTTGTTTTGGGATTCATCTGGTTGTTTTCAGCTTTTCAAAAGGAAGGCCGTGTGGTTGTGCCTAATATCTCCTGAATATGAATCTATATTCGATCAATACCGGTTTTTTTAAATTAGATGGAGGAGCGATGTTTGGAGTGGTTCCGAAAAGTATCTGGAATAAACTGAATCCGGCAGACCAAAATAATTTATGCACCTGGGCCTTGCGTTCTTTGCTGATTGAAGAGGGAAACCGGTTGATTCTTGTTGACAACGGAATTGGCGACAAACAGGATGCGAAATTTTTCAGCTATTACCATCTTCATGGCACTGACTCGATAGATGGCTCATTGGCAAAATACGGATTTCACCGTGACGACATTACTGATGTTTTGCTCACTCACCTGCATTTTGATCATTGTGGAGGAAGCATTCTTCGGGAGGGAGAAAAATTAATTCCTGCATTTAAAAATGCTACTTATTGGAGTAACAAAGAGCACTGGAAATGGGCAACGGAACCCAATGACCGAGAAAAAGCATCTTTTTTAAAAGAAAATATTCTTCCGATTAAGGAAAGCGGTCAGTTGAAAATGATTGAGGTTCCAAAGATGAATGCTAATGCCGGCGAAACTTCTCCCATCGGCCTTCAGGCTTCGCCGATATTACCTGAATTGTCTTTGCGTTTTGTAAGCGGACATACTGCTGCCATGATGTTACCTCAAATCAGGTATAAAAACAAAACGATTGTTTATGTGGCTGATCTGCTGCCCTCGGTTGCGCATATTCCGATTTCTTACGTAATGGCTTATGATATGTTCCCGCTGACAACCCTGAATGAAAAGAAATCATTTCTCCATGAAGCCATCAGTAACGATTATATCCTGTTTTTTGAACACGACCCGCTGATTGAATGTTGTAACCTGAAACAAACCGAAAGAGGGATAAGAAATAAAGACAATTTTTTGATTAACGAAATAAGCGCTTAACAAAATCACATACTAATATTTTCGATTATGCGTTCTATAAGTACTTACTAACCCTTATCATAGATCACCAATTAGCCGGGAATTATTTCCCGGCTTTGTTTTTACAGCTCAATTATGTTTTGCTGCTGAAGTGAGTGACACAACAACAGCTGATAGTAATTCAATAGCTGATAAAAAAACTTTCTTCCCAATTGTTATGGTTGACCGTATTGCTACTGAAGCAATCAGTAATTAATTTTTTTTAAACTCCTATGTGTATCTGTGTGCCTATGACCCTATGTGGTAAATTTTACCTCGGCTTGTCCCGCAAAATACGGGATACAATAGAAATCATAAGTGCACATAGGAGAAATGTATAATACCCCATTACTTTATTCAAACGGTAAGATCAAAAATAGGAGAAGTTTATTCGGGGTTCTTTTTATAATAATCTTCCGTCTGGTAGTCGAATGTTTTTATTTTATTATGCTTATAATCGGGATCATAATGCACGAAGAAATATAAATAAATCACCCGGCTGAGGCGCATGATCCAGGGTTGTAGCACGATGAGTAAAACAGAATTAATTCCCAGCCACCAGAAAAAACGATTGTCCTGGGTAGACATGCCGATAAATAATAACCAGAGTACGAAACTGACTACAGACAACAACACAGTAAAGGCATAACTTACATATCCCGTTCCATACCAAAAGCCTACTTCTAACTCATATGGCTGACCGCATTCCGGGCATTTATCATGCATCTTCAGCGTAGCTTTTAATTTCCAGGGGTTATTGTTTGTGAACATGGCTCCTCTGCGGCAGCGGGGGCATTTCATGGTCACCAGGCTCCACCAATAATTCGGCTTGTTTTCGATTGACATAGTCCGCAAAGGTAAGATATAATTGATCCGCCTTTACTATGATTTTCTCTTCTGCAGCAGATAGAGTTTGACATGTTTCAAAAAGGTGAGATGCGCTATATTCACGGCGATTACGAAGCCATAAAATCCATCCAGCAGACCCAGTCTCAGAAAATAACTTTGCAGGAAGGCCCAAAAAGGATTAATAACGATTTTAAACAGGTTTGTTTTTTTGCCCGTTCCCAATAAGGCAGCAGCAGAGATTGTACTGAACTTATTGTTTTGTACAACATGTTCTTCTACCGAATGATAAGAAAAATGGAGTATATCTCCACCCAAATGTTTTGCAGGGTAAGAACCGTTTGTTTCAATTTTGTCGTGTGGATTAATTCCGCCCCATTTTGCAATTCTTTTATCGAAGAGCCGCAATTTTTTATCGGGATACCAGCTGCCATGACGGATGAACTGACCGCAGTAATTGGTACATCGGTTCATGCTGTAGGCCTTGTAAGTAAACGAAGCTTTCTCCTCCGATATAGACTGAATCAGTTTTTCATCCAGCGCTTCATCGGCATCCAGGCATAAAACGTAATCATGTCCGGACATTTCCAGCGCTGCATTTTTTTGTTCGATATATCCCAGGAATTTTTGCTGCTTTACGATTGCACCTTTCGCGGCGGCTATTTCAACCGTTCTGTCAGTGGAAAAAGAATCGAGGACAATAATCTCATCGGCAATCCCAGCGACTGAGTCAAGACATCTGCCAATATTGATCTCTTCATTGAAGGTGATGATGACGACCGACAATTTTTCCATAACGCGAATTACGCGAATTTTCTCGAAACACGAATTACACGGATTTTCACGGATAACACGAATTCGTGTAGTCTAGTTAGCCGATATGATCTCTTTCGCAACAGGAGCAGGCCCGTGAGTTCCGGGGGACATATATTTGCGCTCGCCGATCTGCTGGCGCCACATGGCATAATACAATCCTTTTTCCAGGAGTAAATTTTCGTGCGTTCCGGTTTCCACCACTTCCCCTTTTTCCAACACATAAATCCTGTCGGCATGCATGATGGTCGAGAGGCGATGGGCGATCAATATTGTGATCTGGTTTCTTTGCGAAGAAACCTGTCGGATGGTTTGTGTGATCTCCTCTTCAGTCAGTGAATCGAGTGCAGAAGTCGCTTCGTCAAAGATCAGGACTCTTGGCTTGCGCAACAAGGCGCGAGCAATGGACAATCTTTGTTTCTCTCCTCCTGATAATTTCAGTCCGCCTTCTCCGATCATCGTATCCAATCCTTTTTCAGCTCTTGCTAACAGGTTGTCGCAGGAAGCCTTGCTCAGTACATCCCTCAAATCTGCTTCGGTAGCAGTTGGATTTACAAACAGCAAATTCTCTTTGATCGTTCCTGAAAATAATTGTGTATCCTGGGTTACAAAACCAATTTGGTTTCTCAAATCATCGAAATTGATGGAAGTCTCATCCAATCCATTATATAAAATGCTTCCTTCCCTGGGTCGGTACAATCCTACCAGCAATTTCATCAGGGTTGATTTTCCTGCTCCTGAAGGGCCAACAAATGCAATGGTTTCACCTGTTTTTACATCAAAGCTGATATTATCAATGGCGTGATGCTTTGCTGTAGCATGTTTGAAAACCACATGCCTGAAACTCAGTTCTATGATACTGCCGAGATGTTTGGGTTCCTTTGGCTGTACCTCGGGAGTCTTTTTCATCAGGTTATCGAAATTATTCAATGAAGCTTCGGCTTCCCGGTATGACAAAATGATATTTCCGATATCCTGCAGGGGGCCGAATACAAAAAAGGAAAAAATCTGCATGGTCACCAATTGCCCGGCATTCATCTTATCTCTGAAGATGAGCCACATCAGGATGAAAAGAATGATCTGGCGCAGCGTATTTACAAATGTTCCCTGTACAAAACTGATACTGCGGATACGTTTAACCTTGGTCAGTTCCAATCCCAGTATTTTATATGTGTTTTTGTTTAGGCGGTTGACTTCTTCCTGCGTTAGCCCGAGACTCTTGATCAATTCGATATTGCGCAGGGACTCTGTCGTTGAACCCGCCAGGGACGTGGTTTGTTTGACAATATTTTTCTGGATCGTTTTTATTTTTTTGCTCAATACATTGCTGATAAACGTCAGCAGCGAGATACCAACGAGGTAAACAAGCGGAATGCTCCAGTGTATCCAGATCGCGGCATATACAAAAACAAATATGACTCCGACAATAACTCCGAAAAGGACATTGATAAAATAATTGATAAATTTTTCTGTGTCGTTCCTGACTTTTTGAAGCACGCCAAGTGTTTCGCCGCTACGCTGATCTTCGAATTCCTGGTAAGGAAGCGTCATGGCATGTTGTAATCCGTCGGTGAAAACCTTGGCTCCGAATTTCTGAACCACTACATTCATGAAATAGTCCTGGAAATTTTTGGCAATGCGGCTCATCATGGCTACGCCGATCGAAAAAAGTAAAAGATTAATCACACCCGGATGAATCCAGGAAAAGGTCATGAAGAACCGGTCAAAAGAATAGGGTACCTGGTTTTTTCGAGCCTGCACATATTCATTGGAAAGGTTCACGATTTTCCCGAAAATGATCGGATCAAAAAGGGAAAATCCGATATTCACTGCCGCAAGAAAAAGGGTTAGCGTAACCAGCCATTTATGAGGCTTAAGGTAATTGAGTAAGATTTTCATATAAAGTTATATAACATCTAAAAAAGGAATAAGGTTCTGAACCTGGATTTACTTACAAGTTCGGGAAAACTCTCTAATACTAAATCTAAGTATGGATATCAAATTTACAAGGCTCTTTTTACTTATTCTTCCGGGTAATTTGTCTTTCTCCTATATGCCATTTCGAAAGGATTTTAAAATTGATATTCGGATCCGGAAAAATCATTCTTTTGGCTTATAACGCTAAATACCGGATGCCAAAAGCATACAAGTTGAACAATTATATGGAAACTATAAAAGCATCTGAGCGTGCCGGTTTCTCTTTTTTTCGGAATAAAAAGAGAGAAAAGAAAAAGCTAAAAAAGAAAATGCCTTTATTTGTGTCGAGTATGTTTTCTGAAAAAGATACAGTTGCGATTAAAATTAAAAAACAACCGAATAAGAAATCTTTTTCCCTAAAAGCGCGGGAAAACCCGAAATATAAAACATACAAGTAGATTATTAATCCGACGATACCGGTTTTCAATACAAGGCTTAGGTATTGGTTGTGCGCATTCAAATCAAGTAAATAGGAATTATATAGTTTTCGCTCAAAATATACCTCCTTTAAGCGGATGATCTCTTCTCCGCTGCCATAGCCTATCAATGGAGATTGTCGGATAAGAGTTAAGGCTGCTTTCCATCTTGCAATTCTTGGCTCAAGAATTTCATTGTTGATATCAGCCTGGGTGAGATCGCCCTTTAATTGAGCCACATATCGGTCTTCGAATGAACCTATCCTACTTATCAAAAACACTACTGTTATCGTCATTAGTGAAGAAATAACCAGCGTTCGTAATTTATTTTTCTTGAGGAGGAATAATGGTATAAGGAAATTGATAATGATCAGGGTGGCGATAAAAACAGACTTGGATGAAAGCTCAATCAGACCTGCAACAAGAAAAGCCAGGAGAATAAGATAAAAGAAGTTTGTCCACTTGCTTTTTTCATGAAAAATTAGGTAGATAAATATACCAATAGACAGGCAGGTATACATGGATAAATAAGTCGCATGCATTCCTATCGGCTGTGAGAAATTTTGATTTATAAATGCAGTTTTAAAAATAGAGGTTACTGGAAGATGCCCGTACCACAACAGGTAAAAGGAATCAATAAAAAGATATGCAATTGTGGCGGAACAGATAAATCCAAATACTTTTAGAAAGTTCATTTTATACTTGCTGAGATCCAGCCCCGTCATCGAAAATAGCAATGGGAAAAGAAGAATGGCCAGTTGTCTCCCGATGTCGTCAAAGGCCTTGTCCTTATGCTGGGAGTATAAGGCGGATGCAAGATTTATCAGGAATAAAGAAGACACTATCCAGGTTGATTTATTTATTGCCTGAATATTTTTCAATTTTATTTGTATAATGGTATGTACACAAAAGTATATAAGGACGATTTCACTATAAAACCTTTCAAAAGGCAAAAATGCCAGGAATGCAAGCAGCAGGTAATAACTGATTCTATTAGCGATGGTATCGTCAATGAAAAGTATTTCTCTCATGATTTGTGTTCTTACAGCAATTCAAAATAAAGTCTTCATATTGTTCAATAATCCTATTCCAGCTGAAAGATAGCTTCACTTTCTTCAGATTGTTGTGAATCATTGTTACCTCTTTATTTCCTCTGCTAACCTTTTCTATTAAATTCTTCACTTCTAGGTCAGTGGAAAAATAAAAAGCATCCTGATCCAGGATGGCCCTGTTAAAACGATTATGGTGCGCGGCGATCAACGACTGACTTGCCATGGCCTCCAAAAGAGATGGATTTGTTCCTCCTACGCTATGGCCGTGAAAATAAAGTTCAGAAAATATTTTCAGGCTATGTATTTTTTGGGCATCGTATACAGCTCCTGTAAATTGTATGCGCAGGTCTTTTTGGAATTTTTTTACCAGGTATTGCCCATATTTATTTCCAGTGTTGCCCACTACTATAAATTTTTTTTCTGATTTACAAGCTGCGAAACCCGCCAATATCATTTCAATATTATTCTCAGGTTCCATTCGCCCCATTAACATATAATACCCGTATTTGCTGACATCAAATTCAGTTAAAAGTCTTTCTTCTTCGTTGGTAAATACTTCGGCTCCATAAGCGATATATTCACTCCTGACCCCATATTTCTGACTCAAATAGGATTGAATGGCTAACGAATCAGCAACAAGATAATTATTGAATTTAACCGCTAGTCTTTCCGCATACAACAGAAATTTTCTTACCGGTGCAGAATATTTGGTACGCTTCCACTCAAGACCGTCCATATTGGTAATAATAATGCTTTTCCTTGGATACAGTGGCCCCCAAACAGAGCTGCTGGTATAGCCAAGAATTAGAATTACATCAAATTTTCTAGCGCGTGCATCGAGGATGCAGTTCAGATCATATATAAACTGGCCGGCTGTTCCCATTTTATGTTCGGGATTTCGGCAATGAACAATATGTACACCATTCCACATGTCATTATTATACTGGTGATCATGCGAATTATATACGTATACTTCATGCATTTTCTTTGCCAGACCTACAGAAAGATATTCAGCCATTTGTTCGAATCCGCCATATTGATTGGGTATACCCCTGGTTCCCAGTATTGCAATTTTCATTGTGCGATCAAAAGAAGTTTATTAGCTGAAGGGTTTAGATTTGTTAAGACTGAAACACTTTTAAAATACCCGCTTGGGTTATCAATGGTATTCATTCAATTAAAGGATTTCATTTTTTACCTGTACTATCATATTGTTGGATCAGATCATTCAGTTTGATTCTTAGAATTTAAAGTTACTGTTTTATGACTGAGTATAAGCCTGTATAGGTTTTCTGCTGATTGAGTCCATGAATATCTTTGATGAATTAATTCAGCGATATTGTTTAAATCGTTTTCGCCCGGTGGAGTTTTAATGAGAGAGTTCAACCTTTCGCAAAAAAGATCGAAATTGGTTGGATCAATGTGATTTTCTCCAAAGAAAGAATATTCGGCCATCGCAGAAGCGTTTGAGCATATAACTGGAATTCGTAATGCCCCTGCTTCCAGCGGTGGTATGCCAAATCCTTCGGCTTTGGAAGGATAAGCAAAGATTGTAGAAGCCCGGTAAAATTCCAGCAATTCCGCATCATCGATTTTACTATTCATTATAATAAATTTTTTTATTTCCGGAGGAAGCTGCTCGAGAATTTCATCCAATTCGTTCACCCTAGTGCTTTGATGACCCAGTAAAACGAGATAATACCCCTGCTGGTATAGCTTAAGCTGAAGAAATGCCTTTAATAAAGCAATGTGATTTTTTCTTTTTTCAACCCGGCTTACATAAAGAATAAATCTTTCGATTCCATATTTATTTTTGATTGCATCGATCGCACCGTTTTTGCTGTAAGATTCAAAGAAAATATTGTTTACACCATTCGGTATGATATGGATATTATCTGATTTTATTCCCAAGTATTTTTGAATTGACTTTTTTGAATAACCCGATACTGTTGTAACAATATCAGAACGGATTGCGGATCTCTTAAAAAGGATTCTTCTAATAACCCGATATAGGAAAGGGAATTCTTCCGGAAATTCGCTAAAAAGCACATCGTGAATGGTTACGATGTATTTGCATTTTTTACCTGGAGGAATAATATATTGAAAATGGGCAAAGTGAATATCATATTTTTTTATGGCTAACGGAATATCACGCAGTAACCTTTTAAACCTTGAGCTGCTTTTATATTTTACAAAAAAAACATTTGCGGCCTGAGGGAAATTTTTTTTTAAATTAACAACATCGAAAGCACCTAAAAATAATTGGATATTTTTTTTTTGGGCGAGTACATTGTATATTTCCCTGATAAATGTCCTCGATCCCTGGAATTCATGATCAAAAACATGTGCATCCACAAATATTCTTATTGGATTATTTTCTTTCATAAGGCATATAAATCCCTGATAAGATGAGATTGACCAGTGGTGATATCGATGAGGGGAAGTTCTTTTATCAGCGGTAATCTTTCATTATGCCTTAGAAAACTATTTCTTCCCTTTTTATCTTTGGAATCCCGGTTAGCTGACAAATGAAAGTTTTCTTTGGCTTCATATTTTGCAAAGGGATGTGATAGGTCTTTGCGGACAAAGAAGGCATTTACGCCAGGATCCGCAGTTCCTATAAAGTCATATCCTTTTTTCTCCGCCAGATGACAAAAGGCAGCGAGCGATGCTCCGAAATAGAGGTTTGAATAGTGAGCCTTTGTTCGCACGAAGTAATCGGCATATGGTACGGAAACTTTTTTTTGCACACCAAACGCTGAATTGTATTCACATATCACAATTCTCGGTTCTATGACATCAATCGCTTCCCATATCCAATAATCATTCCCATCAACATCGATACTCAATAATCCGATATCCCTGCAATCGGTATACTGATGGATGAGCTGATTAATATTTTTTTTTGTAATAAAACTATGATATGCAGTGATGTCATATTTCCAATAGATATAGTCGCTTTTTATAAAACGGATGTTTTTTTTATCGCCGTCGATTACCAATCCGGACCAATTGTTATTGATTAATAAGAATCTGGTATTGGATTCAGTATAATTCTCCACCCCAAATTCAACAAAAATTTTGTTGGGAATATCGACCTGGCTGATTATATACTGTATTATGCCATCCTCACCTCTTTGTGAAAAGACCTGGAACTCAACTTCGCCAAGCCCGCTGATTTTTTTGTTTTTGTTATTTTCAGCTTGAATTTTTCCGAGATTGATCAGCGTCTTGAAAGTGTCATAATGCAACTTTTGGTAGATTTTATTGTAATAATATTTTAAAAAGGGTCGTAGCATATTATTCGAAAAATTTAGTTCTCAACCAACGGCTTTATGTATTTTATAAAAGAGACTAATAACAGGTTCAGGCAGAAAAGATAAAAACAGCATTCCGTACGTCGCAAAGTGAAAAGGCCTGAAACCAATTGCCTTTAAAATATTTTGCCTCGCTTTTGCCGGATCATGATTGTTCCATAGATATTTTTTTGCAACCAGTACATGATAACTGTGGTGTTTAAAATCGCCAAAATTCTGATTTTTTAGGATATTTATAAGTTCCCGCTCCTGTTCCTCTGTTATTCCCTTACTGCCAAAAATCATTTCTTTTTTTAGTTTATTGAACCTTTTTCCTCTTAGCTTTTCATCAACTGTTACTGATTCAGGATTAAGTCTTACGGCAATCAGGGGGATATTAAAATTGTAGACTTTCCCCATTTTTATTAACTCAGTCCAAAGGAGATAATCCTCGAAAGTATGAGCTTTGGGGTTATAGCCGCCCAGTTTCATTACAATGTCCTTTTTATAAAGAACACTCGCATGAATGAAAGGACAGTAAGTATTTATTTTGCTGCAGATTTCTTCGTGTGTATGACCAATCGTGCCATAATAATACAGGTATTCTCCGTTTTTGTCAACATAATCTGCATCTGAACCGAGCAAAATATATTCCGGATTTTTTCTGATATAATCATACTGTATTTGCAATCGTTCCGGGTAACATATATCATCGGCGTCAAACCTGGCAATATATTCCCCTCTGGCATGCATCAGGCCCGTGTTCAGTGCTTGGGAAACCCCCTGATTGGATTGATTGATCAATACAATTCTGGGATCCTGTATTGATCTGATGATATTTTCAGTATTGTCAGTTGACCCGTCATTAATTATGATCAGTTCAAAATGTTCAAATGTTTGTTTCAGTACAGACTGAATTGCTTCTCCAATATAGGCTTCCGTATTATATGCAGGCATCAGAACTGATATTTTTACTTCGTCTGGCGTCATTTGTGATTGGAGAGTCTTTTATCTTTTAAATTTAAAAATAGCATTAGTTCAAAAACTATAACCAAGGAAAGTTGTTCAAACCAATAATCTACTACAAAAGCGCCTCCAATAATCATCAATTGCGGAATTGATAAATAGAATTGCTTTCGGCCCCTGATAAAAAAGCCGATATAAAATAAAATAAATGTCAGTAGGCCGGCAATGCCATATTCACTAAGTAATTGATCGAACACTGAATTGGGGCTGTTGATGATGGAATGCATGTATGCGCCTTTGCTGAAATAATAGAGATAGAGAGCCAGATGATTATTTTTGAAATTACTATTGACATAAGCAAGTTTTTTTGGGTACTTTCCAGAAATGTCGAGCGCAGTGGTTTTAAAAGCAAGTTTGGAAGAAAAATTTCCCATACCATTTCCAAAAATAATTTTCCCTGGGTTTTTTTTAAGAAAATGGGTCGTTTGTATAAACCCGAGAAACTTCCCTGGTAATTTTTGATAGGGCTTATAAAATCGAGGATTGAAAAGATCGTCCATCTCTTCATTGTTATATTTTATAAGCTCTTCTCGCTGTGCCGTGTTTTCATCCTTTTTCTGGAAAAAAGACCCATTAATATCTGGTTCGCTGATAATAGGTTTAGTGGTTGTATTTATATTTATGATCTTCCCTGAATCACGGGCATGTAACAGAATAATTAAATTACTCAGTTGTCTCGCTTTCCCTACACTATCAAGATATAGTTTTGCTATTTTTTCCTTTTTTTCATCGGCTGTTAACAGACTATCCGGCTTTTCTGTAACCGGAATAGCAGGAGCTATATTGTTAACCGCATATTCTTTTTCAAATATCTTTTCATAATTAGATAGAACATATTCATTATTTTGTGGGGATACCCGGGCCACGAATATCACCAATGCAAGCAGGCATAAAACAATAATGCTTTTTTGATCACGGGTGCTTTGAAATGCGAGCATATAAAGAAGAGTGCAGATAATAAGCAGGTTTGTGAAATTACTGCCGGTCAAAAGCAAAACAGTCATGCATAAAAACGACATGAATATTTTATTTCTGCTAATGAAGAAAACAACTCCGAGCGCATTTATTAAAGCATTGGTAGTGGATACATCAAAACTGATCCCTTTGATATCATCGCCTGTACCAATAAAATATTTTTGATACAAACCCTGGTACTGATAAGGATTTAGCGAACCGGTCTCCCACATTATGGAAAGCAAATTACCTAAAGAAAAAAGGCTGTTCAATATAAAAAAAAGCAGGATCGAATTATATATTTTAGCGCTTTCTTCAGTATCAACGGACAACCTGATCTGATGAATTGCCAATATGCAGAGTAACCAGAAAAAAATACCTGTTGCAAAAGCCACATTTTGATTGATGTTTAAATAGCTCCCTGTCAAAAACCAGTTTAAAAAAGCAATTGCAATTATTATGACATAAAATAAGGGAAGCCTTGTTGAACGGAGCCTAAAGCCAAACCGAAAGTTAAAACGCAATAGATAAATGAATATAATTGCCGCAATCTTAACAGCCATCTTCGCATTCAAAAAAAGGATCAGAAAGAGAAAAAGCTTCCAATCAAAACTTTGTATGAATGAATGAACGGATTTTAGGATTTTAGTTTTATTCATTATTGATAACCGGATTGTAATAAGACCGTTTGACTTCATGGTAGAAAGCTATATGATCCTTGGCCGATTGACGGATATCAAATTTTTTTTCAAGGGTTTCTCTGGCTTTATGAGAAAATTTCTCCTGCAAATCCTTCGATTCGAGCATCTGATTAATCTTATCCGCCATTTGAACAGGATCATCCGGATTTACAAGCAATCCGTTTATTCCATTTTCTATTAGTTCCCGCCCGGACGCTCGCTCGGTATATATCACAGGGCATCCGACCGCCATGGCTTCTAATGGTGCGATGGCAAAACATTCTGTATACGAAGGGAAAATTGCAGCGGCAGCTTTAGACATAGCTTCGTCCAATTCATTTCTCGAAACAAAACCTTCGAAGTGTACAGAATTTTTTGCATTCTGATTCAACGCTTTTTGAAATGGCTCCCGCTTCCCTTTCCCGAAGATTCTTAGTGCAGCGTCGGGATGACGTTCGTGAACAATATTCCAGGATTTTAATAATGAATGAATTCCTTTAAGCTTTGTAAGTGTTCCACTATAGACAATTGTGTTATTGGATTCTTGTTGCGAAGAATTAAATTCCGGAATATCTATTGAATTATACAGGATGGTTATTTTTCTGTCGATATTATAAAAAGATGTATAACTATCTGCAGTGTGTTTGCTTACCGATACCAGTGCATCTGCCCTGTCAATATGTTCCTTTTCCCGATTATAGGTTTCCCTATCCATGGGTTCATTCATTTGCTTATTAATATAGGATTCAGTGCCATGGAATTTTACTATCAGCGGCACCGGTAAAGCAGGCCATTGAAAAGGTTTTCTAAGGTATTTAAAATACTCGTTGAAGTCGGGCCACTCAACAATATCAATTTGATGGTCGATGATTAAATTCAGAATAAACTTATTTAAAGATTGTACACTATGATAGGTATCAAAATAAAGTAAGCCGGTGTTCTTGAGGATTTTCAGGATAATGGCATCCCTTAGAGAATAATCGTTCTTGAGTAAACGATTATCAGTAGCAAATCGCCTCCTCCAGATTTTTACTTTCCTGTCTTCTTCATAATCTTGCTGACCATATCCGGGCATATACAGGCCTGTGACGAATACATTATGCCCAAGGTCTGTAAGAGCCCTGCCCAGATTTCGCGTTATTGAACCAATTCCGCCACTCTTTCCCGGGGGATATTCATTGCATATAAAAAGTATATTCATATCCCCACCGTTTTTTTAAAAATCGACAAATCATTTGAGCGTATTTGCCTGCATACAAGGAGCAGGATCGAATAAAATCCGATAGACGCGACTATTTGCAGCCAAAGATCGTGAAACATCCACTTTACTATAAATTCACAGATAACCGCACTGGCGATGCAAATACATAGGGATTGCCAGGCTTTTTGCAATATTTCTGAATGCGTGCTGGTTGATCTGGTATATATAATGGCCTGTACAACGATGGCAAGAAGATAGGCAATGGCCGCTCCCAACCCTTGTAAAAATGGAATCAGCACAATATCGCCGATTACATTGATGAGGAATGTAACAGTAATGATTCCAAAAATCAAAGACAGTTTTCCTCGTGCGAAATTGATAGTCCAAAGAAAATTATTCAGGTATAAAAAAGGCATGCAGATTGACAATAGTAATATATTGTAAATGTTGGAAGCTCCATATTTGTTGTTGGTTATTGCATCTATTACAGGCGACCACATGATATTCAACATTAAAAAAATGAATGAGGAGACAATCATTTCAATCCTGAGCAATACAATGAGTTCTTCATTCTTATATAAATTATTTCCCCCCGAGATCTGAAAAAATCTTGTAAACCTTGGCAATAATAAAGGTGAAAGGATGATTAAAGGCAAAGTGGCTAATTCAAATACCTTGTATGCAAAGCTATATTCTGCCATTGCCACGGAGGTAGCCATCAATCCCAGAAATATCCAGTCAAATCTTGCCACCGCTGAATTGAATATGACAGACCCGAGTTGAGGTAAAGATTCTTTGATGAGGTTATAGTATTTTGTCCTGTTCCAGTTATAAATAGAGGATTGCTTTAGAAATGGTTTGCTAAGAAATATGCACAGCAACAACTCCACTCCCGATCCAATGGTAAAAACTAGAATAACAAATAGTGGCGTCAGGTAGCCTAGTATTGCGCCTACCAACAGACCAAGTGCTTTTAATATGTTTGAACAGGTTGACATAAACAACAACAACCTGAATTGTTCCCTGCCTGTAGCCAGTTGCTTGAACGGTAGCGAAATAAAGGTCAGTAACTGACTGAGGGTTAAGAGAAATAATAGGTTATGATTGTCAAAAAAATGTGGAAAGAGCAATCTGCAGATAAATAAAATTACATAGAAAAGAAACCCTGTGAACAATACGTGGCCCATATATATGCTTAACAAAGAGGAGTGGTTAGGTTCAGACGCTACTTTTTTTATTGTGATCTGATCAATGCCACAACCCAATACATTGAAACTGGTTACAAGAACCGCCAATGACCAGTTTAATTCGCCAAAATCTTTTTTATCCAGGTATTTTGAAGTAATATAGAAAACAATGATTCCGGAAAGCTGATTAAGGAGTACCTGCAATGTGCTGGCGGAAATATCCAGCAAAAATTTTTTTTTCATATTCGAACGCGGCAAAGATAAATGATTTGCATATTGCACCAAGAGGAGTATCCTTGATTTCTTTTAAATGAACACAAGGATTTATTTTTGTTCGAATTTCCGTTAAATTAACGATATGATTTCATCAATAGCCAGATGGCTTGTAAAGAAAAGATTCTATGCTACATCAGATTTTTTATTGTCTGCCAGCAGCCTTATTATTGGATCCGGTAGTAAGATCAACTACAATAAAAATGGGTATTGGGCGCACAGGCAGGACGGATGGATCATAAATGAAGCTTTTCCAAATATCCGGCTGAATATTCGGGAACTTCGGAAAAAGTTAGAGGAAATTTATTTTTATCAATACGAACCTGGTGAAAACAATATTTGTGTAGATGTAGGAGCCGGTATTGGAACTGAAAGTATTTTTCTAAGTCTAAAAGTGGGCAGTGGTGGTAAGGTATATGCTATTGAGGCTTCACCGCATACTTTTAGCATTCTGAAAGCCAATATGGAAGATAATGAATTAAATAATGTGTCTTGCTATAATGCGGCGATATCTGACTCCAATGGTAAAATGATGATAAACGATAATCTGGATAATCACATTGTCAATACTGTTTTTGCGACCGGGGGTACGGAAATCGAGGCTTTTACAATGGATAGTTTTTTCATTGAATGTAGAATTGATAGGGTGGACTATTTAAAGGTGAATATCGAAGGCGCTGAGAAATTATTGATTCGAAGTTTTAACAACATAAAAAAAGTTCATTATGTCGCGATTTCGTGTCATGATTTTTTGGCAAGGCAGTCAGGAAACAATATTTTTTTTACCAGGAATATTGTGTGTGAATTTTTGATAAAAAATAATTTTGTGATCACTTCAAGAAACACTGGGGTTGATTACATTGATGATTGGATATATGGTACAAATAAAGATTTTTGAATTAAGTCAGAATTAAATTTTTTCCAGTGTTTAGTAATATCACTTTAATTAGCTATAGGTTTCCATGTATTATTTTTGAAGATAATGTTGGAAGTACACAGCAGCGCATTTTTTGAATATGGATGTCCAAATGCATGGAGGCAATAAAATATTCAGGTATTCGTTTCCTTTTTTTCCTGACCTGGATGCTTGCTCGTGGCTTTCTTTCAAAAAATAAGTAAGGATTAGATGCAACATTTTTTTTAAAAAGAATGTCATGAGTTAAAAATGCCTGTTAAAGAATTTAACATGCCTAAATCAGCAGGGAAGATTTGTTGAGAATTTGTTATAATGTATCAGACAGTTAAATAGAATGGTTAGATCGTGATTATCTTTGAGTTGAACATTATCGATTGCTTCTATATCCTTATTGAACCCCCAAAAATAAGTACCTCATGTTTAAAGTTGCCAAAGAAGAATTTTTCTTCAATGACCTTGAGATCACTAAAAATCAGACTGCCTATCAGAATCATGTAAAAGATCGCAGTTTGTATTTACTTCTGAAAAGAGTTTTTGATGTCCTGTTTTCTTTGTTGACTATTATCTTTTTGTTAAGTTGGCTGATTCCTCTCCTTGCTATCATTATTAAGCTCGATTCTCCCGG
>DATJWE010000044.1:0-8292 GCA_035501475.1 Puia sp. | reverse complement strand
AAAAGCTGAAGTGAGTGACACAACGATGTGAAATAGAAATTCAAATGCCGGTACAAAAAATAACTTTGAACATTAAACTTTAATCATTAAACAATAAAAAAATGGCAACTCTAAATTTCGGTGGCGTTTTAGAAAATGTAGTTACAAGAGATGAATTTCCTCTTTCCAAAGCACAGCAGGTTTTAAAAAATGAAGTCGTGGCCGTAATCGGATACGGTGTGCAGGGTCCGGGCCAGGCGCTCAATCAGAAAGATAATGGTATCAATGTCATTGTCGGACAGAGAAAGAATTCAAAAACCTGGGACAAAGCAATCCGCGATGGATTTGTTCCCGGCAAAACGCTTTTTGAAATCGAAGAAGCGCTTGAAAAAGGAACCATCATCTGCTATTTGCTGAGTGATGCTGCGCAAATTCAATTGTGGCCCACAGTTAAAAAACATCTGACTGCCGGAAAGGCTTTATATTTTTCCCATGGATTCGGAATTACTTTCAAGGAACAGACTGGCATCGTACCTCCCAAGGACGTTGATGTATTTTTAGTTGCTCCGAAAGGATCAGGGACTTCACTTCGCAGAATGTTTTTGCAGGGACGCGGATTGAACAGCAGCTATGCTATTTTCCAGGATGCAACAGGTCGTGCCAAGGAAAGGGTAATTGCCCTGGGCATCGCCGTAGGCAGCGGATATTTGTTTGAAACTGATTTCAAAAAAGAAGTGTATAGTGATCTGACCGGTGAGCGCGGAACCCTGATGGGTGCGATCCAGGGAATTTTCGCTGCACAATATCAGGTATTGCGTGATAAAGGACATAGCCCTTCAGAGGCTTTCAATGAAACTGTTGAAGAACTGACCCAAAGCCTGATGCCACTGGTTGCAGAAAACGGAATGGACTGGATGTATGCCAACTGTTCTACGACAGCGCAGAGAGGTGCACTGGACTGGTGGAAAAAATTTCGCGATGCAACGGCTCCCGTATTCAAAGAATTATATGAAAGCGTTGCAGCGGGAAAGGAATCACAACGCTCAATCGAAAGCAACAGCCAGCCGGATTATCGCGAAAAACTGGAAGCTGAGCTGAAAGAATTACGTGAAAGCGAAATGTGGCAGGCAGGCAAGACCGTTAGAAGCCTGAGGCCGGAAAATCAATCCCCAATTCTTTCTTCGAAAGGAGAATCGGAAAAGCAGGCTTCAAAATTAGAAACAATAAAATAAGCGGGTTTTAATAATGGAACAGTCATTGACAAATCATCCATCACCAACAATTCCTTTCGTGGCAGCCAGCCTGGATTTCAGGCAGGCAGCTGAAAGGCTTAAGAAAGTAGTTACGAAAACGCCGCTGATGCTCAATCAAAATCTTTCCAGGAAATATAAAGCCAATGTATACCTGAAAAGAGAAGATCTGCAAATTGTCAGGTCCTATAAAATCAGGGGAGCATATAATCTGATGAGCACTCTGCCTCAGGAAAAGCTTCAGCATGGTGTGGTCTGTGCGAGTGCAGGGAATCATGCACAGGGTTTCGCCTACTCATGCAAAAAATTGAATGTAAAAGGCATCGTATTTATGCCTATCATCACCCCAAAACAAAAAATCAGTCAGACAAAAATGTTCGGGGAAGACTGGGTTGACATCAAATTAGCCGGAGACAATTATGATGATTGTGCTGTTACTGCAAAGGAGTTTACTGAAAAAAACAGCATGACATTTATTCCCGCTTTTGACGATCTCCACATCATCGAAGGACAGGGAACGGTCGCTGCCGAAATACTGGATAGTTTGTCGGATATTGATTATCTCTTTGTCCCTGTGGGAGGTGGCGGACTGGCCTCGGGTGTAGGTTCTTATTTCAAAACCTATTCTCCCAAAACAAAAATTATTGGCCTGGAACCGGAAGGAGCTCCTTCAATGCTTGAAGCATTGAAGGCCGGTCATCCTGTAACATTGGAAAATATTGACCGGTTTGTAGATGGTGCCGCAGTAAAAAGGATCGGTGATCTTACTTTTTCTTTCTGCAAAGAAGTGTTGGATGATATGCACCTGGTTGCAGAAGGAAAAGTCTGCTCGACCATTTTGAAATTATACAATGAAGATGCGATTGTAGTAGAACCCGCAGGAGCTTTGTCGATCGCTGCGCTCGACGATTATGCCGGGGAGATAAAAGGGAAAAACGTCGTGTGTATCGTCAGCGGAAGCAACAATGATATTGATCGCATGCCGGAAATAAAAGAAAGATCATTGCAATATGAAGGATTGAAACACTATTTCCTGATCCGGTTCGCCCAACGCCCGGGAGCATTGAAAGAATTTGTAAACAATGTACTCGGACCCAATGACGATATTACCCGCTTTGAATACATGCAGAAAACGAACAAAGAAACCGGACCGGCGTTAGTAGGAATTGAATTGCAAAGCAGAAATGACTATGACGTATTATTGGAAAAAATGAAGGGTTACCACATTGACTTTTCGGAGATCAATAAGGATAACAAATTGTTTGGTTATTTGATATAATTAATCACAATCGGAAGCCCGAAATGTGGATAACTCGGTCCCTATCCTATTCTAAGGAAATCAGTATTTTTTTGTATTTTTATACAGTTGTTTGCTATATTATTAGAGAAAACTCTTTTGTTATAAAAGATTATTGAACAAAAATAAATCACTTAACTGAGCATAATGGTAAACAATCAGGGTTTGTATCATCCGGCATATGAGCATGATGCGTGTGGGATTGGTTTTGTAGCAAACATCAAAGGAAATAAATCGCACCAGATTATTTCTGATTCTCTCACCATTCTTGAAAACATGGAGCACCGTGGTGCCTGTGGTTGTGAGAACAACACAGGCGATGGCGCGGGCATCATGATCCAGACTCCACATGAATTCTTTTTTGATGAATGCGTGAAGCTTGGCATTCATCTCCCGGCATTTGGAAGATATGGAGTAGGTATGCTCTTCTTCCCGCGCGACATCAGGTTAAAGGAAGAATGCAGAGATATTTTTAACAGGTCAGCTGAAAAGCTCGGGCTGGAAGTTTTAGGATATCGAAAAGTGCCTGTGAATCCGGATGGCATCGGTCCAACCGCATTATCTGTTGAACCGGAAATGGAACAGGTGTTTATCGCCTGCCCGGATCATATCACCAACCCGGATGACTTTGAACGTAAATTATTTATACTCCGGAATTATGCAAGTCATACTATCAACAATACAGTAAAAAAAGATGCTATTGGTTTTTATGTAGCTTCTCTTTCTTATAAAACAGTAGTGTACAAAGGCCAGTTAACCAGCTTACAGGTAAGAAATTATTTCCCCGACCTGAGAAATAACCGGCTGGTTTCTGCTTTTGGATTAATTCATTCCCGTTTCGCGACAAATACTTTTCCATCCTGGAAACTCGCACAACCCTTCCGATACATTGCTCATAACGGTGAGATCAATACGCTGCAGGGGAATTTGAATTGGCTGAAGACAAGTGAAAAAGGATTTGAATCTCCCTATTTCAGCAAAGAAGAAATGGATATGCTTCTGCCGATCGTCACCGAAGGCCAGTCTGATTCTGCATGCCTCGATAATATGATCGAATTGCTGACTCTCTGCGGTCGTTCTTTACCACATGTGATGATGATGCTTATCCCTGAAGCCTGGGATGGCAATGAAGAAATGGACCCTGTGAAAAAAGCATTCTACGAATTTCACGCCGCATTTATGGAACCCTGGGACGGACCAGCATCCATTTCATTTACTGACGGAAAAATAATTGGCGCTACGCTCGACAGAAACGGGCTGCGACCATCAAGATACAGCGTAACGACTGATGACCGAGTTATCATGGCTTCCGAAACCGGCGTTCTTCCCATTGACCCGGGCATGATCAAGGAAAAAGGGAGACTGCAACCCGGGAAAATGTTTATTGTGGACATGGAACAGGGACGCATCATCAGTGACAGTGAACTCAAGCAAAATATCTGTTCACAAAAACCCTATGCAGAATGGTTGAACAAATATAAAATCAGGTTGGAAGAGTTACCCGAACCCAGGGTGATGTTCACGCACCTGGAACATGATCAGATCTTCAAATATCAGAAAGCTTTCGGCTATACTACGGAAGATATCGAAGCCATCATTTCTCCCATGGCATTGGATGGAAAAGAGCCGGTGGGTTCGATGGGATCGGATGTGCCACTGGCCATACTGAGTGATCAGCCCCAGCATCTCAGCAGTTATTTCAAACAATTGTTTGCACAGGTCACCAACCCGCCAATAGACCCTATACGTGAACGTTTGGTTATGTCGCTGGCAACATTTGCCGGCAATAACGGAAACTTATTGGTCGAAGATCCACTGGCCTGTCACTGTGTGGCATTGAAACATCCTGTGCTGAGTAATCATGAATTAGAAAAAATAAGAAGTATTGACACCGGAATTTTCCAGGCAAAAACATTACAGACCTATTTCAGGGCCGATGGCAAACCCGGTTCACTTCAGGCAGGATTGGATCGTTTGTGCCGTTATGCAGTAGATGCGGCCGAGGATGGATTTGAAGTGCTTGTTTTGTCAGATCGTGCAATTGATTCGGATCATGCACCGATACCTTCATTGCTTGCTACTGCAGCAGTGCATCATCATCTGATCCGGAAGGGATATCGCGGGCAGGTAGGCATCATCGTGGAAGCCGGGGACGTTTGGGAAGTTCATCATTTCGCCTGCCTGATCGGTTTTGGAGCGACTGCCATCAATCCTTATCTGGCGCTTTCCACTATTCGCGATTTAAAATTATCGGGCAAACTGGAAACGAGTCTCGATGCAGAGCAATTGAAGAAAAACTATATCAAGGCAGTAAATGACGGATTGCTGAAAGTATTTTCCAAGATGGGAATCTCTACATTGCAATCCTATCAGGGCGCTCAGATATTTGAAATTATCGGATTGAACAAATCGGTGGTAGATAAATATTTTAGCGGAGCTACTTCACGTATTGAAGGTATGGGACTGGATGAATTAGCCAAAGAAACGCTGGCAAAACATCTGTTCGCTTTCAGTCGAAAGGATATTCCTGTAGATCGGCTACCCGTCGGCGGTATTTATCAATGGAAGAGAAAAGGTGAATTCCATCTTTTCAACCCACAGACCGTTCACCTGCTTCAGTATTCAACCAAAATGAATGACTATCATTCATTCAAAAAATATTCCAAGCTCGTGAATGAGCAGCATGAAAATGCAGCTACGCTCCGAAGTATGCTTGCTTTCAAGAGAAATCGCCCGGCAATTCCAATTGATGAAGTCGAACCTATCGAAAATATTTTGAAAAGATTTGCGACAGGTGCGATGAGCTTCGGTTCCATCTCGCATGAAGCGCACTCAACTCTTGCTATTGCGATGAATCGGATCGGAGGAAAAAGCAATACCGGTGAAGGTGGCGAAGACGAATTGCGATACGAACCCCTGCCCAATGGCGATTCGATGCGTTCTGCGATCAAACAGGTTGCTTCAGCAAGATTTGGTGTGACAAGTTATTATCTCACCATGGCCGATGAGCTGCAAATCAAAATGGCGCAGGGAGCAAAACCTGGTGAGGGGGGTCAGCTGCCTGGACATAAGGTAGACGAATGGATCGGAAAAGTCAGGCATTCCACTCCGGGAGTCGGATTAATTTCTCCCCCACCACATCATGATATTTATTCAATAGAAGATCTTGCTCAATTGATTTTCGATTTGAAAAATGCAAACCGGAATGCCCGTATCAGTGTGAAACTGGTTTCGAAAGCCGGTGTGGGAACCATCGCTGCAGGCGTTGCCAAAGCAAAATCAGATGTGATATTAATTTCCGGGCATGATGGTGGAACCGGAGCTTCTCCGATCAGCTCAATCAAGCATGCAGGTTTGCCTTGGGAATTAGGTCTTGCTGAATCCCATCAAACACTTGTAAAAAATAAATTGCGTGGACGTGTAGTATTGCAAACAGACGGCCAATTGAAGACAGGCCGCGATATCGCCATCGCTACTTTGTTAGGCGCAGAAGAATGGGGAGTGGCTACCGCAGCGCTTGTCGTGGAAGGTTGCATCCTGATGCGCAAATGCCATATGAACACCTGCCCTGTGGGTGTGGCCACACAGGATCCTGTGCTGCGCAAAAGATTTGCGGGTAATCCTGATCATGTCGTGAATCTTTTTACATTCCTTGGACAGGAACTGAGAGAGATCATGGCAGAATTAGGATTCAGAACAATTAACGAAATGGTTGGCCAGGTTGATTGTCTCGAAGTAAGAGAAAATATTACTCACTGGAAATATCATAAGCTCGATCTCTCGCCTATTTTATTCAAAGAACCCGCTTCTTTGTATACCAGCCTGCACAAACAGGAAGAACAGGATCATGGATTAAGTGATGTATTGGATTGGAGATTACTGGAAGCTGCCAGACCCGCACTGGAAAATCGGGAGAAAGTATTTGCGTCATTCAATGTAAGAAATACTGACAGGACAATCGGAACGATTTTATCAAATGAAATTTCCAAACGCTATCAATCGAAAGGATTACCTGAAGACACGATTCATTTCAAACTGACCGGAACAGCAGGCCAGAGCTTTGCTGCCTTCAATACCAAAGGAGTCACGCTGGAACTCGAGGGGGATGCCAATGATTATTTTGGTAAAGGATTATCGGGAGCGCGACTAATCGTTTACCCATCACTGAATGCAGGATTTATTCCGGAAGAAAATATCATCATCGGCAATGTTGCCTTTTATGGAGCCACTTCCGGGGAAGCTTTCATCAGGGGTAAAGCCGGGGAAAGATTCGGAGTGAGAAACTCAGGCGTGCGTGCCGTAGTGGAAGGTGTCGGTGATCATGGCTGTGAGTACATGACAGGAGGAAGAGTACTCATTCTCGGTGATACAGGAAGAAATTTCGCTGCAGGTATGAGTGGCGGAATTGCTTATGTGTATGATGTAAAAGGAAACTTTATTTCGCGATGCAATAAGGAAATGGTTGATCTGGATCCGGTGCAGGAGGAAGATATCACTGAAATAAAAGATATGATTCAAAGACATTATGCATATACTGGAAGTACGGTTGCAAAATTTGTCCTGGATGATTTTGAAAACCAGCTGAAGAACTTTGTAAAAATATTTCCGAAAGATTTTAAGAAAGTGCTATCTGAGAAAAAAGAAAAGGAAAAGGCAAAAGTGAAGGCTAACGACTAAGTTTTTACAGATCACAGAGCAATCTATTGAGAACGCGGAGCAGGCTAGTTCTTTTGTGACTGAACCTCTCCGTTGTTCTCTGTGATCTGGAAACGTGACAATGAATCGTGAGAAGGATGAGCAGCCTGATATCCCTTCACGATTCATGTCGGAATGAAATAACTAATATTGAATTTTTAAAAATACAGAGCATGGGTAAACCGAGTGGCTTTTTGGAATTTACGAGAGAGATGCCCGGCAAGCGTCCGGTGGATGAAAGAAAAAAAGATTATAAAGAATTCATGTCTTTATATGCTCCTGAGAAATTGAATCAGCAGGCAGCGCGATGTATGAACTGCGGCATTCCTTTTTGTCATCATGGATGCCCGTTAGGTAATGTCATCCCGGAATTTAATGACGCGGTTTACAGGCAGGCCTGGAAAGATGCTTATGATATCCTTTCTTCAACCAATAACTTCCCGGAATTTACAGGGAGGATTTGTCCTGCCCCCTGCGAAAGCAGTTGTGTGCTTGGAATTAATCAACCGCCGGTAACTATTGAAGAAATCGAAAAACACATCATTGAAATTGCATTTCAGAAAGGCTTTATAAAACCGCAGAAACCCAATGTCAGGACCGGTAAAAAAATTGCAGTGGTGGGGTCCGGGCCGGCCGGACTTGCCGCCGCAGCGCAACTCAATTTTGCCGGGCATATCGTTACCGTTTTTGAACGGGACGATGAACCCGGAGGATTATTACGGTATGGTATACCCGATTTTAAACTTGAGAAATGGGTGGTAGAAAGAAGAATCAAATTGATGGAAGAAGAGGGAGTTATTTTCAAATGTAATGCCAATGTAGGAGTTAATATAAGCATTAATGATCTGCTTAGAGAATTCCACGCTATTGTACTGGCCGGTGGTTCAACAATCCCGAGAGACCTTCCTGTTCCGGGTAGAGAAAGCAAAGGCATTCATTTCGCGATGGATTTTCTGAAACAACAAAATAAAAGGGCGAGTGGAATTGGTTTCGAAGAGCCGGATATTCTGGCTTACGGAAAAAATGTAGTGGTGATCGGTGGCGGAGATACCGGGAGTGACTGCGTAGGAA
>DATJWE010000043.1:0-10498 GCA_035501475.1 Puia sp. | reverse complement strand
CCCTTCCGTCTGATCCTTCAACGACTAAATTATTTAACGACGCAATAAGAATCGTTCTATTTTTTTGAATTTACTTAGATTTTTAAAATTGACGGGTTCATTTAACAGTAAAACGTTGCCATCAATTCCTCTGACAAAAATTTCTGCCTAATTTCAATGTGGAACTGAATGATTCGACTATAAAAATTATTTTTTTATCCCGAGAACTCCGATCTTTCACTCATCCTCTCCCCTGTGAAATTCTTCATCAGCAATCTTAAAAATTATTGTCAAAATGAAATCTTTCCATCCCAAAGCATTGGCGATCCTGGTCTTCTTTGCATTTGCCTGTTTTAATAGTTTCGCGCAGCAAACCCGCACAGAAAGAGATTTATTGGGCGAAAAACAAATTGACGCCAATGCCTACTACGGTGTACAAACAGCAAGGGCACTCGAAAATTTCCAGGTAAGCGGAATTCCTACTAAATTCTTCCCAGACTATGTCAAGGCTTATGCGATGGTAAAGCTTGCAGCAGCCAGAGCCAATACCCAGGTCGGCCGAATGAAACCCGAAACCCTGGCCGCCATTGAGAAAGCCTGCCAGGCTGTTATAGATGGGAAATATCATGACCAGTTTTTGGTTGATATGTACCAAGGCGGAGCAGGAACATCTGCGAATATGAATGCCAATGAAGTGCTTGCCAATATTGCTCTTGAAATGAGCGGACATAAGAAAGGAGAATACAATATCATCGAACCGCATGACGATTTGAATATGGGCCAGTCAACCAACGATGTCTATCCGACTACCATCCATGTTGCCTTGTTATTACATAACGACAAAGTGGTGGCGGAAGCAAGAGCTCTGTCTGCATCATTTCACAAAAAAGGGGATGAATACAAAAATATTTTGAAGATGGGACGAACCGAAGGACAAGATGCTGTTCCCATGACGGTCGGCCAGGAGTTTCATGCATTCGGAAATCAGCTCGATGCAGCCATAGATGTGTTGGTGAAATCCGAATCTTATTTATGTGAAGAAAATATGGGAGCCACAGCCATTGGCACAGGCATTACCGCCTCTCCGGGCTATGCCGAAAAATGTGCAGTAGAGCTGGCAAAAATTACAGGCAAACCCATGGTGCTTGCACACGACCTGGTAGCCGCTACCTCCAGTATGCAGGCCTTCGTGATGTATTCTTCCGCATTGAAAAATTTCGCCATCACTTTGTCAAAGATTTGCAGTGATCTGATATTCCTTACCACAGGTCCCCGCACGGGTGTTTTTGAAATTAACCTTCCGGCTCTTCAACCGGGTTCATCCATTATGCCCGGAAAAGTAAATCCGGTGATGGCTGAGCTAATGAATGAAATATGCTATAAGGCAATTGGAAATGATGCCACGGTAACCATTGCATCACAGGATGGCCTTCTTCAATTAAATGCCTATGAGCCGGTAGTCGCCATGGCGCTCATGGAATCACAGGGGCTATTTTTCAAAACCATGCCCCTGTTCCGGAAGAATTGCATCGATGGTATTACGATTAATGAAAAAGTGTTACAGAACTACATGAACCGCAGCGTGGGCATTGTAACAGCACTGAATCCTGTGCTGGGTTATGAAAAAACAACTGAACTGGCAAAAGAAGCTCTGGATTCCGGAAAAGGAATTCTCGAATTGATCCGTGAGAAAAAATTGCTGACGGAAAAACAAATCAAAGATTTGCTGGATCCTGTAAAACTTACGTCGCCAACAGGACCCACCAAACTGACAGAATAATCAAAAAATAAATCATCTAAATATCAAAACAAGTAAATTATGAAAAATATACTTCTATTAGTTGCTATCCTGGTTTGTACTACACAAATCCAGGCGCAATTACCAAGAGTCATCATCCTGGCAACAGGAGGTACTATTGCAGGTGCCGGGGCTGCATCCGACAGAGCTGGTTATACGGCCGGAAAAATTCCCATTGACCAGTTGATCGGCAGTATACCCACAGTAAAAAAGATAGCTGATATCACTGGTGAACAGGTAGCTTCTGTAGGCAGTCAGGATATGACCATTGATATCTGGAAAAAACTGGCTGTCCGTATCAATCAAATCTTTGCAAACAACGAAGCCGATGCTGTTGTAGTAACTCATGGCACAGACACACAGGAAGAAACAGGTTATTTTCTTGACCTGATCGTCAATTCAGATAAGCCTGTTGTGTTAACAGGTTCTATGCGCCCAGCCACTGCTATCAGTGCAGACGGACCAAAGAATCTCTATGATGCTATTACCGTGGCTGTCAATCCAAATAGCAAGGGAAGAGGAGTGCTTATAAGTTTCAACGAAGGTATTTACGATGCAAGGGAAGTATTGAAACTTAGTACAACAAAAGTAAATGCGTTTGGTTCTCTCAACTCCGGACCGCTTGGCCAGGTTTATGATGGGAAAGTAGAATATTATTCAAAGGCTGAAAGGGAAGTAAAAACTCCTTTTGAAATTACAGCTGATACAAAATTACCAAGAGTGGATATCGTTTACATGTATGCAGATGCTCCATCTGATATGATCGATATGCTGATTGCGAAAAAAGTGGATGGAATTGTTATCGCCGGCGTAGGAAATGGCAACTTCAATAAAGCATACATGGATGCAGTAAAGCGTGCCGTAGCTGCTGGCATTACTGTTTGCCGCGCCAGTCGTACTCCTTCGGGCAGAGTTGTCTTGCATGATGAAATTAACGATGATGAATTAGGCACGATCGTTTCTGACGATCTTACGCCACAAAAAGCGAGGATCATGCTGATGCTCGGACTCACCAAAACAAAAGACAGAAAAAAATTACAGGAATACTTCTTCAAATACTGATTTTTGAAGGTTCCCATCTCCGCTATGAGTGCGGCCAGTTAGGTTCATTACATTACGAATGCAACATTCTTTAATTTGTAAGCATTCCACAGCATTTCCGGTGCATTTTCTGAAATGCCGTGGAAGTATAAAGTATCTCATTGGTATTTTGCTGCCTGCTTTGATCTTTTGTGTGATGCCGGACAGTGGATATTCACAAAATGATACCACAAAAGAGCTTCCCAATGGAACGGACGGATTATTATTTACACCAAGGGTTGCCGATTCGACATTCGTAACAAAGAAAAGCGACCTGGCACCGAATGAATTTGAAGGAACCTATTCTACTTTTAGAATAGGGCTGGGTTTTATTGGTGACTACACTGCATACTCTTACGACAAAACATTCCGCCGGCAAATGGATTCAGCCAACCTGAACCTGGTTCCAACATATAAAACCAGGGATTTTCGAATTCTTGCCAGTGGCCGGTTTCTCAAGTCAAAAAGATATCTCGCCTGGAAATTTGCGTATATGTATGACGGTGATAAGAATGTGTGGATGGTTCGCGAATCAGGTCTCACCATTGGTGTTCCTGAATTAAAGGGAAATATTTTTATCGGCAGGACAAAAGAAGGTTTTTCGATGATCAAAGTGATGAATGGACATTCAGGGTTAACCAATGAAAGGCAGATGGCATTGGACCCCGTTCCTATCCTGGCGGATGGTATTAAATACTTTGGTTATTTTCCGAAATCGAAATTATTTCTGAATCTCGCTGCATATAGTGATTTAACTTCTAAAGGGCAGAGCTTTTCTACTTTCGAATGGCAGTTTGTAGGACGCGGAGGATGGGTGCCGATCGATAATAGCAAAAATGGAACACTGCTCCATATAGCAGTTGAGGCAAGGTATGGGAAACCTCTGAATGGACAATTCACTATTAAATCACGTCCGGAATCCAACCCCACTCCACAGCTTATCAACACAGGCCAGTTTTCGGCCGATGGTTCAAGTAGCCTGGGTGCAGAAGCTTATTATAGGAATAAGCGTTTCATGATCGGATCTGAAGTGATGGAACATAATTTTTATTCAAAATCTTCCGATGATCATCATTTTTTTGGTGGTGACGTAGTGGTAAGTTATTTCCTTACGAATACCAAACGTCCGTACAACACAACAGGTAACGTTCTTGGATTTGTGCCCGTAAGCAGATCTGTTTTTAATGGCGGATGGGGAGCAATAGAAGCAGTTCTGCATGTTTCAACTTTTAATTTGAATAATGGTTCTATACAAGGCGGCCAGTTTACACGCATTACGCCAATGATCAACTGGTATCTTTCAAAAATCCTGAGGTGGGAACTGGTTTACGGATATGGAATAATGAACAGGTTCGGCCTGACGGGCCACGTGAATTTCTTTGAAACCCGCATCCAGATTACCATGATGTAGCAGTATAGAGTCTCTAGTCAAAGTAACTATCAAATTCTTTTTCCAATTCCACAATTACATTTTTATACTCCGTAATGGAATGGCCAATCTCTTCTGAAGATGATTTATAATTTCTTAAAGTCCGGATGGATGAAAAATAATCCAGGCAGAGCGACCTGAAGTTTTCATCGTCTTTATATAGTTGATCAATGCGAATACTCTGACTGGGAAATCTCTCTTTAACTACTTCAAATATTTCGGTTAGCTCAATCATGAAAATTTCCAGGAAGTTTAATTCCATAAATATGAATTCGAAATTGAAGAATCAGCATCAGCCTGCCACTAATCATTGTTTGCCAGCAGTCATTCCGGGTGCAGATCAGGGATTACCCACTCCTGAGGAGGGAGTTGGAGGCGGTATGGGTTCGGTATCTTTCGCATGCGCAGCTTCCCACTGGCGCACTTTGATTCGTGCAGCGTCAAAAATCCTTTTGTAATTACCCTTGGTTAATTTTTGTTTTGCTTCGGGTGTCAACTGTGCAAATAGCGGGGCATACATGTAATACACTTTGAGATATTTCTCCTGGCTTGGAGGCGCTACTTCATCGGTGCCCAGCAAAAATCGATCAGGGTATTTATTGATCACTGCTGCAGTGGCTTTGATGGTTTCCGGGGTCGACACAATATATTTTGCCACTTCATCCCATGAAATATCGATATTGACATGGGAAAGCGTAGGGTCAGCAAGAGCATATTCGAGCATCCTCAGTTGATCCTGTACCGGCTGAACTATCCTGCCCAATCCGCAATGTGCCCAAATAATGGTCGCATTGGGATGACGCCTGAAAAGAGCGCCAAGTTGTTTAATCAAATAGGGCTCCTGCCCCGCCTTCGGATAAGGCATGTCGACATCGTTATGCATGAGTACAACAAGACCTGCTTCACCGCAAAAATCCAGGATGCGGTCAAGTGCCGGATTGGTGAGTGAAGCTTTTTCACCTGCAACCTTTGCCGAAACAAATTCTTTATGGATAGAAAACTCGCCGATACCGCTAAACACACCGGGAAATACTTTCAGCACGCGCTTGATATGATCAGCAGCATACATATCGGTTGGATTGAAGCCCGTGATCATCGGATCAAATCGCTGCTGCTCTTCTTTTGTCAGTGATCTATAAGCCATCGCGATGTATGCATCCGTAAAAGAATAATAATATAGCGGGGCATCACTGGCGAGATAATAATTGGGAGCGAAATCTCCCGAATTTTCGTATGACCATTGCTGTTGTAATGGAATTCCGAACAAAGTGGACCGGCCCACCTTTCCGCCCATGATTTCGAGGAATCGTTGGACGGTGATTCCTTCCTGGATATAATTCGTTAAATGAAAATGGGAATCATAAAACCAGGAGGTATCCGGCTGATTTTGTTTTTGAGCCAGCATGGTCAACGGTATGAATATAACGGCAATGCACAGTTGCTTACATGCACAGAAAATTTTGTGTACAGCATAATATAATAGTAAGTATGGCTTCATATTTTTTCTTTTGATTGAATAACATAGAGCAGCCGGATCTAATGAAGAAGTTTCATCTGATAGTGGATACGGCTCATGCCCTCAAAGAAGAATATCACATCCGACCGTAATTGTTGTTCCGGTCTGTCCTGCAGTATACAATCCAAATGTTCCGCCAGCCCCGCACTTGTACACATAGTCGATCTGGGCATTCAGTCTCCAGCTCCGGCTCTTCATAGGATATATATTGGCGCCTCCGCCCAATTCCCAGGGCCTCCTGTCCCACTGATCAAAAACAAAAGAATGAATAAGGTACGCAGTAACAATGCGAGGGACCACCATTTTGTATAACTGTAAGCTGTATGCGAAATCAGTGATCGTATTGATCGGAACGGGGCCATCTGCATCAAACTTTGTCAATTTTCTGCCATAGATTTCAGCCTGTATACCGAATCCGCGGTGTTTTATGCCCATATCCACAGAAAACATATCGTAGTTTGCTTCTGTTACCGTAACGCCGGGAGCCAAAGCACCTGTTTGAAAAAAAAGTACCCCATCGGTGTTTCGTATCTGCGTTTCGTCTGGCCCGGGTGGTCCGACTTCATTGAAACGATTTTCGCGGCAATGGGTATAGCTCACGCCGAAACGGGTGGCAAGCTGCTCATGATTTTCCAAATCTCCCAGTCCTCCGCGCGGACCAAATTCACCGGTGGTCGGCATCCAAACGAGACTCACACCTTTGGAAAGATCCCTTGTAAGCTGTCCGGCAGCAATACCCAGTGCGCTGAGATTATCTCCCAGGAAAAGAGAATAATTCAGACGTGGTACGATTTCTCCGGATACACGGAAACCATTGGTGAAACCTGCTCGCAACTGTTCTTCGCCCATGGTGCGATCCGTTGAGAGATAAAGTGGAAATGGTCCCTGCATGGATCGGATACTGAGATTCGGAAAGATCCCCATGCCAACTCTTAAATGCTTATTGAACATGTACTGGATGTTACCATAGACCAGGGTTTGCTGCGTGGTCATGATGGTCCATACTGTCGCCATGTAAGTAAGTTTCGGGGTCAGCACAAATCCCGACAGCCATATCATTGCTCTATGCCAGTAAAAGTCATTGCGTCCGGTAAAATTCTGGGTATTCCCTAAATGATCTTCCCAGGTTTGTTTCCCGGGCAACTGGTTCAGGTATCTCACCAGCGCATAGATACTGATATTTAAACTCGCGTACTTGGTTTTCACCAGATCGAATCCCTTGCTCGGGGTAAACTCGCCTGCCGTCATATTGGGATAGGATCTTGCCTCCAGCAAAATCTTTGTAGTATCTAATTTTGTAGTGTCCCGGTCGAACTGACACCACGCAGTGTCAAAGAACAAAAGGAATATCCAACTTAGGCCGAAGGTTTTCGCAAGCATTTTTATCAGGTACATGAATATTTTATTTGTTTAAAATATTACGTATATCCGTCTCCGTTACTTTGGCTGAACCAAGTAAGGATTCACCCCGAGTTTTTCGACAACATAGCGGATCACTTTTTGCGCTTTCACACTATTTCCGGCTGCGTCCAATGGAGGAGAAACCACGGCGATTCCGAATTTGCCAGGACAAACCGCGAGCAAACCGCCACCTACACCGCTTTTTCCGGGAAGACCGGAATTATATAACCAGATGCCTGAATCATCATAAAGACCTGCAGTGGCCATGACCGGTAGTGTATACATCACCGTTTGGGGAGAAACGACTTTCTTTTTAGTCACCGGATTGACTCCTCCGTTTGCAAGTGTAGCTGCCATTACTGCCAGGTCTTTTGCATTTACATTGATGGCGCATTGTTTGGTATAGAGATCAGTTGACTGCACCGGATCGAAATACATTCTTCCATACGCATAAAGCAGGTGCGCAATGGCCTGGTTGCGTAAATTGTCTCCTGCTTCACTGACATATACCGGCCAATTCACTCCCAATTGTTCACCGGCAAAATCGCTGTGAATCTGAAGAATGTTCTTCCATTTTGCAGCGGAATCTGCACCCGCCATAAGACTACTTGCAGCAATGGCGCCGGGGTTGACAAGCGGATTGATTTCCTTCCCTTTTTGCATTTCAACGGCCACGATGGAATTAAAACGCATGCCGGTAGCATCTACCCCGATTTTATCCTGTATTGCCTGTGGACCCAGATCTTCAATGTCCTTTGCCATTGTAAATACTTTCGAAACACTCTGGATGGAGACCCTCGAGTCGATATCTCCCTTCGTATATACGGTACCGTCAGTCGTGACAAGAGCAATCCCAAAAATATTCGGGTCAACAGTTGCCAGTTCCTTGATGTAATCAGCATTCTTTCCTTCTTTAAGGTCTTTGAATTGGTTGTAAGCGCCATCGAGCGCTGCTTGTATTGCTTCTTTTGAAAGGGCGCCTTCACTCATACTGGTGCTGGCCGTTGCCTTCTGCTTCTTGGCCTTTTGTGCCCATGCAGTTGTTGTCAATAAACCCATGAATATAACGGCAACCAATAACCGGGATACCGCTTGATGAAATAAGTGTCTCATGACTAAATGGTTGTATTGTTAGCGAATATTAATTTTTGTTCCCGTAAAAAACCTGTGAGAAATTATACTTGAATGAGAACTGGATCTTAGTTGCATTAGAACTGAACCCATCACTGAAATTGTCCCTTTTACCCCATTGCAATTCGGCTACTGCCCAAAAATTTTTAACGGGTGTAACAGAAATATTCACTATTACATACTGCCCGTTTTTATAGGCGTCGGGGGAACCCAGGTCTGTATTTGTTATGTGAACGCTGGAATAGCCAATAGCCGTGCACCACTTGGGTGTCCAGTAATGATCAAGAAAAGCGAGTATGCCGTATACCGGCAATGCTTTGCCGCCAATGGCGCCGGAAGAACTTATGGTGGTTCCTACATCTACCGGTGCATCCTGCATATAATTTTCAACGCCCTCTCCGTAAACGAATGATCCACGGAAAATATCTGCTTTGCTAATGTTAAGCACTGTGCTTAAATTCAATCCCCATCCCGTAACATGGCCATTAACGGTCCCATTCGTGCTAAGATCTTTCCATTTCAACTGGCGCAACATACCGGCTATTTGAACATGGCCCCAGTTTCCACTTCTTTTATAGTGAGCCGACAGGTCGGGAAGTTGCAATTGTGCTTTTACACTATCGAGCGATTCAGGATATTCTAAAACACCCTTATCTGCACTGGTACCCGGACGTTCGAGGGCAATGAAGACTTCATTATCTCCTTTCAGGGGTGCATATCTTATTTGTATGTTTCTGTAAAATACCATTCCGCTGGGCCCCCAATATTCCGCCGTGTTTGGCCATACATCTCCATCCATGAACGGGCTGTTAGTCTGGCCCACGAGAACTCTGCCAAGTTCGCCATAAAAATGACGAGGGCGAATCGTTGTCTTGCCTTCGTCAGCACCTACTCCCCACATATCGAATTCAAATACAGCTGTCAGTTCACCCAGTGCCGTTGGAGTATATCCTTTTACGCCAAACCGCGTTTGTCTCACACCAAAAAAAACCTGTCCATCGGGTGCATACTGGTCTTTGTAAGATGGAAGTTTGGTAATACGCAACGCGTCTGACCAGTTTGGATTGATCTGGTTAAAATTATAGCCCATATCTGTCATCGCAAATCCATATATTTCCAACGCCCGGACCTTGGAAGTATCTTGTGCATAAGCAAAAAATATTGAGCAAGACAAAAGGATCAGTAAACTTAATTTTCTATTCATAAATCAGATGTTTTAGTCATTAAAAAATTACATGCAGATATATACCCGAAGGGTTCATGTGTTCAGCTTTAGTTAGCGATCTGGCTTAAGAATCTGAATAAAATTAAACATTGCTGTTTGGTTCCTAATCAATGGAATACGTTTTACAGTAAACTGGCGGCTTTGAAATTTCTTTTTCTGATTCATTGCTTATTTTCATGAATACCATTCTGGGAGCTGGCTATTTTTGTAATTACAACAGTTGTTTATCCGGGGCTTTAACCTGCTGTATATCGCATGGGCATTAATTGTAGTGGCAGCTATGAAGAAGATTATCTTACTTATTTTTTTATACCTATTCCTGGCCTCTTCAGCATTTTCCCAGGTTTTGAAAGACACTATTTTTTTTAATAACGGAAGCATCATCATTGGCAAACTGAAAAATATAAAACTGGGGATTGCCACTTTCGATCCCGATGACTTACCCGATATCACGGCTAAGTTGACCAAGCTGAAAACCATTTCTGCAGTCAGAACGGTGTTCAGGATCGAAACCATCACCCATGAGGTATACTATGGAAAGATGATCCCTAATGGAATGAATCAGCTCGTTAACGTGGTAAGAACCCCCGACACTCTTGTGCTGAACCTCCAGCATATTTCACTCATGTACCCATACAAAAATTCGTTTTTCCAGAGATTTTCCGGGAGTGTCGGCACAGGTTTTACCTATACCCGATCAAGCGATTTTGGCCAGATGAATTTCAACGGCAAACTGAATTATGCCTCTCAAAGGGAAGAAATTTCTTTATCCGCTTCAGGCATTTACACCATTACCGATACTTCGTTTAGACGGGATCGTGAGGACGCCTCTTTAAAATATAATTATTACTTCAGTCCCACCTGGTTTGCCACAGCTTTCCTCGCCTACCAGCATAACCTCGAACTGGGCCTGCAACGACGATTCCAGGAAGGACTTGG
>DATJWE010000042.1:0-15769 GCA_035501475.1 Puia sp. | reverse complement strand
ACCTCTTTCGTTCAATTCTGCTTTTACCTTGTCCAGCCCGATTTTATCCAACTTGTCGATAGCCATGGTAATGTCCGTGAGGTTATTTTGGCTGTCACAGATTTCAGCGAGGGCAGATAGTATTTTCCGGTTATTGATTTTTATCTCTGCATCAATTTCTAATTTCTCACATACTGTGTCATAAATATTCGCGAGTTCCACTTCATTCATCAGTGAATAGCTTCCCACCACATCGGCATCACATTGATAAAATTCGCGATAACGGCCCTTCTGCGGCCTGTCGGCCCTCCATACAGGCTGTACCTGGTAGCGTTTGAACGGGAACGTTAGTATGCCCTGGTTCATGGCGACATACCGGGCAAAGGGAATCGTCAGGTCATAGCGTAATGCCCTTTCAGTAATTTCTTTGACATTCTTTCCTTCGAGGATTTTTTCAAAATCTTTTTGAACCTGGGTGCGTTTGGCAGGATTGTCCAGGCCATTGTTCAGGATCTTAAAAATCAGCTTGTCTCCTTCATCACCATATTTGCCCAATAAGGTTTCCAGGTTTTCCATGGCCGGCGTTTCCAGAGGCTGGAAGCCGAATAATTCAAAAACAGTCTGGATGGTTTGAATGATGTATGATCTTCTTTTCACAACCTCTGCAGGAAAATCACGGGTGCCCTGAGGAATTCCGGCCTTGACCTTTGTCATTTCTAAAATATTCTCGTGTTTGGAGTGATTTAATTATCTGCTTTATCAGAGCAAGCGCAACTCAATATGCAATGGGCAATTGGCAATAGACAATTTTCAAGTTTAATTTTTTTTATGAGAATATTGAGCATTGAACATTGAGTGTTGAATATTGCCTATTGCCTTTTGCCCATTGCTCTCACGCTCTATCTCTATCGCGCTTTCCATATTTTTCTATGATCTTCTCGCAGGCTTTGTCGATCATTTTAAATACTTCGTGATATCCAGGCTCCGATCCGTACCAGGGATCAGGGACATCCATATTTTTCCCCGGATACAATTCATTCATGAGCAGGTCGGCCTTACCGGTGTCTAATTTATTTCTTGCATAAGACCGGATATCCGCCAGTACATCTTTCGACATGGCATATATTTTATCGAAATGGTCGAAATCTTCTGTCGAAAATGATCTTGCACGCTGATGACTGATATCTATGGCGTTTAGTCTGGCAACTTTCTGAGACAAATGATGAGGCGCCTCGCCCACATGATATCCATTATTGGTTCCGGCACTGTCGAGACTCCAATAGAGGCCGGCTTTCCGGACCTTATCAGCCAGAATGCCCTCAGCCATTGGACTTCGACAGATATTGCCCAAACAAACCATCAAAATTTTCATGCATACAAAAATAAGGGAAAAGCTTTAAGGAGCCCAAAGCCCTAAGGCATGCTGTGAGTGATAGCTCATTCCCATTTACTGTTTATGGAATTTATTTCGTGCTGCATCTTTCTAATGGACTTGCGCAAGTTCATCTTATTCACTTCACAACTAAAACCAAATAAGATGGACCCGGATCTCATTCTCAAAGCAGATGTGCTGGATATTATTTTTGAAAACAGGAACAAAGAGTATGGTGCATATGAGTTGCACAAACATTATCACACACGTTTAAAGAAATCAATCTTGTCGATTTTTATTTTGATGACAGTATTATTTGGAATTAATTATTGGATGAACCGACAATTCTCACGCAATCATGGTCATTTTCTTCCGATTGACAGGGACATCCGTTTGAAAGATATAGAACTCAAACCACCGGCATTGAAACCTGCAAGTATTGAAAGAAGAAATAGCCCTCAAGTGCAATCGACTATTCCCAGGATAATAAAAGAAATTACCCCTGTTAATCCAACACCAACTATTGAAGAGCAGCAACAAAAACAGATTAGCACGATTAACATAACCGGTGACAGCATTAAAGATCTCGTACATGCACAGGCGTTGGATAATGCAGAAAAGAATAGCGGCAACAGCTTTTCGGACGACGGGAATGAAAAGGAAACCATTTACCGGATTGCCGAAAAAATGCCTGAGTTTCCGGGCGGCATGAAGGCTTTGCAGGAATTTCTTGCAAAAAATCTCCGAATGCCCGGGAGGATATGGACACGGGAACCAGTGTACGGGTGCAGATGCAATTTGTGATTGATAAGGAGGGCGCAGTGGATGGAATTGAATTAGTTCAAAGCGGAGGTCAGGTTTTTGATGCCGAAGTGATCCGGGTAATGAAGAAAATGCCACGATGGAAGCCCGGTATACAGAACGGCAATAAAGTTGCCGTATACTACAATTTACCCGTTGTTTTCAGGACTGAAGAAAATTAAATGAACCATAAAAGACAAATAATATTAAGTGTAAATGCAAATTAGCTAAGTTTTATCTCTTTGTTTTTTGGTTATTCTGTATCTTGCTTTCCCCAATTAAAAGTTTCAGATTCATGGAGAATAAGGATCCTGACAGACGAACAAAAGGATATATCCTGATGCGGGCCATTATGGACTATGGCATGGGCATCATTATCTTTGGTTTTGGGATTTTTTTTCTGCTGGCCCCATCCCTGGGCGTTGTCTTTAACCTGGAAAATTTTTACCGTTATTTTTTCGCAGGTCTTTGTATAGTGTATGGGGCCTGGAGGGTATATAGGGGATATAAAAAAAATTATTTCCGGTAATCCGATCACATTATATGCGGAGAAAATTTATTAGTATTTTGATGGGTCTGTGGGCTGGCTCACTATGGTGTGGGTGCAATAACGGGAATGGTAAAATCAATCAGGAGACACCTACTTCCGGGACTATCAATATCAGTGTGGATGAATCTTTTAAACCTATTATCGATTCGCAGATAAAAGTTTTTGAATCTTCTTTTCCAGATGCCAGGATCGTTGTTCATTATAAAGCTGAAGCCGATTGCTTTCGTGATCTGACCAATGACAGTACCAGATTGATCATTGTAACCCGCAAGTTGAATAAGGACGAAGAAAAATTTTATGAGAATTCTGTGCATTTCGATCCGCCGTCCGGAATCCTGGCCTATGATGCCATTGCTGTGATTGTGAATGGGCATTCTGCAGATACTATTTTTACAATGAAGGAAATCGCCGAACTCCTGGATGGAACCAGTAAGAAAGGATTGCAGGTAGTAATGGATGGAGTGTCAGCAACAAGTACCGTACGTTATGCTATTGATTCGGTTTTAAAGGGGCGGCCTCTGGGAAAAAATGTTCAGGCAGCAAGATCCAGTGAACAGGTTCTCAACTTTGTGTCAGATAACTCCAATGCAATTGGTTTTATTGGAGTGAGCTGGATAGGAGACCAGGACGATCCGTCTCAACTCAGTTTTTTGAAGAAAGTTAAAGTGGCGGCCATCAGCTGTGAAACCTGCGGTGGAGAAACTTATGTAGAGCCTTACCAGGCTAATATCTATCTGAAAAGATATCCCATGACGAGAGGAGTTTATTATATATTGAAAGAGAATTTTGACGGGATAGGAAATAATTTTGTCAATTTTCTGCAATATGAAAGAGGACAATTGATTTTCAGGAGGGCCTATCTGGTTCCGGCGAGAATGTCGTTTGAGGTTCGTGATGTGCAGATGAAACCATGATGACAGGGTTTGGATTTACATAAAGTCACTATCTTTAAACGCTATCCTTTATTTTACTGTACCTGTTTACTGTAAACACCAACTTATTAATGGGTTTTCTATAATTTTATACACTTTAAACTGAGACTAAGACAATGATCAGAATCCGATTCAGCTTGCTTATGTGTGCGGCTTTGGCTGCTCAAACCATCACCGCCCAGACGGTAGACCAGGGCAAAAAATTTTTGTACTATGAACGGTATAAAAGTGCCCAGGAAACATTTGAAAAAATTCTCGCTGCCAATCCAAATAATATCGATGCCGTGTATTGGCTTGGGATGACCATGGTTCACCGGAAAGATACCCGGGATACTGCAGGTGCAAAAGCATTGTTCCAGAAAATGCTCACGACTAACGGAAATGCCCCCCTGTTACTGGTTGGTATGGGACATATTGAACTGATGCAGGGAAACACCACCGATTCAAAGCAACAATTTGAAACGGCTATCAGTCTGACCAAAGCAAAAGATATCAATGTGCTGAATGCAGTAGGATATGCAGCCGTTGATGCAAAGGCAGGCGATGCCAACTATGCGATCGAAAAATTAAATCTTGCTATTCAGACAAAAAATTTCAACAACCCCCAGACCTATGTCATCCTGGGAGATGCTTATCGCAAGCTGATTGACGGAGGTAATGCGGTTTTGAATTACCAGAAGGCATTATCTCTCGATCCGAAACTGGCTGAAGCAAAGTTTAAGATCGGAATGATCTACCTCACTCAAAATAATAAAGAATATTTTCTGCCCGCATTTGAAGAAGCAACACAGATGGATCCAGCCTATGCTCCGGCCTACTACCAGCTTTTCTATTACTGGTATTTCCGGGACGTAAATAAAGCTGCAGTATACCTGGACAAATATGTTGCCAACGCGGATCAGGGTCCTGAAGTAGAATATCTGAAAACAGATTTTTTATATGCATCAGGAAAAAATGCTGAGGCAAGAACAAAAGCGCAGGACCTCATCGGTCAGTTTGGCGATAAGGTCAGCCCAAGAATGTACCGTATGGTGGCTTATACTTCCGATACACTGGGAGATATGAATACAGCGAAACAGGCGATGACCACTTTTTTTGCTAAAGCGGATACTTCGATCATTATAGGACCTGATTATGAGGAGATGGCTAAGATCAACTCCAGGATGCCCGATACCCCAACAAAAAATGAAGCATTCAAATATTATAAGCTCGCCATAGAAAGAGATACACTGCTGGAGAATAAAACGAAATATATCAATGAAGCACTGGATTTAGCCAAGAAGCTTAACAATAAGCCTGCTGCTGCTGATCTTGCGGAGACTCTTTATAAAACAAAGAAAAACCCTTCCAATTCTGATCTGTTTAGTTGGGGGATGGCCAATTACCAGGCGGGCAATTTCCAAAACTCTCAGAAAATATTCTGCGAGATGTACGAGTCCAACTACCCGACTGAAGTTTTTGGTTATCTCTGGTGCGCGCGAAGTTTGCAGGCGTTAGACGATACTGCAAATCCAAAAGGATTGGCTGCGGATGCCTACGAAAAATTTATCCGAGTGGCGAGATCTTCACCTGATTCTGCAAAATATAAGTCCCAGATAGTAGGCGCTTATTTTTACCTTGCCCAGGTCTCTAATGATATTAAAAAGGATAAAGAAGGGGCGATAGTATATCTGAAAAAAGTGTTAGAAGTTGATCCTGCAAACGCAGAAGCACCGAAATATATCGAAATACTCAGCAGAAGACCAAAACAACCTGCTACTAAACCAAAAACGGGAACAAAATAAAATTGTAAGCACTAAATAACAAATAATTAATCCCTGTTCTTCTAACGGACAGGGATTTTTATTTGATTACTGGTTCGACTTAAATCATGTAATTTGACTTCACTGCCTTATTTTTGCTTTCGCAAGTATCAATTATGATGAATCTTTTTTTATTGCAGGCAACCACAGCGGTATCCAATGCAAATGGTTCAGTCAATTATTTTCCCATCGTATTGCAGTTGATATTTGCAGGAGGATTTGTGTTTACGGTTTTAGGCGTAACCCATCTGCTGGGCCCTAAAAGAAAGACGGAAGAGAAATTACAGAATTTTGAAAGCGGAATTGAAGGTGTAGGCAATGCGCGCCAGCCCATGGCCATTAAATATTTCCTGGTTGCGATTTTGTTTGTATTGTTTGATGTGGAAGTAATCTTTTTTTATCCTTACGCAGTCAATTTCCGGGACCTTGGGTGGAGTGGCTTTGTCGCGGTCCTGCTCTTTGTTGCATTTTTTTTAGCCGGATTTATTTACATCATAAAAAAAGGCGCCTTACAATGGGAAGACTGAATGAATGGGAGAATGTGCTAATGTGGAAAGCTGCCTGCCGGCAGGCAGCTGTGAAAATGAAGCGGACCTGAAACATTAAGAATGCTGAATTGTTAAATATTTGTACTAAATGTGAGAATGTGAAAAATGCAAAATGAAATAATTTCCACACTTTCACATTAGCACATTCAAAATATTCATATGCCTCGTCCTGTACGGTTCAATATTAATCCGATAAAAGCTGATACGAAGGACCATATCAGCATGGCAGAAATGCCAGATGGTCATATGGGAGAAGGTTTTTTTGCAACCCGTCTCAATGATGTCGTTGGGCTTGCGAGAAAAAATTCCATCTGGCCTCTTCCTTTTGCTACTTCCTGCTGTGGAATAGAATTCATGGCGACCATGGCTTCACATTATGATTTTGCAAGGTTTGGTGCAGAACGATTGGGTTTTTCACCCCGCCAGTGCGACCTGCTGATGGTAATGGGAACCATCGCAAAAAAAATGGGACCGATCGTGAAGCAGGTTTATTTACAGATGGCCGAACCGCGTTGGGTAATGGCTGTCGGGGCCTGTGCCGCAAGCGGAGGAATTTTTGATTCTTATTCAGTATTACAGGGGATCGACCAGGTTGTACCTGTTGATGTATATGTGCCTGGCTGTCCCCCACGCCCTGAAGCTATCCTCGATGGCTTTATGAGAGTACAGGACCTTGTAGGACAGGAAAGCATTCGAAGAAGAAACAGTGACCAATACAAAGCTCTGTTGCAGAGTTATGGGATACAATAATCCCCCAGCCTCTAAAGGGGAGTTGAAATTCCGGATGAAAGAAAATAAATGTTGATTGAATGAATGAAATAAAAAATAGTGAAAATGCAGGTCCCAATCCCCCCTTCAGGGGTAAGGGGGCTTTAACAAATGAAACAATAAAAGAGCGACTGATTCAAAAATTCGGAGATGAATTGTCTCACTTTGAAGAGCCTTACGGCATGTTGACCTTCGAAGCTCCTAAAGACAGCAATCTTAAAGTATTGCAGTTTTTATTTGATGATCCTGAATTACGTTTTCGTTTTTTGACTGACCTCACTGCAGTTCACTATCCCAACCAGGAAGGAAGAGAATTGACTGTCGTTTATCATTTACATAATCTTGTGGACAATGTCAGGATCAGGTTCAAAGTTTTTACAGCAATCGAAAAACCTGATGTCTTCACCGCAACACAAATATATTCATCCGCTAACTGGATGGAAAGAGAAACCTATGATTTTTACGGAGTGAATTTTGTCGGCCACCCCAATCTGAAGCGGATTCTGAATGTGGATGAAATGGATTATTTCCCAATGCGAAAGGAATATCCGCTTGAAGACCAAACGAGAATTGACAAGGATGATGATATGTTTGGGAGATAAAACCCCAAAACCCCTAAGGGGTGTTAGGGAGAATTGCAATGAGATTAATTTTACTTTGAAATAAAAAACTCCGCTTAAGGGGTCAGGGGCATGGAGCATCATATCAAATTACCGGAAGGAAGTATTGAAAAAACGACGACCACATTGAACCTGGGTCCGACACATCCTGCTACGCATGGTGTGTTCCAGAATATTCTTGAGCTCGATGGTGAACGCATCGTCTCTGCAGTGCAGACCGTTGGATATATTCACAGGGCATTTGAAAAAATTGCAGAAAGACGTCCGCTTTACCAGATTACCCCGCTTACAGACCGTCTGAATTATTGCTCTTCTCCCATCAACAATATGGGCTGGCATATAACCTGTGAGAAATTGCTCGGAGTAAAAACGCCCAAGCGTGTAGACTATCTCCGTGTCATTATAATGGAACTGGCAAGAATTTCAGATCACCTGATTTGTAATTCAGTTGTCGGCGTTGACTCAGGTGCTTATACCGGTTTTCTGTATGTCATGCAATACCGCGAACTGATTTATGAAATCTATGAAGAAATTTGCGGTTCACGCCTGACCACCAATATTGGACGAATCGGTGGGTTCGAAAGGAATTTCACTAATATAGCCTTTAAAAAAATTGAAAAATTTTTAACTGAATATCCTGAAGTGCTGAAAGAATTTGAGAATTTATTCAATCGCAACCGCATATTCATGGAACGAACAATGGGTGCGGGAGGGATCAGCGCAGAACGCGCGTTGAATTATGGATTCACGGGCCCCAATCTCCGTGCCACCGGAGTGGATTACGATGTAAGAGTGCATTCTCCCTATAGCAGCTACGAAGATTTTGAGTTTACGATTCCGGTAGGATCAACAGGCGACAATTACGATCGTTTCCTGGTCCGCAACCAGGAAATGTGGCAATCACTGAGTATTATCAAACAGGCATATCAAAAAGTCCAGGATTTCAGGGGCGCTGATGCGGAAGTATTTCATGCCGATGCGCCTGAATATTATTTGCCGGATAAACGTGATGTATATACGAAGATGGAAGCCCTGATCTGGCATTTCAAAATTGTGATGGGTGAAACAGATATTCCTCCCGGTGAAGTATATCAGAGTGTGGAAGGAGGCAATGGCGAACTGGGATTTTATCTTGTCAGCGATGGGGGCAGAACGCCCTACCGTTTGCATTTCAGGAGACCCTGCTTTATTTATTACCAGGCTTATTCTGAATTGACCAGGGGAGCGATGCTGAGCGATGCCATCATAACAATGAGCAGTCTGAACCTGATTGCAGGGGAAATGGATGCTTAGACCCCTTACCCCTAAAGGGGATTGGGCTGAATGTTTAACATAATAAGAGGGAATAATATGGATGAAACAAATAATGACGGGAGTAAAAATCCAAACTCCCCCTTCAGGGGGGAGGGGGGCTTTTCTGCCGATAAGCTCGAAAAAGTAAAAGAGATCATCTCGCGCTATCCTGCGGGAAAACAGAAAAGTGCATTGCTTCCTGTCTTACATGTCGCACAGGACAGTTTTGGCGGATGGCTGAGTACAGAGACGATGGATTATGTGGCTTCTTTATTGAATATTGAACCGATTGAAGTGTACGAAGTAGCTACTTTTTATTCCATGTATAACCTGAAACCGGTGGGAAAATATATGTTTGAAGTCTGCCAGACCGGACCCTGCATGCTGAATGGAAGTGACCAGATCATCGATTATATAAAACAGAAATTGGGAATCGGGGTTGGCGAAACCACAGCCGATGGACTTTTTACACTAAAAACGGTTGAGTGCTTAGGTGCTTGTGGGTATGCGCCGATGATGCAATTCGGAAAAACTTACCGTGAACATCTGACAAAAGAAAAAGTAGATGCGATTATTGATGAGTGCAGGCAAAGGGCTGCATTGAATAATTGAACTCCTTCCCTCTAAAGGGGAAGTAGGAAACTTTATACGAAATATAAAACTCTCCGCCTTAGGCGGATTGGGGTATGAGGAAACTATTATTAGAAAAAGCACATGTTGAAGGCATTCGCGGCTATGATGTATACCGTCGGGAGGGAGGATATCGCAGTGTTGAGAAAGCTTTAAAATCGATGAGCCCTGACCAGGTCACGGATGAAGTGAAGAAAAGCGGATTGCGTGGCCGGGGGGGAGCCGGTTTCCCGACAGGAATGAAATGGAGTTTTATTGCCAAGCCGGAAGGCGTGCCCCGCCACCTGGTATGCAATGCAGATGAAAGCGAACCGGGTACATTCAAGGACAGGTACCTGATGGAATATATCCCGCATCTACTGATTGAAGGACTGATTGTTTCTTCTTTTGCCCTGGGAAGTAATATAACGTATATCTATATACGCGGAGAATATGCATGGATTATGGATATCCTGGAACAGGCAATCGCCGAAGCAAAACAAAACCGATGGCTGGGCAAGGATATCCTGGGAAGTGGATTTGATTGTGAGATCTATGTGCACCGCGGCGCGGGCGCTTATATCTGCGGAGAAGAAACAGCCCTGCTCGAGAGCCTGGAAGGCAAACGCGGAAATCCGAGAATTAAACCTCCATTTCCTGCTGTGAAAGGAGCATGGGACCGACCGACAGTGGTGAATAATGTGGAAACACTGGCAGCGGTGGTTCCAATCATCAATCTCGGCGGAGAAGAATATGCGAAAATCGGAATCGGTAAATCAACGGGCACAAAACTGATTTCTTCCTGCGGCAATATCAACAAACCTGGAGTATATGAAATCGATATGTCCATATCGGTGGAGGAATTTATTTACAGCGATGAATATTGCGGAGGAATTGCAAATGGAAAAAGACTGAAAGCCTGCATTCCCGGAGGTTCATCAGTTCCGATCCTGCCTGCGAATCTCCTGCTGAAGACAGTCAAGGGTGAAACCAGGATGATGACTTACGAGAGCTTGTCTGATGGCGGATTTGCGAAAGGGTCCATGATGGGTTCCGGAGGATTTATTGTACTGGATGAAGATCAATGTGTGGTTCGTCATACGCTGACGCTTGCGCGATTTTATCGCCACGAAAGCTGCGGACAATGTTCCCCCTGCCGGGAAGGAACAGGATGGATGGAAAAAATCCTCTGGAACATGGAGTATGGAAAAGGGAAAATGAGTGATATCGATTTATTGTGGGATATCCAGGGAAAAATCGAAGGCAATACGATTTGTCCGCTCGGTGATGCAGCTGCGTGGCCCGTAGCCGCTGCGATCAGGCATTTCCGTGATGAATTCGAATGGCATGCGCTGAATCATACAGAATGCGTCAAAAGAAATTATGGATTGGCCCACTACGCTGATCCCCTGCAGCTTGCAGCATCTTAGTTTATTCACGCAAAGGCGCAAAGAGATGGTTTATGAGAATGAAATTGCGAGTAAGGTCGTAGATCTTTGTTTTAGAATTCATAAACAATACGGCCCGGGATTATATGAGAGTGTATATGAAGAAATATTTTGTTATGAGTGGGGCAAAACGGGGATCGCATATCTTCGCCAACATGCGGTTCCTTTGATACATGAAAGTATTGAAATGCAAGTTGGCTTTAGAGCAGATTTGATTATTAACAAGAGAGTGATCCTGGAATTCAAATCCGTTGAGTTGTTGTCTGAAGTTCATTTTAAACAAGTGTTGACTTACTTGAAATTGACTAATCTCAAATTGGGTTTGCTAGTTAATTTTAATGTACCATTAATCAAAAATGGGATTCATAGAATAGTAAATAACTTATAAGAGCTTTTAATTTATAAGAGCTTTGCGTCTTCGCGCTTCTTAGCGCCTTTGCGTGAAATGATCAATTATGGCAGAAGAAAAAAAATTATTCAAAGTAACCATCGATAACATTACCATCGAAGTGGAACCGGGGACTTCAATCCTGAATGCTGCCAGGAAGATTGGCGGCGATGTGGCCCCGCCAGCCATGTGTTACTATACAAAATTAAAAGGAAGCGGCGGCAAATGCCGCACCTGTCTGGTAGAGGTGGCTGCCGGTTCAACTGCTGATCCGAGACCCATGCCCAAACTGGTTGCGAGTTGCCGTACCAACGTGATGGATGGCATGGTCGTAAAAAATATCACCAGCGAAAAAGTGATTGACGCCAGAAACGGTGTCGTCGAATTTTTGCTGATCAATCATCCGCTGGATTGTCCAATCTGCGACCAGGCAGGCGAATGTCACCTGCAGGATCTCAGCTATGAACATGGCAAGGAAGTAACCCGCTATGAATTCCAGCGCAGAACATTTGAAAAACATGACCTGGGTCCTTATATCCAATTGCACATGACTCGCTGCATCCTCTGTTTTCGCTGTGTGTTTGCTGCCGATCAGTTAACAGATAAAAGGCAGCATGGTATATTGGACCGCGGCGATCATTCGGAGATTGCTACCTATATCAAACAATCACTCGATCATGATTTCATCGGCAATGTGATCGATGTTTGTCCGGTTGGTGCACTGACCGATAAAACATTCCGGTTCAAAAACCGTGTGTGGTTTTTGAACCCTGTAGATGCACATCGCGACTGCCCCAAATGCGCGGGTAAAGTAACACTATGGTATCGTGGCGATGAGGTTTTTCGTGTGACGGCGAGAAAGGATCAATGGGGTGAAGTGCAGGATTGGATTTGCAATGAATGCCGCTTCGAAAAAAAGAAAACGTCTGACTGGGTGATTGAAGGCCCCACAATTATCAATCGCCATTCGGTCATTGCACAGGGTCATTATGTCGGTATTCAGAAGCCAAAGGAAACCTTGCCGGATGTGATGGGCGGGCGTAAACCCAAATTACTGATGGATATTCATTCTGTGAGCGAAGTGAATGATCCGGAAATCGATCTTTCAAAATTGGAAAGACCGGCTCATTCGACTGATTTTGTGAATGACAACAGGAGAGAAGAAGCATTAGGAAGGACAGTTGAATAGAGATATGCAGTACAAGTGAGTGACACAACGATGTTGAACAGGGATATACAGTTGATTTCATAAAAATTCATTAAACTCTTTTTGAGACTCAGAATATGCATCTAACGTTATTGGCTATTGACTGGGCGATTGTGCTTGAAAAATTTATTTTGATTGCGGTCATTGTTATGGCTTCCTTACTGGTTGCCATGTACGAGACTTATGCAGAACGGAAAATTGCAGCGTTTATACAAGACCGTAGGGGGCCCAACAGGGCTGGTCCTTTTGGCATTCTGCAACCCGTGGCAGATGGATTGAAACTTTTCATGAAAGAAGAAATCATCCCGAATTCATCGAGCAGGCTTTTGTTTGTACTCGGACCGGGATTGGCCATGTTGACCGCGATGATGACAAGTGCGGTGGTTCCCTGGAGCAGCAAAATTGAATTATTTGGAAGAAGCATTGACCTGCAGATTGCCGACGTAAATATTGGTATACTGTATATTTTCGGCGTGGTAAGTATGGGGGTATATGGAATCATGATTGGAGGATGGGCATCAAATAATAAATTCTCTCTCCTGGCTGCCATTCGCGGTGCATCCCAGATTATTTCTTATGAATTAGCCATGGGACTTTCGCTGATTGCTCTACTCATGCTTAGCGGCTCGCTGAGTTTGAAGACTATAGTTCAACAACAACAGGATGGATGGTATTATTTCTTTTATCAACCTCTTGGGTTTTTTATTTTCCTCGTCTGCGCATTTGCCGAATGTAACCGAACTCCCTTTGATCTGTCTGAAGCAGAAAGCGAATTGAATTTTGGGTATCACCTGGAATATTCATCCATGAAATTGGGTTTTTATTTATTCGCGGAATATGTGAATGTGTTTATCAGCAGCGCGGTGATGGCCACTTTATTCTGGGGGGGATATGATATTCCTTTTGTCAATGATGCAGCTTTTGGAGTGCAGCATGGACAAAACCTGCTCGCGATATTGCAGGGACTGAGTTTATTTATCAAAGTGGTGGTTTTTATTTTCATTTTCATCTGGGTGAGGTGGACGGTTCCACGTTTTCGTTATGACCAGTTGATGCGACTCGGATGGAAAGGACTTATCCCGTTGGCGTTATTGAATATGATCATCACGGGTTTTATTGTGTTGTTAAAACAATCACACTAATTACGCGAATTGGACGGATTACTCGGGTTACACGAATGAAATATAATTCTTGGAAGGTTGGAGTGATAAAAATAATTTTGCGGGTGTTTCGTGTCAGCACTTAAAGTTTTTATTATGCAGGCATTAACAAATAAAGCGAAAAAAGTCGAGCGTAAACCGATGACCTGGTGGGAAAGAATATATGTCCCCGGCATTGCAAAAGGTATGTCGATCACATTCGGACACATCTTCAAAAAAAAGCCAACCATTAATTATCCGGAGCAGACAAGACCATTTAGTCCTGTGTTCCGCGGTTTGCATGTGTTGAACCGTGATGAAGAAGGAAGAGAAAGATGTACTGCCTGTGGATTATGCGCAGTAGCTTGTCCCGCAGAAGCGATTACCATGGAAGCTGCAGAAAGATTGCCTGGAGAAGAGAACCTGTACCGCGAAGAAAAATATGCAGTGAAATATGAGATCAACATGCTGCGGTGTATTTTTTGTGGTTTGTGCGAAGAAGCCTGTCCCAAAGACGCTATTTACTTGTCGGAAACTTTTACACCGGCCAACTATACCCGAAAATCATTTGTGTATGGAAAAGATGATTTGTTGATTCCTCATCCTAAATTGCAGCCCGAAGAATATGAAAAGGCAAAAGGTTTAAGAGTTAAAGCTTAGCTGAATAAACAACCAACTGCTTCAATGAGCACCACACAATTTTTGTTTTGGTTCCTGAGCGTTACCGCGCTGTTCAGCGCAATCATGGTCGTAGTGAGCAAGAACCCTGTGCACAGTGTGTTATGGCTGATCATTGTTTTCTTTACTATTTCCGGACATTATATATTGCTTAATGCGCAGTTCCTGGCCATTGTAAACCTCATCGTCTATGCAGGCGCCATCATGGTACTCTTCCTTTTTGTCATCATGCTGATGAACCTGAATGCAGACACAGAGCCCCAGAAAAATAAATGGCTGAAAATTGCGGGCGTGATCGGCGGCGGTGCACTTTTGCTGGTGTTGGTTGCCGCATTAAAAGATGCAGATCTGAAAAATCATATTGCACAAACGGGACAAGGTGAAATTGGATTGATCCATAACCTGGGAATCGCTCTTTTCAATGATTACGTGATTCCGTTTGAAATAAGCAGTGTACTGTTTTTGAGCGCGATGGTGGGAACCGTAGTGATCGGAAAGAAAGAGTAAACCCCATGCCCCCTAGAGGGGGAAAGGGTTTTGTTCATTGAATTGTCATTTTGTAATTTATTAAATTAATTAAATCCCCTTTAGGGGTCGGGGCCTATGCCTATTAACTATTATATATTTCTTGCAGTGGCGTTGTTCTGTATTGGTGTGGCCGGTGTATTGACCCGACGCAACGCAATTGTCATTTTCATGTGCATTGAACTCATGCTGAATGCGGTTAATTTGTTGCTCGTTGCATTTTCGAAAATGCATTATCTCACATCGAAAGTGGTGAACCCGAATGCGGGCATCGACGGACAACTGTTTGTATTTTTTATTATGGTGGTCGCTGCAGCAGAAGTGAGCGTGGGACTTGCCATCATTGCGATGATGTACAGGAATACTCATTCAGTGGATGTGAATTTTTTGAATCGATTGAAACATTAAATCCCCTTCCCCTAAAGGGGGATGGGAAATGTTCTTAAAACGTTTTGGACCCCTGTTGGGGTATAAAAAAAATTAGTAACCAAACTCTCTTAGAGGGTTTTAAAACTCCCCTTTAGGGGTCGGGGGTATGACCAATTTAGTATATCTCGTTCCTTTATTTCCTTTGATCGGCTTTCTGATCAATGGTCTGTTCAGGAAATTTTTATCTAAGCCGCTGACTGGAATAATTGGCTGCGCAGTTATTCTGGCTTCTTTTATTGTCAGCCTGATGATTTTTTTTGAAGTGAGGGAAGAAAGCTTTCAGGCTACAGTCATCAATTATTTCGATTTTATTCATGCCGGCGGGCTTTCCATATCATTTGCCTTCCAGGTCGATCAGCTTTCTGTACTGTTTATGCTGATCATAACCGGCGTTGGATTCCTGATTCATCTGTACTCGACAGCGTATATGCATGATGAGCCGGGTGAACATTTTGCAAGATATTTTTCTTATCTCAACCTGTTTGTATTCTCTATGTTGCTCCTTGTGCTGGGAGCAAATTATGTAATTATGTTCATTGGATGGGAAGGGGTGGGATTGTGCTCCTATTTACTTATCGGGTATTGGTTTAAGAATACCGAGTATGATAATGCAGCAAGGAAGGCCTTTATCATGAACCGGATTGGTGATGTAGGTTTTCTGATCGCGCTGTTCTGGATGAT
>DATJWE010000041.1:0-37972 GCA_035501475.1 Puia sp. | reverse complement strand
CTTGAAAAAAACAGCATCGATTATTTACTGAAACCCATCAGGCAGGAAAAGCTGGAAACCGCTATCAATAAGTATAAGAAATTAAAACAACATTTTGCGGTGAATTATGAAGCCGTATTTCAACAAGTATCTTCAGCCGGTCAAAATGGTTTTCGCAAACGGTTTTTGATAAAGAAAGGAGTCGATTTTATCAGCGTAAAAACAGAAGACATTGCTTATTGTTATGCTGCTCACAAACTGGTTTTTATTGTAAATAATAAAGGACAGCGATTTATATTAGACCGGTCACTTAATGAATTGGAAAAAGAATTAGATCCGACAGTTTTTTTCAGGAGTAACCGGAAATATCTTGTCAATATCCATTACATACAAAGGATAAAAACCTTCGCCAAGAGTAAATTGATCGTTGAGCTAAACCCTTCCGCCGAAGAAGAAATTATTATCAGCCAGGAGAATGCACAGGCATTTAAACAATGGATAGATGCATAACAATTAATTTAGAGGCTGATTTCTTTTTTCGGGTTAACTTGCACCACTTTTAAATAAGGGCATATGGAATACAGTAAGATTGTTGCAATTACCGGCCTGCCGGGATTATATGAATTGATCAACAGCAAGACGGATGGAGCAATTGTCCGTTCCCTGGATGATAAAAGCACTCGATTTGTTTCGAGCCGCATTCATCAGTTCTCGCATCTTGAGAGTATTGAAATATATACGGTGAAAGAAAATGTGAACCTGGTTGATATTTTAAAAGCCATGGAAGGAAGCGTTGAAAAACTGCCGGATGAAAAAAATGAAGAAGTGCTGAAAAGATATTTTCAAAAAGTCTATCCGGATATTGATTTTGATCGCGTGTACAATAGCGATCTTAAAAAAATGGTTCGCTGGTTTTCAGCGCTCAAAAAGCACAATATCGAAATTAAGCTTCCTGAAGTCGTAGAAGAACCGGTTGTGGAAGCAAAGAAAGAAGAGCCTGTTGAAGCTCCTGCGGTGAAAGAGAAAAAAACGGCTGCTCCTAAAAAAACCAGGGCAGAAGAAAAAGAGCCGGAAGAAAAATCCAAGGCTAAAAAGCCGGCCAAAAAGAAAACTGAAGAAAAAAAGCAAACCAAGACCAAAGAAAAGGCCACCAAAGCGCCAGCTAAAAAGAAAACGAAGAAATAATTCAAAAGATTTATCGGAAGAATATCTATATGGAATATACTGCAGACCTGAAGAAACCAGAACGTCATTTTTTACCCGCGGATTTTGTAATCACGGATTGGGATCAGCTGGAACCTTATTTCAAAAACCTGGTTGAAAGGGAAATTAAATCAAAACAGGACCTGGAAAAATGGTTAAAAGATATGAGTGAACTGGAAGCCGTGGTGAGCGAAGATATTTCCTGGCGTCATATCCGAATGACCTGTGATACTGAAAATCCGGGACTCCAGGAAGCTTTTGTTTATTTCGTGACGGAGATCCAACCCAGGATTCAACCTTATGCAGACCAGCTTAACCGTAAACTCATCGCCAATCCATTTACAAAGGAATTGGATCAGCAAAAATATTTTACTTACCTGCGTTCGGTTAAAAAAAGCATTGATCTTTTCAGGGAAGAAAATATTCCTTTGCTTTCCGAGCTGAGTGTATTGAGCCAGCAATTCGGCGCCATATCAGGAAAAATGACAATCATTGTCAATGACCGTGAGTATACGCTTCAGCAAGCTGCGAAATTCCTGGAACATCACGACAGAAATCTAAGAGAAGAAGTTTATCGAAAAATTCATGAAAGAAGGATACAGGACAAAGATGCATTAAACGATCTGTTCTCCAAACTCATTACCCGTCGCGACCAGGTGGCCAGGAATGCGGGATTTTCTAATTACCGGGATTATAAATTTGTGGAGCTCGGACGCTTCGATTATACCAAGGAAGATTGTTTCCGCTTTCATGATGCCGTGAAGCAATACATCGTTCCACTTGTTGCGTTCATCAATGAAAATAAAAGAAAAAAACTCGGACTTGATAAACTGCGGCCCTGGGATACTGATGCGGAGCCGGTGGGTACTGAACCCCTGCATCCGTTCACAAGTGGTAATGAATTGCTGGAAAAAACAATCGCCTGTTTTGAAGACCTCAACCCCTTTTTTGCAGACTGCCTGCTCACGATGAAGCAGATGAACCGCTTTGATCTTGAAAGCCGTAAGGGAAAAGCGCCGGGCGGATATAATTGCCCTTTATCAGAAACCGGAGCGCCATTTATTTTTATGAATGCCGCAGGGCAGATGAGTGATGTCACGACAATGGTTCATGAAGGAGGTCATGCCATTCATTCATTTCTATCCCATCAATTAGAATTAACTGCATTTAAGGAATACCCGATGGAGATTGCAGAAGTGGCCAGCATGACGATGGAGCTGTTCAGCATGGATCATTGGGAAGTATTTTTTAAAAACAAGGAAGATTTGCGGAGGGCCAAGGAGCAACAAATTGAAAGAGTAATAACAATTTTTCCCTGGATAGCAACGATAGATAAATTTCAGCATTGGGTTTATGAAAATCCGAATCACACTGTTGAGGAGAGAACCAGGCAATGGTCGTCGATATACAGTGAATTTTCATCCGGAACTGTTGATTGGAGCGGGTTGGAAAAATACCACGAAAATTTCTGGTTGAAGCAACTCCATCTTTTTGAAGTCCCGTTTTATTACATTGAGTATGGAATTGCACAATTGGGAGCGATCGGGTTGTGGATGCAATACAAAAAAAATAAAGAAAAAGCGATAGATAATTACATGTCGGCACTCAGCCTGGGCGGTACTAAAACCCTGCCCCAGCTTTATCAGGCTGCTCAGCTGCAATTCAATTTTTCCGGCGAATACATTAAACAGCTGATGGAATTCGTACGTGGTGAATTAGAGAAAATCATCAGCTAAGTGAAAACTATTAGTTGAGAGATCCCGGATTTTCCAAAAAAATACCCATAAAATGGTATAAATTGATTGTTGTCAATATGATTCAAGTCTGTTATATTTGCAACACAACGTCTAAAATAAGCGGATGATTTATCATCTGTTTTTCAAATAGCTACTAATCAGAGCCTTAACCAAAAGTCCCGGTGTTTCTACATCGGGGCTTTCTTTTTTAAAAACAATAAGATTTTGTTGTCTGTATTCGGAATTAAAACTAATTCTCATGCCGTGAGGAAGATATATTACGTATAGGGGTCACAGATAGGTAAACCAGAATTGTTCCCTACATGCAATGGCTGCATACTCCGCTGACGATCATTTCTACCTGGGAAGAAATAAATCCTTTGGGAAGTTTGATCGGAGGAACTGTGACATCTTCCAGGCAGATGGTGTTGCCGCAATTGCTGCATATAAAATGAACGTGATTGTCATGATGACCTGATGAGCAGTCGTCCTTGCACAATGCATAATGAATGGAATTGTCGGCGGTTGGAATGCTATGTATGATTCCTTTGTCTACGAAGGTTTGTAAAGTTCTGTAGATGGTGACCCGGTCAAATTTTTCTCCTGCTTTTTTTTCTATATCTCCATGTGAAAGCGCTCCGGTACCGTGCAGGAAAAGGTTTAATATTTTCTTCCTGCTGCTTGTAATGCTTAGTTGGTTTCGTTTCAAAATATCGTCAGCTGTATTCTGCATGCCAGATAATTTAAAGAATCGAACCATCAATTGAAGTTATTAGAAGAAAATGGTTTTGCCGCCCGGCTATACTTTACCGTTTCTTTTAATAAGGAATTGATATCGGATTTCATTTCTTCAATATCTTCTTTTTTTAATCCATCATAAATCTTTCGGACCTGACCGTTCCTGTCGACCAGCGAAAAAAACTGGGTATGAATAAATTGCTCAGCAGGATTGATCAGGTTATTTTTTGGATCATCCAGCAGGTAACTTACTCGGGCCGCTTTGTAGAGGCCCTCCTTGCTTCCTGTGAGGAACCACCATTTTGCGGGATTAATACCGAGTGAGTCGGCATAATGTTTCATCCTCGCCACAGAGTCTGTTTCCGGATCCACGGTATGCGATAAAATCAGAAAATCCGGCTGGTCTTTATACATTTCATAAATCTTCTTCAGGTTAGTGTTCATCTTCGGACAAATTCCTTTGCAGGTGGTAAAAAAATATTCTGCCACATATACTTTTCCTGCTACGTCTTTGTTGGTAATCGTTTTGTTCTCCTGGTTAGTAAAGGAAAACGGCTGGACATCACTCAGCACGGGTAATTCTTTTTCCGTAAAACCAGGTATAATTTTAGTCAGGACGAAATAGAAAACCAAAAACAACCCAACAAAAAAAGCTATATAAAATATGGATTTCCGGCTCATCGATATTAACATTCAGTGCCCAAATTTACGATCAGCTTTTTGCTTCAATGGCACACACACAAAGCTAATATTTTTTGCAACAAAGTTGCGTTTGTATATTTGCACCTTAGAGCATGGGCTTTTCCCGATTTCATAAGTCATACTGCTTTGCATTTATTAACTTTGCAGATTAAATCGAGCGTATTATGATAAAAACCGGCAATCCGATGATTAGCATTTATACTGAAATGACTCCCAATCCGGAAACAATGAAATTTGTTGCCAATAAACTTTTATATCCCGGGAAGAGTATCGACTTCATTGATGTGGAAAGCGCTAAGCCATCTCCGCTTGCTATTGAGCTGTTTGGTTTTCCGTTTATTAAAAGCGTATTTATTGCAAGCAATTTTGTAACGCTTACGAGAACTTCGGAAACCGATTGGAATGATGTAATTCCGACGATCAGGCATTTTTTAAAAGGATATCTGGAAGAAGGCAAAACAGTGATCATTGAATCTGAAATCGTTGAGACAAAGAATGATGGTAATATAATAGCAGCAGACGATGATGATGTAGTAAAGAGGATAAAAGAATTGTTGGAAAATTATGTAAAACCTGCAGTGGAAATGGATGGTGGAGCCATTCAGTTCAGAAGTTACAATGAAGGCGTGGTGAATTTAATGTTACAGGGATCTTGTTCAGGCTGCCCTTCTTCCATGATCACGCTAAAAGCAGGGATTGAAGGGATGATGAAGCGGATGATACCTGAAGTAAAGGAAGTAGTTGCAGAATCCGAGTAACTGGTAACTGACTAATTATTATGTAGAAAAGCCTCATTAAAGAGGCTTTTTGTTTTAAAGGAACCTCCGGGGTTCCGCGGAACCCCGGAGGTTCAATCTAAATTCCGACCGGCATTAAAAGAAAAATTGTTCCTTCACAATTTTCCCATCCTTAACTTCATACACAGCAATTTCTTCCATCATACTTCTTCCTCTGCCTTTCATCGTGCAATCCATCCCGATTCCCAGTGATATGTGATTGCCGGCTACAATCGGGCCTTTCACATATCCGCCATGAACTTTTTCCACCATCTGCTGGAACATTTCGCCCTTCTTTCTTATGTTCTCGATTCCTTCAACAGACTGCGGTCCGGGTGAGTGTGCGGGCTCAATACTTTTGGCATCATGGCTAAACAATTCTTCGACTGCTTCATCCCATTTGCTTTCCTTACAAAGTTTGGTCAGACGATCAGCAATTTCCTGTGTAGTCATCACAGCTTCTTGTGTTGTCATAAAAAAAGGTTTTTGAATTTAAAAAAAGGACCAAAAAGCTACGTTCTTTTCCTGAACCCGAAAATTAAATTATGATGAACCGGGAAAATAACCAGATCAAACCTGAATCAGGAATAATAACCGGTAATTGAAATTCGCTATCCTCCTGTTCATCAACTGGCGGGAACCGGAATATTCCGATTATCTTGTGTTTCTATGGTACTGTATGAAATATGGGATCAGTTCATTCATGACATGAAACATACCAGCTGGCTGGAATATACTGCTGTAGTTTCAGGCATCATCAGCGTATGGTTCAGCAGGATAGAAAATATCTGGGTCTATCCCTCTGGCCTGGTTAGCACGATCATTTATATCTATGTAAGTTTTAAAGGCGGACTGCTGGGCGAAGCAAGTGTAAATTTTTATTATACGGTCATGAGTGTCTATGGATGGATATTGTGGGCAAAAAGAGACGCTCAAAAAAAACATGTGCTGCAGATCACCTATTCATCAAAAAAAGAATGGTTATTGCAGTTGGGGTTTTTCAGTCTCTTCTATCTCATTATTTTTTTCTCTCTGACTTACCTGAAAAAAGGTTTTTATCCGCAGGCGATTCCCTGGGGCGATGCTTTTGCTTCAGCCACTGCTTATACCGGCATGTGGCTCATGGCAAAAAAGAAAGTAGAAAGCTGGCACTGGTGGATCGCAACCAATTTCGCTTCAGTTCCTCTTTACTTTGTAAAACATTATGTATTTACCAGCGTGTATTATGTAATCCTATTGATCATGGCAATCTTCGGATTAATTGAATGGATGAAAAGAGTTAAAGCTCACGCCCATGCAGCTTAAAAAAATTGTAATCATTGGTCCTGAATCAACCGGTAAAAGCAGTCTATGTGAACAGCTGGCAAGCCATTATCGTACTATCTGGTGTCCTGAATATGCAAGAGAATATTTAACGAAGAATGGCAAACATTACAATTTTGACAATCTGTTGTCAATCGCAAAAGGCCAGATTGAGCTTGAAGAAAAATATATATCACTAAAGAAAAAAGAAATGGATGAGATGCGAAACCAGTCGACGGCAAACCAATTTCTTTTTATCGATACCGACATGTATGTGATGAAAGTGTGGTGTGAGTTTGTTTTTGATAAATGTCATCAATACATACTCGACCGGATTGTGGAAAGAAAATATGATCTCTATTTGCTCTGCAATACAGACCTGCCCTGGATTGCGGATGAATTAAGGGAATATCCAGACCTTAAGAACCGGGAAAAACTGTTTCGCATCTACAAGGATATTATGCTGAATCAAAATACAGACTGGATTGAAATTAAGGGTGATTATGACCAGCGTCTTAAAATAGCCATAGAAGCAGTGAATAAACTGATATCCTAGTTCTCAAATACAGTCACTAATAAAATTTCGGATTATCCCGGATTATAGTCCTGGATTTAAATCCAGGTTATCATCCTAATGCCAAAAATTTTTACTGAACAATTATTGAGATTGTTTCAAGAATTCATAGGGATTGTACTCAATAAAATCCGCCACTTTTACCGTTACTGATTTTACTTTTCCATCTTCGATCTTGAAAGGGAAAACAGCTTTGCTGAATTCGGGATCAGTGAATACGGCGTAGAAACGATTCCCTCCAAGCGATTGCAATTGCGCATACATGTCAGGATGATGGGAAAACCGCATGCGAAGTTCACCGTTTTCCAATACCACGCGCATATTGCCATACACTTCGTTGAAATAATTTCCGGTGTAGGCCTGGAGAGGAACTGTGGTCTGGAGATGCAATGAAGCAGAATCCTGTAATTCCTTTTCTCTTTTTAGTCGCCCCGATCTAAAGCCAGCAGACATATTTTGATACACGCTGCTATAATTGCGATAAGGCAGTTTAAGATAAGCATCTATAATTTCCCATTTCAATGCTTCGTAAAAACCATTCTGATCAGTATTGGTCAGAATAATGATACCTAATTTTTCTTCCGGCAGCATGGTTACACTGCTCACAAATCCATTTACGCCACCCGTATGCGATACAATTTCTTTTCCTTCATACTCTTGTAACTGAAGCCCCAGTCCATACAAAATAAAATGGCCTTCATTGAACATGGTGCCGCCACGGCCAACTATCGAATGAGGTTTCCTGGTTTCTGCGATCACAGCTGCCGGTATGATTTGTTTTCCATCCGACATGCCGTTATTCAACTGCAGCATTATCCATTTGCTCATATCATTCACAGATGAGCTAATGCTGCCCGCGGGAGCCAGGTTGTCGATTATCCCATAGGGAATTTTGATCAGCTCGCCATCCTTCATCGTATGCGGAGTTGCTTTATTCGTGGCTGTCAGCAGATCTTTGCTAAGGGCCAGTGTTCTTGTCATGCCCAATGGAGTAAATATTCTTTCCTTAACAAAATTTTCCCATGATATTCCTGTGACACGTGGAATGATTTCCCCTGCCGTCAGAAAAGCCGCATTGGTATATCCCCAGGTTGTTCTGAACGGATAGGTGGCTTTGATATGACTCATCTTCTCTATTACTTCAGCCCGTGAAAGATTGCTGGTCCAATAAGTAAAGTCTCCCTGGAATGTCCGGAAGCCGAGGCGATGACAAAGCAGATCCCGAATGATCGCTTGCTCGCCTGCGGCTTTATTATCTAATTTGAATTCAGGAATCCATTTCGTTACCCTGTCATCGAGTGATAGTTTTTTTTCCTGGTCAAGAAGCGCAAGCAGGGTCGCTGTAAATACTTTTGAATTCGAGCCAATCATGAATAAGGTATTTTCATCGACTTTGTCGGTGCTCCCTAACTCCTTCACTCCATATCCTTTCATCACTACAACCGCTCCATCTTTTATTATGCAGACTGACATTCCCGGTATCTGCCAGTCTTTTAATGCTCTTTCTACATATTGATCCAGACTGTCCCTGACAAATGGCGGCGTTTTGCTATCCTGGGAAAATAAGCTGAGAGTCGGCAACAAGAGCAACATAATAAAAAGCTGATGGGAAATTTTCTTCATAATGCAGATTGACAGGTGATTATTTGTATGGTTAATGGAAGATAAGGAAAATCCTTAGTCCATATGCGGTGTTGATAACCGGATTTAGAATGGCTTTTTTTCTTTCTTCATCTCGCCTGCTTTTTGCTTCCGTGATTTATATTCTTTTGCCGCGAGCTTGATATAATCATAAAAGTCATAATCATTGGCGGAATGAGTGAATTGATAAGATGGTCTGTATCTGACCATGAATGAATCGAGATCGTCGCCATCGAGATGACTGATCTTTTTTACGATGGAACGGTTAAAGCGATGATCGATAAATTTATCTTCTTCTTCTTCAATAAGCCTTCTCTGAAAAGCAAGCATCCGCCTGTTCTTCTTAAACTGGAACATACCGATTATGGCGTCAAGGTCGAGTCCGACGCCGAGTCCTGAATTAGGGCTGGTAAGGGTGATACCCGGTTTTTCATAATTAAAAATCTTTTCATACTCCTGCCTGTTCCTGAGTGAATCGAGATGGTAATCACGCGGAGCAACCCGGACTTCATTTAATTCGGTTGGATTAACATGCAATGCAATATCAAAACCACTCACCAGGTTCATTGAGTTGACAGGATATTTCACCGTGGACCTGCCCAGATAAGAAAATGAAAGTGAGTCATTCGCTTCCACCACGATGGAATAATTGCCGTTCGAATCCGTAATGGTGCCTCTTCCTGATGTGCTCATCACACTTACAGCTTCAAGAGGCCTTGTTCTGTACATGTTGTAAACTGTTCCCCTGATCGTAACCTCCTGTCCCTCGACCTGTTCTATCGATAACAAAATGCAGGAAATAACCAATCCTGAAAAAATGTGATGTAGAAATGGTCGCAAAACAGATAGTTTATATTGTGATATTACTACCAAAATAGCAATATGTAAGTTTAGTTTTTATTTTTAACTATATTTTGCATAGCGATCAGTTCCCCAATGACTTTTGGAAAATTTTCGTATTCCAGTTCATGAATTTTTTTTTGTAAAGATTCCGGAGTTTCGTTTTCGGATAGAGAGCATTTTGCCTGGAAAATGATTTGTCCGTGATCATACTGTTCATCCACGTAGTGTATGGTTATCCCGCTTTCAGGTTCTTTGGCTGCAATAACAGCTTCGTGGACCCTGGTTCCATACATCCCCTTTCCTCCATGCCTGGGCAACAAAGCCGGATGAAGATTGATGATCTTTTTTGGAAAAGCCTGAATCAATGCGAGTGGCAGTTTCCATAAAAATCCGGCCAGCACGATAAAATCAATTTTTCTTTTTTTCAGTTCATCGACATATCCATCACCCCTGAAAAATTTTTCTTTCTCGATTATAATAAAAGGAATTTTTTCTTTTTTGGCGATATCTAAAACTCCGGCTTCCGGTTTGTTAGACAGGATCAACGATACTTCAACCTTGAGCGGAACGGAAAACCTGGCCGGTGAGGAAAAATAATCAATTATTTTTTGTGCATTACTGCCTTTTCCTGATGCAAAAATGGCAAGCTGCACAGGCTTTCTGGGTTCTTCCATCATCATTTTTTTCGGTAGCTGCGAATATGGGAAATATTCCGGAGTTTTTTTGTAAAGATGGATTAAAAAATTGAGTAACGGAGAGTACTTATTTTATCAGATTTTTGCAAACAAATTGCGTGACAGAAAACTGACATTACAAAAAACCGGAAATGCATAATTGGCTGAAATGCAGTCCAGACGCAGAAAATTTTTTTTTAACATGTTGATATTTTGTTGATTTCATGACTTATTTTTGCAGCCGACTCAGAAGATTCTACTTATTTATTACAACAGATCGCAGATATGTTTCATCACAGACTAATTGCAAGGAAAGTATTTTTCAATATCCTTCTTCCCACTCTGGCTTCAATTAGTATAAGTAACAGTTTATTCGCCCAGGATGGAAAAGCGTTATTCCAGGCAAACTGTGCGTCCTGCCATAATCCTGTTAAAGTGGTTATCGGCCCGGCCTTACAGGGAGTTGATACCCGCATTGCCGATAAAAAATTATTGCATTCCTGGATAAAAAATAATGCTGCAGTTCTCGCAACGCACAATAAATACTTTGAAGACCTTTATAATCAGTTCAACAAAACCCCGATGAACACGTTTCCGAATCTCAGCGATGCGGAAATCGATGCCATTATTTCTTACGTTGATAATTATAAAGAAGCGAAACCTCCGGGTCCAGAGCCTGGGTCAACAGACCAGACTAAAGAAAGCGACAACAGTTTATTATATGGGATCTTAACGTTGATTCTTGCTGTCATAATGCTGGTGCTGCTACAGGTGAACAGTAACCTGAAAAAACTTTCTGACGATAAAGAGGGCATTCCCACCACAGAGCCTATTCCCTTCTACCGGAATAAAGTTTACATCACCTTTTTGGTTTTGATTTTATTTGTGGTCGGCGGCTATTATGTTGTAGAAGCAGCCATTGGTCTCGGGCGCACCCAAAATTATCAACCTGAACAACCCATTTTTTATTCGCATAAAGTGCATGCAGGTACAAACCAGATTAGTTGCCTTTACTGTCATGGTGGAGCATGGGAAAGCAGGCATGCCGGTGTTCCTTCACTTAATGTTTGTATGAACTGCCATGCGGCAATCAATGAATACAAAGGAGAACCTCTCACTCGCGAGGACGGAACCCCTGTAGACGGAACAGCCGAGCTTCAGAAATTATTTAGTTATACAGGTTATGATCCCGCGGCCGGGAAATATACTGAACCCGGCAAGCCGGTAGAATGGATAAAGATTCACAATCTCCCCGACCACGTTTACTTTAATCACTCACAACATATTCGCGCAGGAAAGGTACAATGTCAAACCTGCCACGGTCCGATACAGGAAATGAACGAAGTGAAACAGTTCGCTGAACTGAGTATGGGCTGGTGCATTAATTGCCATCGAACAACCAAGGTTAATTTTCCGGATTCTTCTTCTAATGAAGGAAATAAATTCTATAGCATTTACGAGAAATTCCATAACGATTTAAAATCCGGAAAGATGGACAGCGTAACGGTTGAAAATATAGGCGGCACGGAATGTCAGAAATGCCATTATTAATGTGCTAATTTGAAAATGTGCAAGCTGGCTGCGGGCTGGTGTGAAAATGGGCTTTGGTCAGATTACATTTTCAGATTTCAAATTTAAATTTTCAAATCAGAATATGAGCGACAAAAAGTACTGGCAAAGTTTTGGTGAACGTAATAAGAGTCAGGGATTTCAGGAATCAGCTCAAAATGAATTTCCTGAATTGCTCCCACTGGAGGGACTTGATGGAAAAGGACTGCTGGATGCGAAAACACCAAGAAGGGATTTCCTTAAATATTTAGGATTCAGTACAGCCGCAGCAGCACTCGCTGCCAGTTGCGAAACCCCAATCAGAAAAGTAATTCCTTATGTCAATAAACCGGAAGAAATAATTCCAGGGGTGGCAAATTATTATGCCACCACTTATATTTCCGGAGGTGATGCTATTCCTATTGTTGCTAAGGTGAGAGACGGAAGACCAATTAAAATTGAAGGGAACGAACTATCATCCATAACTAAAGGAGGAACTTCTGCAAGAGTCCAGGCCTCTGTCCTGGATTTATATGATACCGCCCGCTTGCGTTATCCCATTCAGATGCTGAATGGAGTTGCGCAGGAAGTCAGCACTTTTGAGGCGTTTGATAAAATGGTTTCAGAATCTCTGGCCGGACTTAGCGGCTCGCTTGTTTTGCTGACGAGCACCATCACTTCACCAACGACTAAAGCAGTCATCAGTGAATTCCTGGCAAAATTTCCCGGAAGCCGCCATGTGCAATATGATGCTGATTCGTATAGCGGATTGTTATTGGCCAATGAAGCTTCTTATGGTAAAAAAACAATTCCTTCTTATCGGTTCGAGAATGCAAAAGTTATCGTGAGCCTGGGAGCAGATTTCCTGGGAACCTGGCTTTCGCCGATCGAATTCGCCCGTCAATATGTGCAGCGCAGAAAAATCAATGAGAAGGAACCTGAAATGAGTAAGCATTACCAGTTCGAGTCGTTTTTCACTTTAACCGGAGCTAATGCTGATGATAGATTTACTCATCGTCCATCAGAAACCGGGGCTGTTGCGCTGGCACTGCTCGCAGCTTTGGGGGGCAATGTGACTGCGCCATCTCTGAGTGATAAATTAAAAACCGCTGTCACTAAAGTTGCTAAAGATCTTTCAGCGAATAAAGGTAGCGCGCTGGTCGTTTGTGGAAGTAATAATCCTAATGTTCAGATCGTCGTGAATGCTATCAATGAATTGATCGGATCATCAGGTACTACAATTACCTGGGATACTGCTTTTCAAACCCGCCAGGGAATTGATAGCGATATGAATGCGCTGGTATCGGATATGGAATCCGGGAAAGTAGGCGCGTTGCTGATCTATGGTGCGAATCCTGCTTTTGATTATTATGATGCAGAGAAATTCAAAGCCGCCTTACAAAAAATAAAAGCCACTATTTCTTTCAACGATCGTCTTGACGAAACAACAGAATGGTGCAAATACACGATACCGGCTCCCCATTTCCTGGAAAGATGGGGTGATGCTGAACCAAAGTCTGGTCTTATCAGCATGCTTCAACCCACGATTGCTCCTTTATTTAAATCAAGGGCTTTCGAAGATTCCTTATTAAAATGGAGCGGTAACACTACTGCATACGAAACTTATTTTAAACAATATTGGGTTAATAAACTAGGTACGGTTGAGGCTTACGAAAAAGCGTTGCAGGACGGAGTAGTTGAAAATTCAGGGACTGCTACAAATGCAGTTGCATATAGTAACAGCAGGCTGACAGAAGCAGCTGCAGCTATTGGTTCGATGAAGAAAGGCGGCAATCTGGAACTTGTGATCTATCAAAGTGTTGCATTGGGTGTGGGTCAGCAGGCAAATAATCCGTGGTTGTTGGAATTACCAGATCCGATAACCCGTGCAAACTGGGATAACTATGCGGTCGTTTCTCCCAAATTCCTGAAAGATAACTGGGGCATTGATTTGAATAATGTTCACCAGTCCGACAAATTTGAGATTCATCCTGAAAAACCCGTAATTAAAATAAAAGCGGGCAATAAGGAATTATCACTTCCAATCATGGTCGTTCCCGGAACTCCGGATGAAGTAATTGCAGTGGCGGCAGGTTGGGGAAGGCAAAGTTCCAAACCCGAAAATACATCTGGCTATATTGGAAGAGCTGTGGTGGATGCAGGTAAAAATGTATTTCCATTCACCGGTTTCAACGGAACCAATGTGGAATGGACGGTTCCGGATATTTCATTCGAAAAAACAAGCGACACATATAAGATAGCGCAGATTCAGACCCACAGTAGTTACGAGGGGCGCACTGAAGTGGTAAGGGAATTGACCTTGGAACATTTTGAAAAATCACCGAAGAGGATTCTTGAAGAAAGAAATAAGGATTTAGAAAGATATGGGGGACTCGAGAATTTTGAAAAGGAAGGCACACTGTATCCTTATTACGATAAGCCCGGCATACACTGGGGAATGTCAGTCGACATGAACTCCTGTATTGGCTGCGGCGCCTGCGTTGTGGCTTGTCACGCGGAAAACAATGTGCCTGTGGTTGGTAAGTTAGAAGTGTTGCGGTATCACGACATGCACTGGATAAGGATCGACCGGTATTTCAGCGGTGATGTTGACAATCCGGATAATATCCAGGCCGTATTTCAGCCGATGCTGTGTCAGCATTGCGATAACGCACCTTGCGAAAACGTTTGTCCTGTCGATGCAACCAATCACAGCAGTGAAGGATTGAACCAGATGGCTTATAACCGTTGCATCGGAACAAGATATTGCGCGAACGACTGTCCCTTCAAAGTGCGCCGGTTTAACTGGGCTGACTACACAGGTGCAGACAGTTTCCCGAATAATCAGGATCAGAAAGGGGTGGGGCAATTGAATGATGCCGTATTGATGATGGGTGATGATTTGACAAGGATGGTTCTAAATCCGGATGTAGTTGTTCGATCAAGGGGAGTAATGGAAAAATGTTCTTTCTGTGTGCAGCGGCTGCAGGATGGAAAACTGAAAGCCAAAAAAGAAAATCGTCCGTTGAAAGATATGGAAGACGTGAGAACTGCCTGCCAACAGGCATGTCCAACCGAAGCCATCGTGTTCGGCAATATCAACGATAGCCAGAGTAAGATCACAAAGACGAGGGCTGAAAATTCAGAACGTCTTTTCTATGCGCTTGAGGAGTTGCACGTTTTGCCAAATGTGAATTATCTGGCGAAGATTCGCAACACTGATAAAGTAAATGGGGTGAGTGAAGAGAAGGAAGGATGATGGACTGAAATTGAGTTGACGACAAATAATTATATAAGCTAACAGCTAAAACCTTACAGCTTAAAGCTGAAAAATTTATGGCATTATTCAAATACGAATCGCAGGTAAGGCCTCCGTTGATTGAAGGAGATAAAAATTATCACCAGGTTACAGAAGATATTGTGCGTCCTATCGAAACCGATCCGAGTAAATTATGGTGGATAGGATTTTTAACTGCTGTAGCATTGTTATGCTTCGGTATTTTTGCTGTGACAAGGGAAGTGATTTATGGAGTGGGCCAGTGGAATCTTAATAAGACTGTCGGATGGGCCTGGGATATCACCAATTTCGTTTGGTGGATCGGTATTGGTCATGCCGGTACACTCATCTCTGCGATCCTCTTATTGTTCAGGCAGGGATGGAGAACAGGCGTAAACCGTGCCGCGGAAGCCATGACGATTTTTGCTGTAATCTGTGCAGGCCAGTTCCCGATCTGGCATATGGGCCGCGTATGGCTGGCATTTTTTGTTCTTCCTTATCCTAATACACGCGGTGTGTTGTGGCCCAATTTCAATTCCGCCTTATTGTGGGACGTATTTGCGATCTCAACTTATTTTACGGTTTCCCTGTTGTTCTGGTATTGCGGTCTGCTTCCTGATCTTGCCACTATACGCGATCGTGCAAAATTGAAATGGCGTAAGTTTTTTTATGGAGTTACTTCATTTGGATGGAGCGGATCTACAAAACACTGGCAAAGACATGAAGCGTTGGCACTCGTGCTTGCCGGGCTAAGCACACCCCTGGTCTTATCTGTTCATACCATCGTATCATTCGACTTCGCCACCTCCGTGATTCCCGGATGGCATACCACAATCTTCCCACCTTACTTTGTTGCCGGGGCAATTTTTTCGGGGTTTGCTATGGTGCAGTCGCTGCTGGTGATCACCAGGAAAGTTTTGAAGCTGGAAGAATATATTACGATCGAACATATCGATGTGATGAATAAAATTATTGTACTCACCGGTTCAATCGTGGGATGTGCTTATCTGACCGAACTATTCATAGCCTGGTATAGCCAGAACAAATTCGAAAGCTATGCATTTTTCCATACGCGTGCAGATATACTGGGCCCGTATGGGTGGAGTTACTATATCATGATGAGTTGCAATGTGATTTCTCCACAGATTTTCTGGTTCCGGAAACTCAGAAGAAATGTTGCAGTGACATTCTTTATGTCTGTGATTGTAAATATCGGGATGTGGTTTGAACGTTTTGTAATTATTGCAACTTCTGTTTTCAGGGATTATATACCCAGCAGCTGGAGTACTTATTATACACCGACGATTTATGAAATAGGATTTTACCTGGGGACTTTCGGATTGTTTTTCACCTGTTATTTTCTGTTCTCGAAATTCTTCCCGGTAATTGCTGTAGCTGAAATCAAGCATATTCTGAAAAGATCAGGAGAAAATTATAAATCAAAAATGGGTGATGCGGAAAAAGAACCGGTTGAGGAATTCGCACATGAAATGTTACATGCACATTAGCCCTTCCCCATAAGGGGCAGGGAAAATGTGTTGAGATACATCAAATATATTTTTTTCATTTCTTAAATCCTTTGGGATTTAGGGTTTAAATTTTTCCGCCTCAGGCGGATCAGGGGTATGGCAATAAAAAAATTTGTTGTTGGCTGTTTTGATGACGAACAGGTTTTGTTTTCTGCAGTTAAAAAAGTTCGCTCTGCAGGATACAAAATTCATGACGTCTATACGCCCATGCCGATTCACGGATTAGATAAGGCCATGGGGCTTCGGGAGACCAGTCTTCATACTGCCGGATTCATATATGGAATCACAGGCACTGCGACTGCTCTTGGCGGTATTGGCTATGTGTTCACTTACGACTGGCCAATTAATTTTGATGGTAAGCCTCATTTCTCTCTGCCGGCATGGATTCCGATTACTTTTGAACTTACTGTGCTTTTCGCATCTGTCGGCATGGTGCTCACTTTTTGTTATCTCTGCCAGATGGCTCCTTTCGTAAAAAAGCATCATTTTCATTTGAGGGCAACAGATGATCTCTTTGTGATGGTGATCGAATGCACATCCCGGACAAATGATGCCGATGTCAAAAGATTTCTTGAGAGTAACGGAGCCAAAGAAACAAAGATCGAAGAAGCAGAAACGGGATGGTGGCTCGGCCGTTACGATAAAGAAAGAAAACCATTCGAACACAAAGAAACAGTCATAGCATAAACGAAATGTATATTGAAATGCTGACGAAGAAAATCTCCTTATTGTTACTGGTGCTGGTTACAGGCATTGTCATCATAAGTTGCAGCGATATCAAACGCAAACCCGGTCGTGTATACATGCCCGATATGGCTTACAGCCGCGCTTATGAAACATATTCGGTAACAGGTGAACAGAAAGAAGCATTGTTGAAACAAGGCATTCATTTTAGCAATGAACCTGTACCCGGAACCATCAAACGCGGCGAAATGTTTCCTTTCCTGCTGGCAAAAGATGCTGCCGGAGATTCAACAAACTATGTAGCGTCAAAACTGGTAAAAAATCCCATTGGTTCTCTTGATTCAGTGCAACTGGTGGAATCTGAACGTTTGTTTTTGGTGAATTGCGCCATTTGTCATGGATCAAAACTGGATGGAAATGGTCCTTTGTACAAGGGTGGAGATGGTCCTTTCTCAGCAAAGCCTGCAACCCTGGTCGGAGATCCAAGGTATGAAGCAATGCCCGAAGGACAGATGTTTTATTCCATGACTTACGGAAAGAATAAAATGGGGAGTTATGCCTCACAGCTGGATACGCGTCAGCGCTGGATGGTGATTTATTATATCAAATCCAAACAGGCTGCATCGAAGAGCGGGAGTGCAGGAGCTGATTCAATCGCAAAAAAATAAATAAGGAAGAGTTAGATTTTAAAATTATTGAGCATGTCATTGAAGCAACATTTTGAAATACCTGCCCGTTACAAACAATGGTCATTCGGACTGATTGCTGTGGGCGTATTGTCGCTGATCGTTGGTTTTTTTCTCTATGGAACTGGCGATGATCAGCACCAGGCACGTTTCTGGTCTGCTCTGCTGCAGAACAGCGTATATTTTTTGCTGGTGGTTAACGCAGCCATGTTCTTTTTTTGTGCGACCACCCTGGCCATGGGAGGCTGGACGCTTTCTTTCAGAAGAGTATCTGAAGCGATTTCTGCTTCGGTTCCTTTAATCGGTGGAATTACTTTCGTCATATTAATGATTATTGTTTTCGGGGGCAAACACCAGATTTATGAATGGCTGAATAAAGACCTGATGAATAAAGATGAAATCCTGAAAGGGAAAAAAGGTTTTCTTAATCCCACTTTTTTTACGATTTGGACTGTGCTGGCAATCGGGTTGTGGACAATATTGGGAATGAAAATGCGCACTATTTCCCGTGAAGCAGATAAAGAACCTTTTTCTGTTGAAGAAGGCAGACGCTATATTTATAAGAATACAGTCTGGGCTTCCTTGTTCATCGTATGGTTTGCTTTGACTGTTGCGTCTACTGTTCCCTGGTTATGGTTGATGAGTATCAATGCCCATTGGTTCTCCACCATGTATAGCTGGTATACTTTCGGCAGCACTTTCGTTGCCGGAGTCGCACTGATTAGTTTGTTTCTCGTGTATCTGAAGAACCAGGGTTATCTGGAGTACACCAACGAAGAGCATATGCACGATCTCGGGAAATTTCAGTTTGCATTTTCTATTTTCTGGACCTACTTATGGTTTTCACAGTTTATGCTGATCTGGTATGCGAATATGTCTGAAGAAACAGTTTATTTTAAACCCAGATTCGAAGGAGCATATACAGGAATTTTTTATCTGAACCTTATTATAAATTTCCTGGCTCCCCTGTTAATCTATATGAAAAGAAGTTCTAAACGTAATTATGCCACAGTTGTTTTTATGTCAGTAGCTTTGCTGTTTGGACACTGGCTTGATTTTTATCAGATGGTATTTGCCAGCACTTCACCCAATCACGTACCGCTGAATCTCTTTGATTTTGGAATCGCAGCCGGATTTGTCGGGTTGATTATGTGGAAGACAGGTGATGTGCTGAGCCGCTATCCGCTGATGTCAACAAATCATCCTTTTTTCAAGGAAAGCGTCATTCATCATACCTAACCCGAATAGCCAGTTTGAATGCAAACCCAAACCAACCAAATAATTTTAATTAAATAACCGGAATAAGCATCATGTCAACAGTTTTTCTCTTATTGATTTTGTTACTTGGTTTTCTGATCACTTTTCAGATTGCCAAAGCAAGCGAATACGTGGGCATATTAAAAGGTGAAAAGAAAAATTTTGCGCAGAACAATCGCATCAATGGATTTCTGATGATCGTATTCCTGGTTCTCGGATTGATTGGCGTGTACTGGTGCAACGAACTATTCAAAGGAAAAATTCTTGGTGAGTCCGCCTCAGATCATGGTGAGAAGATAGATACCATGCTCTATATTACCCTGACTATCACAGGTGTGGTATTTTTCATTACACAGATTCTTCTTTTCTGGTTCGCCTATAAATACCAGTATTCTGAAAAAAGAAAAGCATATTATTATCCTCATAACAACAAACTTGAACTGATCTGGACAGTAATTCCGGCAATAGCGCTGACGGTGTTGGTCGGATTCGGGTTATTTTATTGGTTCCGAATTACCGGCGATGCACCAAAAGATGCTATGGAAGTGGAAGTGACAGGGAAACAATTCGAGTGGATATTCCGTTATGCCGGTAAGGATAATATTTTCGGGAAAAAATATTATCAAAACATCAGTGATAAGGATGATAACGCATTGGGATTAATCTGGGACGATCCCGCTTCACATGATGATATTGTGACTAAAGGAACAATGTATCTCGTTGTCGGGAAACCGGTAAAGCTGATTATCAATTCCAGGGATGTAATTCATGATGTGGGCCTTCCTCATTTCCGAATGAAAATGGATGCAGTGCCAGGTACACCCACATCCATGTGGTTCACTCCAAAATATACTACGGAGGAAATGAAAAAGAAAACCAACAATCCTGAATTTGAGTATGAACTCTCTTGCGATCAGATGTGCGGAAAGGGACATTTTACAATGAGAGGAATTGTGAAGGTTGTTACGCCGAGTGAATTTATTTTGTGGAGAGCAAAACAACAATCCAACTATGCGAGATTGTTCCCTGATAAGATGCAAAACGCAGCACCGCAAGCTGATTCAACTAAAAAAACAGTAGCAGTTGATACGGGCGCACACGCTAAACTGGTGGCCCAAACAAAATAAACCGTAATTGAAGAAAGAGATATTTGTCAACTAAAATTTTTATGATGAGCAACGAATCAACAATACATGGACATGCCGAAGTGGTAACCACTCACGAAGTGCAACATGACGAGCATGGCGTGCTTCATCACAAACAGTCCTTCATTACCACCTATGTTTTCAGCCAGGATCATAAAATGATATGCAAACAGTTCCTGATTACCGGTATGATCTGGGCGGTATTGGGAGGATTGATGTCTGTGCTTTTTCGCCTCCAGCTGGGTTATCCGGATACCAGTTTTCCCTGGCTTCGGGACATATTGGGCGCTAAATGGGTCCAGGATGGGCACATCAAACCTGAGGCTTACTATGCATTGGTAACCATGCATGGAACCGTACTTGTATTTTTTGTACTAACCGGCGGATTGAGTGGAACTTTTGCAAATTACCTGATCCCGCTTCAGGTCGGAGCAAGAGATATGGCCTCACCATTCTTAAATATGCTTTCCTATTGGTTTTTCTGGATGGCCAGTGTCGTCATACTTGCTTCTTTTTTCCTTGAAACAGGTCCGGCAAGCGGTGGATGGACCGTGTATCCGCCACTGAGCGCATTGGGTGATGCCAATGAAGGATCGAAGGCAGGACAGGATTTCTGGATCATTGGCATGGCTCTCTTCGTGGTATCATCACTGTTAGGAGGGCTGAATTATATTTCTACCATATTAAATTTGCGAACGAAAGGAATGAGCATGACCAGATTGCCATTAACCATCTGGGCCATTTTGTTTACCGCCATATTAGGTGTGTTGTCATTCCCTGTTCTTCTCTCCGGTTTGATTTTGTTGTTATTCGATCGCCATGCAGGCACCAGTTTTTATCTGTCTGATATTTTTATTGCTTCTACAGGTCAGGCCCTGCCCAACGAAGGAGGCAGTCCTATTTTGTTCCAACACCTGTTCTGGTTCCTCGGGCACCCTGAAGTGTATATTATCATATTGCCAGCCATGGGTCTGGTCTCAGAAGTGATGTCGGTGAATTCGCGCAAACCGGTGTTTGGTTATATGGCGATGATTGGTTCCCTGTTTGCGATTGCAATTCTTGCCTTCCTCGTGTGGGCACATCATATGTTTGTCACCGGATTGAATCCTTTCCTGGGATCTGTGTTTGTATTACTTACGCTACTGATTGCCGTGCCTTCTGCCATTAAAGTCTTTAACTGGCTGACCACGATCTGGCGGGGGAATCTCCGCTTTACTCCGGGTATGTTGTTCGCTATAGGTTTTGTGAGCCTCTTTATTTCCGGAGGGTTGACCGGTATCTTCCTCGGCAATTCCACACTGGATATTCATTTACACGATACCTTATTTGTGGTTGCACATTTTCATATCGTGATGGGCGTTTCGGCATTCTTTGGAATGTTTTGTGGCATCTACCACTGGTTCCCGAAAATGTATGGCCGTTATTTGAATAATACGATGTCATATATCCACTTCTGGGTAACTTTCGCAGGCGCTTATCTTATTTTCTGGCCGATGCATTATGAAGGATTAGCGGGTATGCCACGCCGTTATCCCGATTATGCCAGCTGGATAGCCTTCAAACAGTTTGTTGAACTGAACCGGTTCATATCCACCGTAGCCATGGTGGTGTTTGCCGTGCAGTTGATGTTTGTGTTCAATTTCTTTTATTCCATATTTAAAGGCAGGAGAGTTACATCACAAAACCCGTGGGGATCAAATACACTGGAATGGACTGCTCCAATTCATCCCGGGCACGGTAACTGGCCGGGTGAAATCCCTGAAGTGCATCGCTGGGCATATGACTATGGCAAAGATGGAAGAGAATTTATTCCTCAGACTGAGCCGATCGGGCCCAATGAGAGCAGGCATTAAACCGGATGAATTGAATGAAATAATGACTGATCTGTTGAATTAGATAAGTCGTACATCATAATTTGAAAATATGTTTGGATGCGGCAGGAAACCGTGAAGCAATCAAGTTCTTTTAAATTAGCCGGCAAATTGCGGGATTACCAACTGCTGATCAAGTTCAATCTCAGCTTCATGGTTGTGTTTTCCTCGGTGATCTGCTATTTGCTCGCGCCTAAAGTAACCGTTTATGACTGGAAAGCGATCCTGATCTTATTTGCAGGAGGCATGCTGGTTACCGGCAGTGCAAACGCAATTAACCAGGTGATAGAAAAAGATACTGATGCGATGATGAAGAGAACAGGGAACAGGCCCGTAGCTGCAGGAAGAATGAGTGTCGGAGAAGCAACAGGTTTTGCAGTCTGTGCCGGACTTGGAGGAGTGCTGATTCTTTGGCATTTTAATTTTTTGACGGCTGCATTGGCTGCGTTCAGCCTGTTTGTATATGCATTTATTTACACGCCGTTAAAAAAAGTCTCTTCTGTTTCAGTATTGGTTGGGGCAGTTCCGGGAGCATTGCCCTGCCTGATCGGATGGGCAGCAGGAAATGATGATATCAGTGCAGGAGGATGGATTTTATTTGCCCTCCAATTCTTTTGGCAATTCCCTCATTTCTGGGCCATCGCTTGGATCGCGCATAAAGATTACTCAAAGGCCGGTTTTAAGATGCTGCCTTCGGATGAGGGCCAAACAAAATATTCGGCAATACAGGCGATCATTTATTCTCTGTTGTTGTTGCCGGTCGGTGTAATGCCTTATTTTTTTGGCATGAGCGGAATGGTGAGTTTGCTGATCGTATTGCTTGCGAATTTATTCATGGTCTGGCAATGTGTTCAGCTGTACCGGCAGATGACCGCACAGGCGGCTAGGCGGGTAATGTTCAGCAGTTATATTTATCTGCCCGTCATATTGCTGGCGCTTTTAATTGACAAGGTTAATGTTATCACATCATAAACAATGATAGAACCTATTGAAGCGACAAATATTGTGAGCGACCAACAAAAACGAATACATCCTCATAAATTCACTTTATGGGTAGCGATTGGAAGCATTATTATGATGTTTGCAGGTTTGACGAGTGCGTATATAGTTAAACGTGAGCAGCCCGGATGGTCAACGTTCGATATTCCGAAAGCTTTTTGGTTTTCAACGAGTTCCATATTATTGAGCAGCCTGACCATTCAAATGGCACTTAAGGCTTTCAGGGATAGACAAATGAAGCAATACAGGAACCTGGTTACCGTTACGGCTGCCCTGGGAATTTTGTTTGTGATATTGCAGTGGATTGGCTTCAGGCAAATATGGAACACTGGAATTACTTTCCACGGTTCAGGCGCAGGACAATTTTTGTATATCATTGCAGGACTCCACGCACTGCATGTAACCGGTGGAGTGATTGCATTGATTGTAATGTTTGTTAAAGCATTCAGAACAAGAATCAGGAGCTATAACGTCGTGCCGGTGGAAGTCGTGAGTACATACTGGCATTTCGTTGATATTCTCTGGATCTATTTGTTTTTTTTCTTTTTATGGATTCATTGATAATATAAACTTTGAGAAGTAGAATAAATTTGCAACCTGAATAAAACAAAAACATGGCACAAGCAGTACCTGCAGGTCAAAAATGGTGGAGTGGAGGTAAAAGCCCCTACAATGTGGAATATGGCAAGCTGATGATGTGGTATTTTTTAATGAGTGACGCTTTTACTTTCGGTGCATTCCTGATTTCCTACGGCACAATCCGTTTCTCCAGCAATTCATGGCCCGATCCCAATGAAGTGTTTCGCTCATTTCCCATCATTGGTGAAATGAAAATACCATTGGCCTTTGTGAGCCTGATGACTTTTATCCTGATCATGAGTTCTGTTACAATGGTGCTGGCAGTGGGTGCAGGTCATAGCGGGGATAAGAAAAGTGTGATGAAATGGATGTTTTTTACGATTCTCGGCGGATTGGCTTTTTTAGGTTGCCAGGCGTGGGAATGGACACATCTTCATAATGAAGGTGCGTGGTGGGGAAGAAATCCATTTCTGAATATTAATGGATCACAATCCTCGACCAATTTTACTAATTTCTTTTTTACGATAACAGGTTTTCATGGATTCCACGTTTTTTCAGGAGTCATCATCAACATCATCATGCTGATCATGACCTGGAGAGGAGTTTTTGAACGCAGGGGACATTATCTTATGATCGAAAAGGCAGGCCTCTATTGGCATTTTGTTGATTTGGTCTGGGTATTTGTATTTACCTGTTTTTATTTGTTATAATTATTGAATCAGATTATTTCAAGATATGGAAAACATTCATACGGCAACTGCAGAAGTACATCACGAAGACGGGCACAGCTTTTCGACTAAGGTCATCTGGAGAACATTCTGGATATTGCTGATTATTACAATAGTCGAACTGGCGCTGGCTATCCTGTATTATGAAACGGATTTTTTGCCCAAGCATTTTCTGAACGGAATCTTCGTCATCGGAACTTTGGCCAAAGCATTTTTCATTGTGGCCGAATTCATGCACCTGAAGTACGAAATCAGAAATCTCATTCTTAGCATTGCTATTCCTGCCATGTTGTTTATATGGTTCCTGACCGCCTTTTTATGGGATGGCAATTCATTTAAAAATCTCAGGAATCGTTACGATCGTTATCATGTAGAGAAGAATACGATCAAAGTGAAACCTGAAGCGAAGAAGCCCGGAGTAGAATAGAAAATAACCAAAAATTAATGAAGAAAATGAGAAAGTGACGCAGAGGGCTTTCTCATTTTTTTTCTGATAAAGCGGGATATTCATTAAATCCACATCTGTGAGCAGGAAAGCATTATTGGGAATTTGTGTAGCAGTGCTGGTTCCACTGGTAAGTTATCTGATCGTTAAAACAGCAAGCGAAAACGCCGTGGCGATGCCACCCAGATATTATTATGATTCGGTGATAACAACATTGAAAGATGGCAAGCAGATTACCGATACCCTGTGGCACCCTGTGAATGATTTTTCCCTGACCAATCAATTGGGCCATGATGTATCACTGACTCAATTGAAAGGAAAGGTCATTGTAGCTGATTTCTTCTTCACTCATTGTCCAAGTATCTGCCCATACCTGACCAGGAATTTGAAGAAACTTCAGGATGCGCTGGAAATTAAAAACAATGACAACGAGCCAGATACCAATTCGGTTCAGCTTCTTTCTTTCAGTGTGGATCCGGAACGGGATTCCGCATCGGTGTTAAAAAAATATGCTGATAAATATGGGGTTGATCCCGATATGTGGTGGCTCCTTACCGGTCCTAAAAAGACAATCTATGATTTCGCACTGAGTGAATTAAAGATGGGAATATCTGATGCAGGAGGGGCGGACTCAAATTTCATTCACACCCAGAAGATGGTGTTGCTTGACAGAGATCATGTGGTCAGAGGATATTATGATGGATTGGACAGCGTAGAACTTACGAAACTCGTCAGGGATATCGGGCTTATACTGCTTGAAAAAAATAAGAATGCCCCTTCGGTCTTTAATGAATTGAAACCCTTGCTGCCGCTCATTATATTCGTGCTCATTTCAACGGCTGTTGCAGTTTATTTTTTCAGTAGGAAATCAAAACAGGCCGCATGATCAATTCGACAGGCTGTGCGCATAAAAAATATACAACAGGTGAAAGATAAAAATCTAACCCTGCCGATTATTATTATTTCCATTGCAATTCCTCTTGCAGTGGCCTTTTTAATTTTGGTGCCGGGTGTAAAAATTAATACAGGGTTCAATACTAAATCGCTTCCTCTGTTTCACGCTATATTGAATTCTACAACTGCCATATTGCTCCTCGCCAGTCTGTATTTCATTAAAAACAAAAAGATTACTGCGCATAAATCAGCAAATCTTACAGCGGTTGTATTGAGCACAATTTTTTTGATTTCCTATGTCATCTACCATGCTTCAAATCCTTCGGTGAGATATGGAGACCTGAATCATGACGGGCTCCTGAGTGATGATGAAAAATTAAGAGTTGGATCACTCCGTTATGTTTATTATTTTATTCTCAGCTCACATATTATTTTATCAGGGGTGATCATCCCTTTTGTTTTGTTTACCCTGCAAAGAGCATTTCAGAAAAAGTTTGACAGGCATCGAAAACTGGCAAGAATTACCTGGCCGCTTTGGTTCTATGTGGCTGTAACCGGTGTGATCGTTTATATTATGATTAGCCCGTACTATTAAATCAGGCTTCTTATTAAAATATTTCTTTGGATGGATCCCAGAATATTTTTTTAAAATCTACCACAGTATCCTTTTTTATTTTGATACCTTCTTTTTCCAATAACTCCTGCATACGGGTAGGAGATCCGAAATGATGTTTACCGCTAAGCATTCCATTTCGGTTAACCACGCGGTGTGCGGGTACTTTCGGTTTCACTTTCCCGGCTCCATTCATGGCCCAACCCACCATTCTTGCAGAAAGTTTTGTTCCCAGGCAGGCGGCAATGGCTCCATAAGAAGTTACTCTTCCTTTCGGGATTTGCCTGGCTACTTCATAAACCAATTCAAAAAAAGAAGCTTCTTTTTTTCCGGAAGGCCTGACGACAGATAGTTTTTGTTTTGGCATGACTGAATTCAAAAGGAAGATTTCTATTTTGAGCTTAATGCTTCTATGTGGTGAATTTTTTATTCACCACATAGACACAATAGGATCATAGATACACATAGGATGCTTAATTTAATTTCTTTTTCTGTTGTCCTCATCTTGCCTTTTCTTCAGCAGCGCTGATTTCCCCGGTTCAGGAACATTTTCATAATCATAGGGACAATGCCGGCATCCATTACCGCAACAATATCCTTTTTCAAGATGGTATTTTTCGGTGAGAACAATATACCCTTCTTCATTATAATAATAATCTTCCCCTTCAATGAATTGAGGCTTCATTTTCTTTTATTCTCTCCTGTAAGATATGATCTATCGATGGTAAAATTGCTGCGGGCAAAGAAAAACAGATATAATATAATTTCCTGTTTTGGGCGATATCCAGCCCCTCATAATATGTTTTGATCTGTAATTCCTCCGGGATATGAGGTTCAGCAGAGATGTCTTCATATTGGATATGCATAACCAGCCCGTAAAGTTCAATTACTGTTTTGGTAAATGAATATAAAACCGGGGAGTCGGTTTTCAAATGGATCAGCCCTCCCGGAATGAGAAATTGATGATAGAGGCGTAAAAATTTTGGATGAGTCAGTCTTTTTTTAGCTCTTGATACCCTCAGTTGCGGGTCGGGAAAAGGAAGCCAGATCTCGCTGACTTCGTCTTTTTGGAAATATTCACTGATTCTGTCAATCTGCGTCCGCAAAAAAGCTGCATTAAAAATTTTTTCTTCAATCGATTTTTTTGCTCCCACATATATCCTGTTGCCTTTTATATCCACGCCAATAAAATTCCGCTTCGGGTGCATTTTGGCCAGGCCAACCGCGTATTCCCCTTTACCACAGGCCAGTTCAAGTGTAATGGGATATTTGTTTTTAAAGAAATCATTCCATTTACCTGCCATTCCTTCCGGGTATTGCAATACATTTGGAAAAGATTTGATCGCCTCGAAGCGCTGTAATTTTTTCTGTGCCATGGTCGACAAAAATAGGGGTTGTTATCAAATCTTTATTGAAGTCAATCCTATTTTAACAGGCATGATGTTGTCAAAAAAAACAATTGGTCAAATTACATCAGGAAAAGTTCAGATTCCTGCAGCAACCTGTTTTGATCTTCCTGAAAAAGTGTTGCAGTTTGGGACAGGAGTACTGCTTCGGGGGCTGACCGACTATTTCATCGACAAGGCAAACAAACAGGGAATCTTTAATGGAAGAATTGTAGTGGTGAAGTCTACCGGCAATGCACAAACGGATTCCTTTGACCAACAGGATAATTTATACACTCTTTGCGTCAGGGGGATTGAATCAGGGAAAAAAGTGGAAGAGAATATCATTAATGCATCTGTCAGCAGGGTACTTTCTGCCAGAAATAACTGGAATGAAATTCTTGAATGTGCAGCCAATCCTGAGATGCAGATCGTCATCTCCAACACCACAGAAGTGGGAATTGTTTTATCTGATGATAATATTCACTTGTCTCCTCCGGAATCCTTCCCGGGAAAATTGCTTTCATTTTTACATCGAAGATTTACAATATGTAAAGGAGATGGATCAGGTGGAATGATTATTATTCCAACTGAACTGTTACCCGACAACGGAAAGAAATTATTGACCATACTCCTTGAGCTTGCTAAAAGGAATAATCTGGAAGAGGCCTTTCTCAACTGGTTGCAGCATGATAATTATTTCTGCAATTCTTTGGTTGATCGCATCGTTCCTGGGAAACTTTCTTCAGAAAAGCAAAAAGAAACAGAAACATTACTTGGATATTCCGACGAACTGATGATCATGTCTGAAGTATATCGCTTATGGGCCATTGAATCTGCCAGCGAAAAAGTGAAGCAGAAGCTTTCTTTCTGCAAAGTGGATGAAGGGGTGATCATTGCGCCTGATATATTTATTTACCGGGAACTTAAATTGCGTCTCCTGAATGGCTCACATACTTTCAGCTGCGGACTGGCCCATCTGGCTGGTTTTACGACAGTAAAGGAAGCGATGCAGGACGGCGCTTTTTTTTCTTATATCAAAAGATTGATGCTTCAGGAAATTGCTCCCGTGATTACGAATAAGGAGCTGAGTATGGAGATGGCGACCCATTTTGCGGCCAAGGTCCTGGAACGTTATGCCAATCCATATATTGAGCACAAATGGCTGAGCATTACCTTGCAATATTCTTCTAAAATGCACATGCGGAACGTACCTTTATTGCTGAATCAGTTTGCTCAGTCAGGAACAATTCCTGAATGCATGTGTCTCGGTTTTGCGGCTCATCTCCTGTTCATGAAATCAGTAAAAGTTGTTGAAGGGCATTACTTCGGGGAAGCTAACGGAAAGGGATATCCGATTCAGGATGATCATGCGGCATGGTATGCAACACAATGGAAAGATCCTGAAAACCTGGTAAAGAATATATTATCGAATCAGGATTTGTGGGGAACCGATCTCACAGCACTGACCGGGTTTGCTGAACATGTTTCTGAGAAATTACGTTGGCTTATGGATAAAGGGGCGATGGCAGTTATTCATTCAATGAAAGCTGAAATGGCGGATCCCTGAAGCTGAATTTAAATTCTTAGGTTTTATGCGAAGTTTTTTGGGGGATGATTTTTTATTACAATCCAAAACGGCAAATCAATTGTACCATGAATTTGCCGAAGAGATGCCCATCATCGATTATCATTGTCATTTGCCACCGTCAGAGATTGCTGAGGACAAACAATTTGAAAACCTGACACAGGTCTGGCTCTACGGAGATCATTATAAATGGCGCGCAATGCGCACCAATGGTGTGGATGAAAGTTATTGCACAGGAAATAAATCAGATTGGGAAAAATTTGAAAAGTGGGCTGAAACGGTTCCCTATACCTTACGCAATCCTTTGTATCACTGGACGCATCTTGAATTGCTCCGGTATTTCAATGTACATACGATCCTGAATCCGAAGACTGCAAAAGAGATTTATGAAGCCTGCAATGAAAAGCTTCGCACACGGCATTATTCCGTAAAAAATTTATTGAAAAAAATGAATGTGCGACTTGTTTGCACTACTGATGATCCGGCAGACGATTTGCAATTTCACCGACAGTTAAAAAATGAGGGCTTTGAAATCCCCGTCCTGCCTGCATTCCGGCCTGATTCGGCGATCAGGGCAGAAGATACGGGAGCTTTCCTGAAATACCTACTGACTTTGGAAAATGTTGCGAATATTTCTATCGCATCTTTTAAAGATTATATCGATGTGCTGAAGTCACGCCATGATTTCTTTGCTGAAAATGGTTGTTCTGTAGCCGACCACGGATTGGAAGAAATATATGCAAATGATTTTACTGACAGAGAGATCAAAACTATTTTTGAAAAACTGCTTGGCAATAAATCATTGGATCAAACTGAAATCAAAAAATTCAAATCGGCCATGCTGCTGCAGTTTGCAGAATGGAATCATGCCAAAGGATGGGTGCAGCAATACCATCTCGGCGCACTTCGCAATAACAACAGCAGGATGAAAAGCCTGGTCGGCCCTAATACAGGCTGGGATTCCATCGGAGATTTCCCGCAGGCTGTGTCGCTTGCAAAATTCCTCGACAGGCTGGAGAGGAAAAATCAATTAGCCAAAACAATTTTATACAATGTAAATCCGGCGTACAATGAAGTGATGGCTACCATGACAGGCAATTTCAACGACGGTTCGATAGCAGGGAAAATTCAATGGGGATCCGCCTGGTGGTTTCTTGACCAGGCAGACGGAATAAAAAAGCAATTGAATACGCTTTCCAACATGGGCCTCATCAGCCGGTTTGTGGGTATGCTTACGGATTCGAGGAGTTTTCTTTCCTTCCCCCGCCATGAGTATTTCCGCAGGCTGCTTTGTAATTTATTTGGTGAAGAAATAGACAGTGGTGAATTGCCTGATGATATCGGGTGGACAGGCAAAATCATCCGGGATATCTGTTATTTCAATGCAAAGAATTATTTTAACTGGCAGGGATTGCAGGAATGAATAAAGTATTTTGTTTCGGAGAAATATTATTGCGCATGTCGCCAGCCCTGCAGGGTGAATGGCTGCGGAAATCGGCTATGGATCTGTATTTGGGAGGATCTGAATTAAACGTAGCGGCTGCATTGGCAAGATGGAAGATTCCTGCAAAATATTTTACCGCAATGCCGGAAAACTATTTATCCGGAGAGATCGTCAAAGAACTCTCGGAAAGAAATATTGATACCAGCGCTATTCATTTGTCTGGCGAAAGGATCGGAATTTATTTTCTGCCACAGGGGGCAGACCTGAAACATAAAGGTGTTATTTACGACAGGGCGCATTCTTCTTTTTCTGAATGCAGGACAGGAATGATTGATTGGGACAGGGCATTGGAAGGTGTTTCCTGGTTCCATTTCAGCGCCGTTAGTCCGGCGCTGGGTAAAGAAACATTTTCTTTTTGCAGGGAAGCACTTGAAGCCGCTGTCAAAAAGCGCATAACCATTTCCGTTGACCTGAATTACAGGGCCAGACTTTGGCAGAACTCCGGACAATCAGCCGGGACAATGGGTGAACTGGCATTTTATTGTGATGTGATCATGGGAAATATCTGGTCGGCTCACGTGCTGCTCGGCGTTGAACCGGATCCCGCCCTGCAGGAAAAAAGCAAAAAAGAAGATTATCTGGATCATGCCCTGAAAACATGCGACGCCATTTATAAAAAATTTCCCCAATGCAAAACGATTGCGAATACTTTCCGCTTCGATCATGGGCAATCAGGAATACAATATTATGCTGCTTTGTTCAGGAACAATGAATATTATGTTTCAGAAGAATTTATCGCAGAGAACATCGTGGATAAAGTAGGAACCGGAGATTGTTTTATGGCGGGACTGATCTATGGATTGTATCATGACCATACTCCGAAGGAAATCATCAACTTTGCAGCAGCAGCAGCAGTTGGGAAATTTTATGAATTGGGTGATATTACAAAGCAGGATATTGCGGCTATTCAATCCAGAATAAAGAAACATGGATAAAAGAATTCAGATTAGAGAAGTGATCAGGGCCCAGGGCCTGGTGCCGCTATATTTTCATCCTTCAGAATGGGTCAGCGCTGATCTGTTGAAAGCCTTATACGACGCGGGTTGCAGAGTCGTTGAATATACCAACAGGGGAAATGAAGCCCTGAAAAATTTTGGAAAACTAAGACTTCTTTGCGATCAGAAACTAAGCGGTATGTACCTCGGGGCGGGAACGATTAAAGATGCTTCGGCAGCAAGCGCTTTCATTGATGCGGGTGCTGATTTTCTAATCAGCCCCGGTTTGCCTGAAGATGTTTTTGATATTGCTTATTCAGAAAAAATATTATGGATACCGGGTTGTATGACACCCACCGAGATCATGAAGGCAGAAGCATTCGGGATCTCATTTGTAAAATTATTTCCCGGCAATCTACTGGGGCCTTCTTTTGTGCAATCCGTAAAAGAAATCTTTCCTGATATTTCATTCATACCCACCGGCGGCGTGGAACCTGAACGAGAAAATATTCGGACCTGGTTCGCGGCTGGAGTAAGCGCTGTAGGAATGGGCAGTAAACTGATCAAAAAAGAAATGGTTGGGGAAAAAGAATATGTAAAACTTACCTTATTGGCGAAGGAAGTGTTGAGTACAATTGATGATATCAGAAAATAAAAGGCAATTCTTTCCGACTTACGGTTTTAGACAAACGCCCAACGGTCATCCAAAAAATTAGCCCGCCTGAAACTCAATCCAGACGGGCTTTTGGTTTTTTAGGAAGCTGTAGAGGGAGGATTCGAACCTCCACGGGGTAGTTAGCTGTAGTACAATGTTGCGGTGGTCAACCCCAGTCGGCTCCGGTTTGGCCGGAACCGGCATTATGCTACGTTTATCCCATTTCCCCACCCCCGAGACAAGAGGGCATGTCTGCCAAAGATTCCATCACTCCACAGTATAGTCGTATTGACCATGCAATATTAAACAAATTGATTTATTTATTGTATCAAATTTAAAAAAAATTTGGAAATATTCGATAATATGCAAATATTTGTAGTTATTAGTAGAAAAAATTAAAAATAACCTGTCCAAAATGCACGGAAAATTAAATCTCGACAAACTGGATCTGCAGATCATCCACGAAATGATGGATAATGCTGAGATCTCTTATGCCGACCTGGGAAAAAAATTATTTGTATCCGGTGGCACCATTCATGTTCGTATCAAAAAGCTGCAGGAGTTTGGTATCGTTAAAGGTACTAAACTGAATGTAGATTTAAAACAACTGGGATATGATGTCATTGCTTTTATCGGAATCTATCTGGAAAAAAGTTCACTTTATGATACCGTTGCAAAAGAATTGCGCAGGATTCCTGAAATTGTTCGTCTGAATTACACGACTGGCAATTACAGCATGTTTGCTGAGATTGTTTGTAAAGACATCAACCAGCTCCGGTTTGCATTGCATGATGAACTTCAAAAAATCAAGGGTATTGAACGCACGGAGACTTTTATATCGCTCGAAGAAAGTTTTTCCAGGAATGTACAGGTATTTAAGGGAGAATGATCGTGGTTTAGTTCATCCTCTCACATTCAAAGCATCTCTCAATCCGTTTCCCAACAAATTGAAAGCAAGTACCAGTAACATGATGGCCAATCCCGGCGCCAGCGCCAGCATGGGATTGTGTGTAATAATGAAATTGTAATTTTCTTTGATCATCAGCCCCCAGCTTGGCTGTGGAGGCTGTACACCAATTCCCAAAAAACTAAGTCCGGCTTCTATCACGATGGCGGATGCAAAATTAGAAGCGGCAACGACCATCACGGGCCCCATCACATTAGGAAGAATGTGACGGAAAATAATTCTGAAAGAAGAAAAACCCAATGCTCTCGCAGCCTCGACATATTCGAGTTCGCGAACACTTAAGATCTGGCCCCGGACAATCCTTGCTACGTTCACCCACATGGTAAGTCCAATGGCTACGAATATCTGCCAGAAACCTTTTCCCAACAACAATGTGATAGCAAAGACCAGCAGCAGGGTAGGTATACTCCAGATGATATTAAGCAGCCACATGATGATATCGTCGGCTCTACCGCCAAAATATCCGGCAATGGCTCCTAGCAACACGCCGATGCTCAGCGAGATGACAACCGTAATCAAACCAACGGCAAGGCTCACCCGAATACCAAGGATCAAACGGCTTAGAATGTCTCTGCCATATTTGTCAGTACCCAGCCAGAATTTTTTTGTTTCGATATTGTACATATTTCTCCAGGTCGCTGAATTAATTTGTATCCTGCTCATCGGATATGTTACTCTTTCTTCCACGCCTTCATCGATGAATTTCTGTATAATGAGACTATCGTTCGATTGTTTATAACTATTGATGGGGAGGTAATCATAAATATCTTCTTCCCCGAATAACAAAAAATGAAAAAAGGAATGTGTTTCTTCTTTTCTTTCTTTTTTTATCAACAGGAACTGTTGTGTGAATCCAGGTTTTCTGCCCCCGATTTCAACGATCATGCGATTGGCATCCGGAGAATGGTCAGGAGCAATGAAATAAGCTCCGATGGCAAGTATGACCGAAATGGTGATAATAATGATCCCGAAAATTGCCCCTTTGTTTTTCCGCAATCGCCTCCATATATTTCGCTGAAGTGATGAGCCGGTTCGTACCATGCATGAATTTACAGATTAGGATTAATTAAATCGAAAATTAAATGATGAGAAGCGTGTTATTTTACTTTCCTGTTCTTCCACTCATAATGCGTAAATTTTCCCAATGCGCCTGCAATAACAGTATACAGTATGTGCAAAGGCTGGAGGAAAAGAAAATATTTCATCAGGTGTTTTTGACTGAAGAATCTTGAAACGGTATACACAAAGGGAAATTCTATAATTGTTTTGACTATTACCAGTACGAAAAATAAAATTGCGCATTGTATATTCCAAAAGCAAGCAACCAAAAAAAAGAGGAGGAAGAAATTCAACAGGTAAACAAACAACAATGTCCAAAAAATTCTTTTATCGTCGTATTGATCGGCCTTACTGGCCCAACGAATACGCTGATTCAGCAACGATTTCCAGTCTGTCATGGGCCTGGTAGAGACTATTGCATCAGGGCTTTTCAGAAAAAATATTTTTTGAGGGAATTTTTTATAAATCTTGTGCATCAGGAGCATATCATCACCGGAAGCGATTTTGTCGATTCCTTCAAAGCCTCCGACTTCATAAAATGCAGATTTCTGATATCCCAGGTTGGCGCCGTTGCACATAGAATATAATTTTTTATATACTGCCGCCCCGGTAATGCCCTGCAGTGAGATAAAGTCAAGCGATTGAAAAACGGAAAGTATGGAAGAACCATCTTCAATCCTGACAGGAGCTGCTATGAAAGTTGCGTCCAGCCTGGCATGCATTGTGGCCATCAGGTTAGCCCATTGTGATGGAGCGACGCAATCTGCATCAGTGGTCAGAATAAATTCGCCGCTTGATTGCGCGATGCCAATTTCGATGGCCTTTTTTTTATATGCCGGCAAATTGTAGTCGTTGATATAATCGTGAAGATTAATCAGTTTTATTTTGGAATGATTTAGGAAGGACCTGATCACTTCTTCCGTGTGATCTGTGGAATGATCGTTCACTACAATTATTTCCAGCAATTCCTGTGGGTAAGATTGTTTCAAAAGGCTTTGCAGACAATCAGCAATATTCTTTTCTTCATTGCGTGCGGGAACAATCACAGTGATCCTGGTTTTTGCTTCAGGAGTCCCGGAGTAGAATAAGGGAATCTGGTTCCACGATCGTCTGTAATAGTCTATCAGGAAAGCATAGCCGAACAGAAAAAATAAAATGATATAAAAAAAAACTTGCATCGCGTGAAAGTGATCTGTTTTATTATTCAGTTAATGAAAGCAATATCGGTTCAAGATTTTTTTTATTTAATACCTGGTGGCCACAGTCAAGTATCTTCAAATCACAATAATTTTCTATTCCTTCCCTGAATTTTTTTCCTGACTCAACCGGTATGATACGATCGAATTCACCATATATCAGGCGCACGGGAATTTTAGTTTTAAAGATCAACGATTTTATTCTACCGGGATCATTTTTGAAATTGCGCATCGACGTCCAACGCTGATACAACTCATTCCTGACCTGATCAGTCTGGATATAATACATGGTAAATTTTTGTGTGGAGGGGCCGATCAGTTTCGTTTTATTACAGATGTTAATAAAGCCAAAAAGCCAACCGGGATGATGCATGGTAAAACTGAACAGGTGATTACCCAGCCAGGTTTGTGTAGCGAACCAATACCAGCCATTCGAATGCAGGCCGTCCGGCGCCAGCAAAATGATTTTTTCAATTCGGTTATGCATTTGCGTTATAACTCCGAGCGCTATCCTGGCACCGAGGCTGAAGCCCATGAGATAAATTTTTGGTTCATGGGAAAAAATGGGTTCGACAATGCGGTTAATAATAGTAATGAGATCAGCGGGAGTAAAGTTCAAACCCTCGTTCCAGCTTGTTTTTCCGTGGAATGGCAGATCAATAGCAATCAATGAAAAATCAGAAGGCAGATCAGCTTCCAGGAAATCAAACGCATCTCCGGATTCACCATAACCATGGAGCCCGATGATCAACCTGCCCCCATCGCCAGCTCTTTGGTAATGAATCAATGAAGATTTATATGATAAAAAAAATGATTGCATGACTGCTATAAAACTACTGAATCGAAATTATTTAAATAGACTTGATAACAGAGAAAAAGGCGTTGGAAAAACTTGCAGATATCCGAATTAAAGCATAGATTTGTTTAGTTGTTTAACTAACTATATGCCAAACAACCAATTCAAAAGAGGAGAATTATATAGTTTTATCACAGGCAAAGCATCGACTGCCATTGCCCGGCGGCTTCAAAAAAAATTTAATACGGCAGGTCTTAACCTGACCATTGAACAATGGAGTGTATTGTATCATTTGTGGAAAGAAGATGGAAAGAGCCAGCAGGAATTGTGCATTGCTACTTTTCGTGACAAACCCAGCATTACAAGGCTGGTAGATAACCTGGAAAGACTGCAACTGGTAAAAAGAGTAGCTTCTTCTGATGACAGGAGGATTAACCTCATTTACCTTACGAGGCTCGCACAAAAAATGCAGGAGCAAACCATGGGACTTGCTGAAGAAACTCTCAACGAAGCGTTAGGAGGAGTGCCTGCGGACAAAATTGATGTTTGTAAATCTGTGTTGCAAATTGTATACGACAATCTCAAATAAATTATTCATCATTAAATTTTATTTATGAAAACCTCAACCGAAAAAAAAGCTCCGCTCAAAGGTGGCGAATGGCTGATCAAAGAGAGTTCTGCCTATGACAGTTTTATACCGGAAGACTTCAACGAAGAGCAGCAAATGGTAAAAGATATGTGCAATTCATTTCTGGATACGGAAATATTGCCTGTGGTTGACAGAATCGATAAACTGGAACCAGGGCTAATGCCCTCATTAATGAAAAAAGCCGGGGAGCAGGGTTTGCTGGGCACTTCTGTTCCTGAAGACCTTGGCGGATTGGGAAAGGATTTCATTACTTCCACCCTGGTCAATGAAGCGCTTGGCGGTGGATTTTCTTTTTCAGTTGCCGTGTCTGCCCATACAGGAATCGGCACTTTACCTATTTTATATTTCGGAAGCAAAGAGCAAAAGCAAAAATATATTCCCAAACTGGCAAGCGGCGAGTGGAAAGGATCATACGGACTAACGGAGCCCAATAGTGGGAGTGATGCGCTCGGTGCAAAAACAACAGCCACCCTGAGCAAGGATGGAAAATATTATTTGCTGAACGGACAGAAATGCTGGATTACCAATGGAGGTTTTGCAGACATCTATACTGTCTTTGCCAAGGTGGATGGAGATAAATTCACTGCATTCATTATTGAAAGAGGATTTGAAGGATTCACACAGGGCCAGGAAGAACATAAGATGGGGATCAAAGGTTCATCCACGGTGCAATTGTATTTTCAGGATTGCAAAGTACCCGTGGAAAATGTGCTGGGCGAGATCGGAAGAGGTCACGTGATTGCCTTTAATATTTTAAATATCGGACGATTAAAATTATGTGCTGCAACAGTTGGCGGAGCCAAACGTGCGTTGAC